>NZ_JAFY01000002.1:679429-1019143 GCF_000526375.1 Aminiphilus circumscriptus DSM 16581 | reverse complement strand
GGGAGGTCCAGAGCGCAAGCAGCCGCTCGAGAGGAACCTCCGGCTCGGCGTTCCGCCGATAGTCCAGCACCGCACCAACGGCGCATTCGTAAGAAGCGATGCCGAAATTGGCCTCCTGGAAGGGAAGATCCTTTTCATCCTCGTGCCAGGGAGCATGATCCGTGGCAATGGCATCCACGGTTCCGTCGGCGATGCCCCGCCAAAGCGCATCCCGGTCGGCGGCACTCCGCAGCGGCGGGTTCACTTTGAAGGCGGCGTTGAGATTGCTCCGAAGCACATCCTCCTCGGAGAGGACCAGGTGATGAGGCGTCACGTCGCAGGTCACATCCACTCCGTCCGCCTTGGCGGCACGGATTGCCTCCAGCGCCGCGGCGGTGCTCACATGAGTGAGGTGCACCGCACAGTTCGTCTCCCTGGCAAGAACAAGGGCGCGCAGGACGCCAAGGACTTCCGCGGAGATCGGAAACCCACGCATGCCGCTCAGGGCGGAACAGCGCCCTTCCGTCACCTGGGCGCTCTTCGTGAGATCCTTTTCCTCGGGGTGTTCCAGGACCCGCACGCCCAGATCCTTCGTATAGAGCAGGGCGTTCCGGAGCAGCCGCGCCCGCAGCACGGGAGCACCGTCGTCGGTGAAGAACACCGCCCCCGCGTCGGCCATGGCGGCGAGTTCCGCCATCTCTTCTCCCTTACGCTCCTTGCTCACGCACCCAGCGGGAAGAATACGGGCGCCTCCGGCCCGTCGCCCCCGCTCCATCACGTCCCGCACGAGCGCATCGTTGTCGAGGGGAGGCAGGGTATTGGGCATGGCCACCGCAACGGCATAGCCACCCGCCGCCGCGGCGAGGGATCCGGAGACGAGATCCTCGCACCAGGTCTGCCCGGGATCTCGGAAGTGTCCGTGCAGGTCGATGAAACCGGGGCAGATCAGAAGTCCGGAGAGGTGAAGTTCCTTCGCCCCTTCCGGGGAGGGCAGGTCCTTTCCCAGGGCACGCACGCGTCCATCCTCGAGAAGGACGTCCGTAACGCCGTCGAGAAACCGTTCCCCGTCGAAAATGCGTCCACCTTTGAGCAGCAGCGGCACTTCTCCGCCGCAGTAGTGTTCCATGCGTTCCGTGCTCATGCTTCCATTCCTCCCATGCAGAGATAGAGCAGGGCCATGCGCACCGCCACACCGCTGCGCACCTGGTCCAGGATGAGGCTGTTCGGCCCGTCCGCGACGGCGGAGGCAATCTCCACGCCGCGGTTGATGGGGCCGGGGTGCATCACGAAGGCGCCCTTCTTCGCCCGGGCCATCAGTTCCTCGTCGGCGCCCCAGCGGCGATGGTATTCGTCGTCCGTGGGATAGAGTCCCTCCAGTGCCCGCTCCTTCTGGATGCGCAGAAGGTACACCGCATCCGCGCCCTCAACGGCCTTGGCGGGGTCGGGTTCGTAGACGGCTCCGAGGGCGTCCGTCTCGAGGGGCATGAGCGTTCTCGGCCCGGAGAGGACCACCTCCGCGCCGAGAAGGCGGAAGGCCTGCACATCGCTCCGCACCACCCGGCTGTGGAGCACATCCCCCACGATGGCGACGCGAAGCCCGTCCAGGGAGCGGTTGCAGTGCTTCCACACCGTGTAGACGTCGAGCAGGGCCTGAGTGGGATGTGCGTGAGCGCCGTCACCGGCGTTGAAGACCGAGGCCTTTCGCAGCTTCTCCCTGAGATACCAGGGAACGCCGGGCATACCGTGACGGACCACCACCGCGTCGGCTCCCATGGCCTCCAGTGTCCACGCGGTATCTCGAAGCGTCTCTCCCTTGCTCGTGCTCGACCCCGAAGCGGCCCAGTTCACCACGTCGGCGCCGAGGAATTTTTCCGCCAGTTCGAAGGAGACCCGGGTGCGCGTGGAGGGTTCGAAAAAGAGGTTCACCACCAGCTTCCCCCGCAGAGCGGGCACCTTCTTGATGGGGCGGTCGAGGAGATCCTCCATGTGCACCGCCTGATCCAGCAACAGTTCCATTTCCGGTCTCGAAAGGGCATCCACGTCGAGAAGATGCCGATGCATCCAGCTCATGCCTGTTCCTCCACCTTTTCACAGATCCAGATTTCGTCGGCACCGTCGATTTCGGCGACCCGTACTTCCACCACTTCCGCCTGGGAGGTGGGCAGGTTCTTGCCCACGTAGTCCGCATGGATAGGCAGTTCCCGGTGTCCCCGGTCCACGAGCACCGCAAGCTGCACCGACGCGGGGCGTCCAAGGTCCATCAGGGCATCCAGCGCGGCCCGGACGGTGCGGCCCGTGTAGAGCACGTCGTCCACGAGGACCACTTTACGTCCCGAGAGGTCGAAAGGAACGTCCGTCCCCCGGAGAAGGGGCTGGGGATACCGCAGGGAGAGATCGTCCCGGTAAAGGGTAATGTCCAGTTTTCCCTGAGGAGGAAGCACGCCCTCGAACTTCTCCAGCAGCTTTGCGATCCGCTCCGCCAGGGGAACCCCCCTGCGTTGAATGCCCACGAGCACCACCCCGTCGAGCCCTTTGTTCCGTTCCACGATCTCGTGGGCCATGCGCCGGAGAGAGCGGTCCATCTCCTGGGCGGTCTGTACCCGGGCCTTTTCCTGCCATGTCATGGGATATCCCTCCTCATGCATAAAAAACGGTCGTGTCCTCTTCGGAAGAGAACACGACCGTTACCGATCCCACCATATGTCCGGATTTTTCTTCCGGTAAGATGCCTTCGGAAAAGCATGCCTTCGCCATCACGGCAACCGTTTTCCGAGTACAATTCCCTCTCCGCATTGCGTTTTCCTCCTTCCGGGCCTCACGGAACCCGATTAAAGGGTGCTGATCCTGGCACAATATCCTTTATCTTTCTAGCGGAAGACCCTATCATATTTCATCCATGTTTGCATGGGCCTTGAGACTCATTTTTGTAAACAGCTTCGGTCCATTCGGGCAAGAACCGATACATTCTCTGGGAAGAGGTGTTGCCTCTTTGCAATCCCTCGAAAAGGAGGTGCGAGGCATGGAACGGCGCATCGACGGCGTTACTGCAATCGCTCCTGTGGACCCCGTCAATCCGAGGCGAGTGAACCCGAAGGGACAGAAGAAGGACCCCCGGAAAAACCGTCCCTGGGATGACGTGTTCCGTGAACACTTTTCCCGAGACGAGGGCAGGGAGGATTTTCGGGACGAAGAAGACGCTCTCCAGGAAACATTCCGAAAAAAGAAAAAACAGGTCGGCCCAACTGCCTGGAATCCGGCATGGCAAAACGTGTACGCCTCCGACGAAAGCGACGGGGACGCACCTTCCGGACGACATGTGGACACCACGGCATAAGACAAAACACGCGACAGAACCGCAAAAGGGCCTCCCGAATTTCGGGAGGCCCTTGCTCGTTTCTTCCGTAACCGCAACAACAGGAAAACCGGTTCGCCTACACCAATCCCTGATCGTCCATAGCCTTGGCAACGCGAAGAAAACCCGCGATGTTGGCTCCGTTGACGTAGTTGTCCGGCGTGCCGAACTCCTCCGCCGCATCGCGGCACCGCTTGTGGATGGAGCGCATGATACCCCGGAGCTTCTCGTCCACTTCCTCGCGGGTCCAACTGAGGCGCAGGCTGTTCTGGGACATTTCCAGCCCCGAAGTGGCCACGCCACCCGCGTTGGATGCCTTGCCGGGACCGAAGAGAACACCGTGTCCCTGAAGATAGGCCACCGCCTCCGGGGTGGTGGGCATGTTCGCCCCTTCGGCCACGCACATGCAACCGTTCTCCACGAGAGCCGTCGCATCGTCCAGGTCCAGTTCGTTCTGCGTGGCACAGGGAAGAGCGATCTTCGCGGGCGCGAGCCCCCAGGGGCGCTTGCCTGGATAAAACGTCGCTGTGCGAAAACGTTCGGCGTACTCGGCGATGCGCCCTCTCCGGACGTTCTTGAGGTCCAGCAGGAAGTCGAACTTTTCTCCCCGGATACCGTCGAGGTCGATGACCGTGCCGCTCGAATCGGAACAACTGATGGGAATGCCTCCGAAATGGTTCACCTTGTCGATGGCGTACTGGGCGACATTGCCCGATCCGGAGACGAGAACCTGTTTTTCCCGGATTTCGTCGTCCCGGATGCGGAGCATTTCATCCACGAAGTAGACGAGACCGTAGCCCGTGGCCTCCGTCCGGATGAGGCTGCCGCCCCAATGAATGCTTTTGCCCGTGAGAACGCCCCCCGCGTAGATGCGGGTAAGCATCTTGTATTGTCCGAGAAGATAGCCGATCTCCCGAACCCCCACGCCGATGTCTCCGGCGGGCACATCCGTGTCGGGGCCGATGTAGTGGAACAGCTCGTTCATGAAGGCCTGGCAGAAGCGCATGACCTCGTCATCGGATTTTCCCTTGGGATCGAAGTCGCTGCCGCCCTTGGCGCCGCCGAGGGCGAGACCGGTGAGGCTGTTCTTGAAGATCTGCTCGAAGCCGAGAAACTTGAGAACGCTGAGGTTAACGGTGGGATGAAGTCGGAGGCCGCCCTTGTAGGGGCCGAGAGCGTTGGAGAACTGGACGCGGAACCCACGGTTGACCTGGTATCCTCCGTGATCGTCCTGCCAGGGAACCCGGAAAACGACGACCCTGTCAGGAACGATGAGCCGCTCGAGGATACGGTGCTCCGCATATTTCGGATATCGCTCGATGACGAGCCGCATCGACTCCAGAACTTCCAGCGCAGCCTGGTTGAACTCCTTCTGCCAGGGATACTTGGTCAATACGTCCTGGATGATTTCATCGATGTACTGATTCGCGTCCATCCTAACACCTCCCGATTCGTTTCCACGATATGCCGGAACTTCTCCCCCACATCCCGCAGCGATTCGTCCATCTCCCGACAACTCGCAAAATGCCGGAGTCCGTGTGCCATAAACCGTTGAACTTCTGGAAAAATCGCGACACTCATTATTGTGCATGCTATTCGTCGTGTCAACATGCTATGTAAATTTCCAGACAACAGCACAGGAATACGTCAACACCCCCTCCAAAATACGTATTTCGACTCTTTTACAAGGCATGACCTCCACGTAGCCAGCATTCAGGATGTTTTTTTAAAACCCTACTGAAATTCTCTTAAATCCAGTTTTTCCAGTATTTTCAAGGTATCTGCTATACTGATCACGATAGAAATCACAGAGGAAACGAGGGATCCCCTTGCGGTCTCTTCAATTTCCGAAATTTTCCGTCAATGTGCCCGCCGCATCTCTTTACGAAGAAGTCAAAATGAGGATCCTCCACACAGGCCACTTTTCCAGACGCACGAAAGAGGTCATGAAAATCCTCTTCGCCTTCCTCTGGCTGGCTTCGGCCTTTTCCTCCGCCGTTTTTGCCGAAGCGCTGGTGCGATACGTCACTCCATCCGGCGGCGGTGCGCGAAATGGCGTCGACTGGAGCAATGCCCTCGGTGAGGCGGAACTCCACGATGCGCTTGCCGCCGTGAACGCCGGGGGAGAAACAGCCTACGAATTCCGCATCGCCCAGGGGACCTACCGCCCTTCCCTGGAAATGAACCGGAACAGGACGTTTCTCCTCAAGAAAAACGTCGCTCTCTACGGCGGCTTCGCGGGAAACGAGACGGACCGGGACCAGAGGGACTGGAGGCGTCATACCACCATCCTCACGGGGGACCTCGCCGGCGATGACCTCTGCGTCGAGGGAGGAATCACCGTCAGCGCGGACTGCGTCCGCGGAGCAAACAGCAACACCGTGGTGACGATGGTCACCGGCGCCGACGCGACAACGATCCTCGACGGTTTCGTGGTCACCGGCGGAAATGCCTCCGTCTCGGGAGGAGGGTGCACAAGCGCCCAGGGAAGCCCGGTCATCCGCAACTGCGTGTTCGTGGGGAACGCCGCGAACAATTTCGGGGGCGGCATGTACACCGACACCGGCAGCCCCATGATCGAAACATGTCTTTTCTTTGGAAACCGTGCCGGTGACTACGGCGGCGGATTTTACACACACTCGGGGAAACCGGTGCTCTCGGGGTGTCTCTTTTCGGACAACACTGCGGGCAAGCGTGGCGGTGGCGCATACACCAGTTCCGGCCAACCCATTCTGGCACGCTGCACCTTCTCCGGGAACACGACTGTTGCATCCTCCGGCCAAGGCGGTGCCTTTTTTAACGAAAGCGGATCGCCTCTTCTGAAAGACTGTACTCTTCGGAACAATCTGTCCGCCAGGGGTGGAGGCGCGGCCTCCTCAGGAGGGAATTTCTCCGTCGAAAGCAGTCATTTCATGGCAAACGCCTCTTCGGGATCGAGTTCCGTCGGGGGCGCTTTTTTCCTCGCAAAGGGCACTCTCGACGCGGTGAACACCACCTTCACCAGAAACCGCGCCTCTTCGGCCGGTGGAGCGGTCTACGAGCAGAACGGCACGCTACGCCTGCGACACTGTACGTTGGTGGAAAATATCGCCGGAAACGGCGGCGGGCTGTACATTCTCGGGGGAACGGCACAACTCCGGAACAACATTCTCTGGAGCAACGACAAGGGGCAGATCCGGCATGCGGGAACCGCGCCCGTCGTGGAATACTGCATCGTCGAAGGAAATTACGGAGGCACGGGCAACAGTGGTGCCGACCCCCTGCTGGATACGCCGAACTGGAACGGCGGCCCCACCAGGACATGTGCGCTTCTCCCGGAAAGCGCCGCTGTGGCGAGGGGCATTTCCGATTCCCCGGAGGTCGTGTCGAGCGACCAACGAGGTGTTGCACGCCCCGAGGCAATCTCTCCCGACATCGGGGCCTACCAGTCCTGGCACAGAAAAATTCTCACTCTCGGCATCTCCGGCACGGGAGAAGTGGAACGCAGCCTGCCGGGGGATTCCTTCACGGAAAACCGCGAAACGAGATCTCTTCTTCCGCCGCTCGCCGCGAAAGAGGCGGACCACTTGTTCTCCGGAGTGGACCCGCGCAGAAACTCCCTGAGCTATGAAGCGGGAAGCCTGATCGGCCTTGCCGTCGCAGCGGAATACATTCCGCTCTTCGACGGATGGAGCGGCGACGTGACGGGAACGAGCCCGTCCGTGAACCTTCTTCTCGACCGAGACCGGTACGTACGGGCATTGTTCGCTCCGGGTTGGCTCGTCATCGCCGAAGCCGGTCAGGGAGGAACCATCACCCCATCGGGAAGAATACGAGGTCGATTCGGCGAGAAACAACGCTTTGCCGTTTCAGCCTCCCAGGGATATCGCATCGATGCGGTTTTTCTGGACCAGTCTCCCCTGCGTCTCTCCGTTCCCGTAGAGAGGGCGGAAACACATCTGGGCGTCAACCTCGAAGAACTCCACGGAGACCACACGCTTCGTGCCACTTTCTCTCCGCTTCCGAACGTGACAGGAACGCCGACCGGAACACCGACGTCCTTTCCATCCGTTACGCCACCCATCACCTCCGTGCCGTCCGGCACGCCGACTCCTCCCACCTCCCCCTCCCCGCCCATCTCAGAAGCTCCCGCGAGCAATGCCACCGGAGGAGGCGGCTGCCATATCGGCCCGGGAACACTGTTTCCATGGAGCATTCCCCTCGGCTTTCTCCTTCGGCGCCCGGCGTCCCGGAGGGCCGAAAAGAAGCGCCGATGACGCGAATGATCCGCTTACCGCATGATGAACAATGAACGTTTCCGCACATTTTCAAAAGCGCGGTGACATTTTTGCACCATGCCCGGACACCCCGCCGGATATGCAATATCCACGACATTCCCCTTCTCTCGGAGTGCTATACTTCCGCAATATCGACACGCCAACGCCCCGGAGGAGCTCGGGCTGCAAACGTCCGTCGCTCCTCCGGGGAATCGTCTTCGGAGGGATGGGCATGGAACGGTTTCGAAACAGAAAGATCGCAGTCATCGGAGCGGGCGTCATCGGAGGTGCCATCACCGAGGCATTGCTCCCCTACTGCACGGTTACGGCCACGCGAAGGAAAGTAGACAGGCTGGAGAGATTGCGGCAAAAGGGCGCGGAAATCACTCCGAACAATCTGAGTGCGGCGGAGAAAGCCGATCTGGTCATCCTGGCCGTCAAGCCGGGCCAGGTGATCCCCGTGCTTCGGAACATCGCTCCGGCCTGTGCGGGAAAACTCGTGGTCTCCTTCGCCGCGGCCGTCACGCTCGAACTCATGAAAAAGGCGACGTCGGAAGCGAGATTGATGCGGGCCATGACCAACACCGCCGTGCTCGTGCGACGGGGATACACGGTCTTCTGCCGTGACGACCGAACGACGGAGGAGGACATGACGCTCGCCCGGGCGGCCTTCGCATGTCTGGGTGAATGCGAACAGGTGGACGAACAGTTCCTGGACGTACTCACCGCCATGTCGGGATCCGGGCCAGCCTATATCTACACCGTGGTGGAATCCATGATCAACGGTGCCCTCCGGGTCGGACTTCCCCGGGACATTGCACTCCGCGCCGCAGCGCATACCGCCATCGGCGCGTCACAGCTCCTCCTCGCATCGGGGAAACACCCTGCAGAACTGCGCGACCAGGTCACGACGCCGGGAGGCGTCACCATCGAGGGATTGTACGAACTGGAGGAAAGCCGTATCCGAACGGCATTCATGAAGGCCGTGGCCGCAGCTTCCTCCAGGGCAAAGGACATTGCGGCGGAAGTGCGCTCCGCAGCGGAACGTGAAATCGAGAGAGGCGGGAACCACGCCGAAAACCAGGCGGGAAACATGCCATCCGTGAAGTGACAGCTCGCTTTTTTCGCGATCCGAACCGGGGGCTATGTCGAACTACGTCCCCTTCGACGGGACGGATTCTCTTTCCTGCGGTTCGGGCTCCACATGAAGGTTCACGAGGCTCGCCTCTCCCAACATGCGGCGGAGGCGAACCTCGATTTCTTCGGTGACGTCGTGGGCTTCCACGATGGAAAGATGCCGCCCTACAAGAACATGAGCCTCCAGGGCCACGTAGGAGCCGAGACGCCGCGTGCGCAGGGCGTGGCAATCGGTCACGAGAGGGGTATTGCGGATCACGTTGGTGATGCGCGTCTCCAGTTCGTTGTCCAGAGAGCCGTCCGTCAGTTCGTGGAGGCTCTCCCGAAGAATGGGCAGCGATGCTCGGACGACGAAGACGCTCACGACCAGCGCCGCCAGGGGATCGAGCAAGCGCCATTGCTCTCCGAGAAAAAAGGCGCCGCCGATGCCCACCAGGGTTCCCACGGAGGAAAGAGCGTCCGAGCGATGATCCCAGGCCTTCGCCACGAGCACGCTGCTGTCGAGGCGGCGCCCCCAGAGAAGTGTGTAGCGGTAGAGCCACTCCTTGGACACGACGGACAGAACGGCCGCGAACAGCGCAATGCCTCCCGGAGCGGCCGGAAGCACACCCCGGCGGATTTCGAGGAGCCGCACTGCGGCGGTCCAGAAAATGCCCACACCCACAAGAGCCAGAAAGGCACCGCAAAGCAGGGCGAGAACGGTCTCGATCCTTCCGTGACCGAAATCGTGTCCTTCGTCCTCGGGCCTCTGCACGAAGCGAAACCCGAGCACCACAACCACATCCGTGAGAAGATCCGAGAGGGAATGCGTCGCGTCGGCAATCATGGCGGCGCTTCGTCCCACATACCCGGCAAGATATTTGAACAGAGTGAGAAAGAGATTCAACAGGAGCCCCTGGGTACCGATCCGCGACGCTGTCCGGGCACGCCGCACGAGAAGTTCCTCCCGATTCGGGGCGTTCCGGAGGGATTCCCGCCCGGCGTCTTCGGCTTCCCCCGAAAATGCCGCATGGTCTTTCGTTTTCATGTACCACTCCACCACCTCATGCTGTAGATGTCCATTCCGGAGCAGGGAGCGAGGTCGTCCATATGCTCATTATACGCGCTTTGGGATATTCCCCGGAGGGGAATTCGTTCCTGAGAACGAGGTCGTCCATGTGCTCATTATCCTCTGCGGAATTTCCCGTCCCGGAGTTTCCCCGTCTCTCTCCGCAGCCGAAACAGCCCCGCCGGGTAGCCTCGGGATAACTTATTTCTCCCCCTTGCACAAAGAGCGCACAGAACGTAAGCTCCAGAAACACCCACCTCATCCAAGGAGCGTGACCGCCCATGCGAAACCGGATTGGAGCATCTCTGTTGCTTTTCTCGTTCCTCACCCTTCTTATGTTCCCGACCCAGCCATCCTTCGCAGAGACGCCGTTTCGCTTCGCCCCCCAAAATCCGGCCTTTCTGAAATGGCAAGCGGCGGGAGAAACAGAAACGCTTGCCACACGGACGGCAGGCGAGCACGGAAAGGGGTATGTCCCCTCGCCGGTGAACCTGCGCCACATCACGACCCTCTCCGAAACGGCCCTGGACCTCCGTGTAAAAAGTCTCCCCGCCAGCTACGACCTGCGGAACGTGGGAGGAACGAGCTACGTGACCGCCGTGCGCGACCAGGGCGCCTACGGTACCTGCTGGGCCTTCGCGGCCCTTGGCTCCGTGGAGTCCAATCTGCTCAAAAACGGCGAAGCAACGCTGGACCTCTCCGAGCGACACCACTCCTGGTTCGGATATTCCGACGAGGACACCGGTACCGTCACCCTCCCAGCTTTCACCTGCGATGCCCCCTGCGATCCCTACAACATGGGAGGTGATTCGTGGAGATCCGTCGCGCTCGTCGCCCGCGGAACCGGCCCCGTCCTGGAGAGCGACGACCCTTATTCGGGACTGCCCGGTGCGGCCACGAGCCGCGCTCCCCGGGTTCGCGTGCGGGACGCACTCTATCTGCCGATCCGGAACGGATCAAGCTACAATATAGCCAGAATGAAGCAGGCTCTCATGACCTACGGCGCACTTTCCGTGGCGGTGTACATGGCCACCGCAGATCCCGATTCCTGGAACAGCGTCACCAACGCCCTCTATGTTGCCTCGGGCGGATCCGAAGATCTGGATCACCAGGTATTGGTGGTGGGCTGGGACGACGCCTTCCCCAAAGAAAATTTCGGTCGAAATACCCCCGCCTCCGATGGGGCCTGGCTCATCAAGAACAGTTGGGGAAGTGCCTGGGGCAACGCGGGGTACTTCTGGCTCTCCTATGAAGACGCTCCCCTGAACACCTCCGAGGTGGTGGCCTATGTCTCGGAACCGGCCACCCATGACATAACCATCTATCAGTACGATCCCCTCGGATGGGTAGGCCAGCTCTTCTCTCCCGGCTTTTCCACGGCGTGGTTCGCCAACATCTTCACCGCCACATCCTCCGAACCGATCAGGGAAGTTGCCTTCTACACCGACGTTCCGAACACAACCTACGAGATCGACCTCTACACCGGAGTCATGGCCGACGACCCCGTCTCCGGAACAAGGGTTTCAGAAGCACATACCGCAGGTACTCTTGCTGTCCCCGGCTATCGCACGATTCCCCTCGCTCACCCCATCTCCCTTGCGGCGGGAGAGAAATTTTCTGTCGTGGTAAAACTTGCCACTCCCGGTTGCGACACGCTCATCCCCGTGGAATATTCCGTTGCAGGATACTCCGACAAGGCCACCGCCCAACCAGGACAAAGCTTTGTCAGCACCACCGGCACCGGCGGCGACTGGGATGATCTCACCACGATCAGCGGAAACGCAAACGTGTGCCTCAAGGCCTTTGCCGGGACGGGAAGCACCACACCGACGCTCACGCCGGGCCCGGGCGGATCCGGAGGCGGAGGATGCGTTCTCGGAGGGGAAACCGCGGGCGCGCTGCTGCTCGCCCTTCCGCTCCTTCTCCTCTTCCGGCGACGCTGACCGCCACAGAACCCACGCCGGGGGGAAGAGTGCATACGCCACCGCTCTCCCCGGCGTGATTTCCGGAAAAACCGCGCTACACCACACTGGAAAATGAACGCGACAACGCGACTCCTCCCGAAAGGCACTCACGCTTTCGCGAACGTGTGGGCGATACCCCCGAGAACACGCACTCCCTCGTCGAACTCCTCGCTCCAGAAATGCCCGCAGTTCAGACGGATGTATCTCCGGTACGCATCGGTGGTGGAACAGATCAGGCCCGGGAGAATGGCGATGCGGGACTCGAGCGCCCGCCTGTAGAGTTCGAGGGAATCGCCGCCGGGAGGAAGTTCCACCCAGAGGAGAGCGCCTCCCTGGGGCGCCGAAAGACGCGTTCCCTCGGGAAAATGCCGCTCCACACCGCGCCTCGCGAGATCGATGGAGCGGCGGAAGGTGTTCCGCAGATGCCGCAGGTGCCGCTCGAAGGTAGGCTCCTTCTCGAGCACCGACGCCACTACCCGCTGATGCAGGCTTCCCGTCCCCACGCTTGCGTTGAGCTTGAACCGCGCCACCTTCTCGGAAAAACGCCCCGCCGCTGCCCACCCCAGACGCATTCCCGCGGCGAGCGTCTTGGAGAAGGTCGAACAGGAAAGGACCAAGCCTCTGCGGTCGAAGGCCCGAAGCATGCGCGGACGCTCCTCTCCGTAGGCCAGCTCTCCGTAGGTATCGTCCTCAATGACGGGAATGTCACGACGGGTGAGAATTTCCACCAGAGCTTCCTTGTCCTCATTCTTCATGATGAAGCCCTGTGGATTGTTCACATTCGGCACAACCAGACAGGCCGCGACCTTTCGTTGCGCCAGAACGGCTTCGACCTGGGCAGGATCAAGCCCCCGGTCAGGGCGGGCGGGCACTTCCAGGGCAAAGAGTCCCAAATCCTCCATGATCTGCAGAAAACCGTGATAGGCCGGACTCTCCACGAGCACCGCATCTCCCGGTTGCGTCACGGCCCGAAGACAGAGGGAAACCGCCTCCGTCGCGCCATTGGTGATGACAATTTCCTCCGGAGACAAAAATCCGGCCCGTCCCAGGCATCTCCGAGCAATGCGGCGCCGCAACTCCGGATAGCCCTTGGGGTGTTCGTATCCCACGACGGAATCCATCTCCTGGCGCAAGACCTCTCGCGTGAGGCGTGCGAGAAAAGCCCTGGGCATCAATTCCGGCGACGGGGACGCCCCTCCGAGGGGAAGAATGGAGGGCGTCGCCGCCGCTTCCACCACCGCTGCGGCGAGAGCGCTCCGCGTGGGGTGAAGGGGATCGGGAACACCACGGAACGTCTCGGGCAACGGAAGCGAAGGACGCCCTCCTTCCACGACGAACCCCGACCGGGGACGGGAAACGACCAGTCCGCGCCGCTCCAGTTCCAGATACGCCTGATAGACCGTAGCCAATCCGAAGCCGGTCCGGCGGCGCAGTTCCCGTAAAGAGGGAAGCCGGTCTCCCACGGCGAATTCGCCGCCCCGGATCCGTGCTGCCAATTCCTCCGCCACGCCCATGTAGAGGAAATTCTTCTCCATCCGCTGCCTCCGTTCCACCGGAAGGTCCCGTCCTTTTCATCCGAGAGCCCCATCCTGTGCCCTGTCACGTCACAGTCGAAACGACACCTCTTTTTCCTGTCGCGGAAGGCGTGCGATTGTTTTCCGGAAAAGACGGGAAGATATCCCTTCTTTCGCATCTCCTCCGGAGAAAAGCTCTCCTTCTGTTTTGTCCTTTCCCAAAAAATCTGTATCTGTTATTTTCCGAGATTCCCACTATGCTGTCAATTTAAGAAGAGTTTTTTCTCTGCAAAGAGCTTTCACGGACAATTTCACAGACAAGAGGGAACTCCGCGGAAAGGAATTTTACGGATGCAAAAAGAGACAACGGAAAGGCGGGGAGATACGGACATGATTCATTTTGCACGCCGCATGAAACACATGAACAGATCGGAAATACGGGAGATCCTCAAGGTAACGGAGAATCCCGAGATCATCTCCTTCGCGGGAGGTCTTCCCGCTTCGGAAGCCTTCCCCGTGGAGGAACTCCGCGAAGCTGTGTCCATCGTTCTGGAAACCGCGGGAACGAAGGCGCTGCAGTACTCCCTCGCGGAAGGACTCCCCTCGCTGCGGCGAAAGATCGCCGAAAGATCCTGCGCACTCTGGAACGCAAACACCCGCATGGAGGATGTTCAGATCGTCAGCGGCTCCCAGCAGGCACTGGACTTTCTCGGGAAGATCTTCCTTGATGAGGGCGATGTGGTCCTCTGCGAGAACCCTACCTATCTCGCGGCACTCTCCGCCTTCCGGGCCTACGGCCCCCGCTTCGTCGACGTCGCCACCGACGACGAGGGGATGCTCCCGGACGATCTGGAGAAAAAGCTCGCCTCGGAAAAACAGGCACGGTTCATCTATGTCATTCCCGACTTTCAAAATCCCACGGGGCGTTCCTGGTCCCTGGAACGGCGCAGAGCCTTGACCGACCTGGCGGACCGTTTCGGTGTCCCCGTCGTGGAAGATAACCCCTATGGAGAACTCCGCTTCGAGGGAGAGTTTCTTCCCTCCCTCCGCGCTCTGGGCAATCCGGATCTCACGATCAGCCTCGGAACCTTCTCGAAAATTCTCGCTCCAGGATTACGGGTGGCGTGGCTCATCGCACCTCCCGCCATTCTGGAACAGATCATCCTCGCCAAGCAGGCGGCGGATCTCCAGCCCTCCACCATCAGCCAAATGCAGATCGACACCTACCTGGAGCGATTCGACGTGAACGCTCAGGTCGCCAGAATTCGGGCACTCTACAAAACCAGAAGAAACTGCATGGCCGAGGCGATCAGGGAAACCATGGGAAACGCCGCATCCTTCCCCTTTCCCCAAGGCGGCCTTTTTCTCTGGCTCCGCCTCGCCGAGGGAATCGACACAAAAGCGCTTCTCGCGGAGAGCATCTCCCGGAAAGTGGCCTACGTTCCCGGTGAACCCTTCCACGCCAACGGCGGCGGGAGCAACACCATGCGCCTCAATTTCTCCTACATGCCCGAGGATCGCATCCGGGAAGGCATCACCCGCCTGGCGGGGCTCGTCAAAGAACACTGACCCAAACGGCGAAAAAACGCACGCACGGCAAAAGGGGCGCCTTTTTCAGAAGGCGCCCCTTTTGCCGTGCGTGTCTTTAAAAAAGATCCGTCCCGGACTTAGAACTCGGACTGCGGCGCGTACATCTCGAGGAATTTCGCGGAGCCGTCCTTGAACTGCAAAATAGCCGCAGGCTTGTTGAGCGGATTGTGAGTCGCCTTGTCCACCGTGAGAGTGAAGTGGAAGAGCTTCAGGTCCTTCGTGTCTTCGATGGCATCCCGGACGGCCTCACCCTCCGCCTTGCCGGCGCGCTTGATGGCGTCGGCGATCCAGTAGATGATGTCGTAGGCCGCCACGGTGTTTACAACTTCCGTGGGCGCCGCACCGAAACGTTTCTCGAACTTTGCCTTCAGAGGCTCCAGCATGGGATCGTCGAAGCTGAGGTGGTAGACCCAATAGCTTCCCACCATGGCGTCGCCGGCGATCTCGTGCATGTTGGCACTGTAGCCGTCGCCACCGATGAAGATCGGCTTCCAGCCCAGTTCCGCGGCCTGCTTCATGATGAGGGCCATTTCCTTGTAGAGAAGGGGCATGGCCACGGCCTCGGCGCCGCTGTTCTTCATGTTCGTGAGCTGCGCACGGAAGTCCACGTCACCACCGCGGAAGGCTTCGTTCGCCGCCACCGTGCCGCCGAGTCCCTCGAAGGTCTTCACGAAATACTCGGAAAGCCCTTCCGAATAGTCACTGCCCACGTCGCGGATGATCGCGGCCTTCTTGACACCCAGCTTGTTGAAGAGATATTCCGCCATGACCTTGCCCTGATAGGGGTCGGTGAAGCAGATGCGGAAGGAATAAGGCCGTGCCTGTCCCGTCGCCGGGTCCACCGTGACGGCGGGATTCGTGGGGAAACTGCCGATCTGGGGAACCTTCGCCTCGGCAACGATGGGGTACGTGGCAATGTTGAGCCCACTGAAGTTCGTGCCGCCGATGGCGACCACCTTGTCCTCCTGGACAAGGCGCCGGGCCGCATTGATGGCATCCTCCGCACGAGCGCGGACATCGTAGACAATGAGTTCCAGGGGACGTCCGAGCACGCCGCCTGCGGCGTTGATCTCCTCGACGGCGAGAATGGCGCCGTCCCGCTCGTGAGTGCCCCACGTGGCGGCGTCACCCGTCAGGTTGGCCAGATACCCGATCTTGATGGGGTCCGCGGCGAAGGCCGCGGAGGCGAGAAGCAGAAGGCAGAAGGACAGGACAAGAATTTTCTTCATCATCAACATGGCACCTCCATTTTCCGAAAACACGCCGACGGGATCAGAAATCCCCCGGCCCGGCTGGAACGGACAACGTTTCAACGAACTGCACGCGCCCGTCTCGAGTGGCCTTCACCTCCTCCCCTACACCACAAAATTGCCGTATCATTTTGAAGAAGTTGAGGAGCGCCGGGTCACCACAACCCGGCAGACCTCCGCACCTTGCGCAAGCGTGCACTGGAGATCGAAGGCAAACGCGGGGAAGGCGTCGAGAATCCCCCGGTCCCCATCCATGGCGATATCGCAAAGATGCGCCGCATCCTCGGCGGAAACCTCCTGCTTGAGCCATGCCGAAAGGAGCGGACAATAGTGAAATTCCACGACAAACCGCTCCTCCGTGGATTCCTTGACGTCCATCTCGAAAATCTTCCGCACGTCCTCGTTCGCGAACTCCCGGGCGAACTGCACGAGCGAGTCCGTCGGAGAAAATTTATGTTCTCCATGAAAACGGCCGCAGCGAAAGATGGCGGCCCGGGCGAATTCGTCCCAGGAAAGTCCTTTTTTTCTGGCTTCGTCAAGCAGCAGGTAAAACCACGTGGCCCGATGCTCAATGGCATTGCGGAGATCCGTAGTGCCCTTTTCGGTGATGGTGAAACGGTTTTTGTCGCGCAGCGCCTCCACGGTTACGGACATGGAACGTTTCCTCCTTCGTGTTTCCGAGAACCCGGACACTCCGGGCCGCTCAGAGTTTTCGAATTATTCAGCGACCGTGGCGACGACGGATTATATTCTGTTAATTCAGTATAATCCATCCGCCCCCTTCGGTCAACGCCAGCAGGATGAGAAGAACTCAGGTTCTGCAGTAACGAACGACACCACCGCTCACCGTGAGATCCACGGCAAGATCCTTGATCATCTCGGGAGGCACCGTAAAGGGGTCCTCGTTCAGAATCACCGCATCCCCAAACATGCCGGGAAGGAGTTTGCCCTTCGTGTTCTCCTCGAAGGAGGCGAAGGCTCCTCCCGTGGTGACGAGTTCCAGTGCCTCCATCAGGGAAAGGCACTCCTGGGGCTGAAATCCTCCGGAGGGATCGCCGTTCCGGTCCTTTCGGGTCACTGCGGCGGCAAGACCCCAGAGGGGATTGAACGGCTCCACGGGAGCATCGCTGCCACCGGAGAGATGGACACCGCACTCCCTCATGGTTTTCCAGGCATTGTACCAACGGGCCCGCTCCGGCCCCAGCCTGGGGGCCGCCATGGGCCAGTCCGAGGCGGTGAAGACGGGCTGTATATCTCCCAACACACCCAGTCGGGCCATTCTCCGGAACAGGTCGGGATGTCCGCACTGCACGTGCACAATGCGGTGCCTCGCCTCCCGAGGAAGGGACGTCAGAATCTCTTCAAAGACATCGAGGCAGAGTTCGATGGTCCGGTCTCCGATGGCGTGAATCGCCACCTGCATGCCTGCCTCGTGGGCGAGGGAAACCAGCTCCGTCAGCTCCTCCCGGGAAAGAATAGGCACTCCGGATGTGGAGGGATCATCCACATAGGGAGCGCGAAGCGCCGCAGTCCGGCCTCCGAGAGATCCGTCGGCGAGGATTTTCACTGGACCGACGCGGAACCAGTCGTCCCCGTCTCCGGTACGAAGACCTTTTTCCAGAAAACCGGCGAGCGCATCTCGGCGAGGCAACAGACACTCCTCCCGAATCCGCAACCCAAGGCGCCCCGAATCGGCGAGCAGGCGATACGCCTCCAGAACACGCGCTCCTCTCCCCGCACCAAAGTCGTCGCTGTGCACAGTGGTGAGCCCTTGGGAAAGCGCCTCTGCGGCGCTCTTTTCGAGAATCCGGACCATCTCCTCCAGGGAAGGATCCGGAATGAACCGCTCCATCCACTCGAAGACCACTGCTTCCTGGAGAATACCCGAGGGCTCTCCCGCCTCGTTCTTCTCCACCACGCCACCGGGAACCGAGAGGTCCGCCGTGATGTGTGCCTCCCGAAGCGCCGCGGAATTGACCGCCGCCACGTGTCCGCAGGTGCGGGAGAAGAGGATGGGATGCGCCGGAGAAATGCGGTCCAGATCCTCTTTGGAGGGAAGACGCCTCTCCGCGAACAAATCCTGGTTCCAGCCTCTCCCGAAAAGCCACGTTCCCGGAGAGATCGGGTTCATCCGAAGATGGTCCTGGCCGCGACGGACCAGCTCCTCCACGGAACGGCAGCCGTTCAGGTCCACCTGCTCCCGGGAGAAGCCGTAGGCCAAGAGATGCATGTGGGTATCGCAAAAACCGGGAAGAACCGTTCTTTTCCGGAGATCCACCACCTCCGCCCCGGCCCCGGCGAGAAGCCGGATCTCCGACGATCCCCCAACGGCACGAACGCGCCCGCCCTCGAACAAAATCGCCTCCGCCTCCGGGAGATCCTCATCCATAGTGATCACTCGCCCGTTCACGAGGGCAAGTCTTTCCGCTGCGGCTTTTTTCGTCTCTTTCGCGTCCATCCTTCTGTCGTCCTCTTTTCTCCTTGCCTCCGCCACGGCTTCACATCGCCATGGTCCTTTCCAGCAGCAGGGATTCCGTCGAAAAACAGCTCCGCAGGCACCTCGTTTTTTTTCGGAGGCACCACAGAAACCTGCTCCATGATAGCCGCATCGGGAACGCATCACAACTGTTTTTGCCGAGCATGCTGCAGCGAATGGTGAAAAACCGGATAGCGCCTCCCGCGGCATAGTCGCGGGAGGCGCCGATCAAGGACGTCGCTCAGAACGTCACCTGAGGCTGCCAGGTCTCCACGTAGACCGGCTTGCCCTTGCGGAACTGGAGAATTGCCGCGGGCTTGTTGAGAGGATTGTGGGTCTTCGGGTCAAGGGTGAGGGTAAAATGCGCCAGCTTGAGATCCTTGGTGCTCTCCAGGGCGTCCCGCACCGCGGGGCCTTCGGCCTTGCCGGCGCGCTGGATCGCATCGGCGATCCAGTAAACGATGTCATAGGCGAAGACCACGTTGCCGATTTCCGTGGCGTCCTTGCCGTAGCGCTTCCGGTATTTCTCCAGAATGGGCTGGAGAACCGGATCGTCGTAGTCGAAGTGGGAGACCCACCAAGATCCTTCCATTGCGTCCCCGGCAATTTCGTACATGTTTGGACTGTAGCCGTCGCCGCCAATGAAAACGGGGTGAAAATCAAGCTCCGCCGCCTGCTTGATGGTGAGGGCCATTTCCTTGTAAAGATACGGCATGGCCAGTGCCTGGGGTGCCTTCGCCTTGATCTCCGTGAGCTGAGCGCGGAAGTCAACATCGCCGCCGCGGAATCCCCAGGAACCCACAACGGTTCCGCCCAATTTCTCGAAGGTCTCGATGAAATACTGCTTCATCCCTTCGGAATAGTCGCTGCCCACGTCACCGATGATGGCCGCCGTCTTGAGCCCGAGCTTCTGATACAGGTAGGAAGCCATGACCAACCCCTGGTAGGGATCGGTGAAGCAGATGCGGAAGCTGTAGGGCCAGGGTTCATTCGTGTCGGGGTTCACGGTCACCACGGGATTTGTGGTGGCACTGCCAATCATGGGAACCTGCGCCTCCTGGATGATGGGTCGGGCGGCAATGTTCAGAGAGCTGTAGTTCGTGCCGCCGATGGCGACGACCTTGTCCTGGGTCACGAGCCGACGCGCGGCATTGATGGCATCCTCCGCCCTTCCCTTCACGTCGTAGATGACGAGTTCCACCTTCCGCCCCAGAAGGCCGCCCGCGGCGTTGATCTCCTCCACCGCCATCACGGCGCCGTCTCGCTCGTGTTGGCCCCAGGTAGAACCCTCTCCCGTGAGTGTGGCGAGATAACCGATACGGATGGGTTCCTCCGCACCCCAGGCCACACAAGCACCGAGCAGAACGCTGATCACCGCAAGAACTCCAAGAACTCTTCTCATCGTTCTTCCTCCTTTGGATATGCCGCCCGAGAGCGGCCGATTCTCCTTCCTCCGGCATGCAGACCACCGACATACGAACCGTCCTTTTCCGTCTTGGGCCCAAACCCTTTCGAACGCCGCACCACCACCCTTGAACCCATCGGCTCGTCAAAGACGTGACCATCGCATAAAAAGGCACATTTCCTTCCGGCAAAAACCGTTGTTCAACCCGAAGCTGACGAGCATTCTATGAGACATGACATCATGATGTCAATTGGAACCGACATGCTGACACTTCGAAAAAAGATACGAAGACACCACCAAAGAACATGTTCAGCCGACGTCTTTGCGCTATGATGGACACGGTAAAATGCCGCCTGTATTTCTCCGCGGCGTATTCCACCACCGGGAGGTGCGTTCCTCCGATGAACGGTTCTCTTTTCTCCGACGCGGCCAGCCGCGCTCTCCTCGCGGAACTGGTGCGCATTCCAAGCCCCTTCTTCCGGGAAGAGGCGATCATGGACTTCACTTTCTCCTGGCTTCACGAACACGGCCTTCCCGCGGAAAAGCACCGTTACCACGTGAAGCCCATCTACGATTTTCACGGCGTCAACATCCTCGGAACGCTTGAAGGGGCTGAGGCAGGGCCTCGCATCGTCCTCAACGGTCACCTGGATTCGGTGGACCTCTGCGAGGGGTGGACCCGGGACCCCTACGGGGCGGAAATGGAAGGGAACCGCCTCTACGGACTGGGTGCACTGGACATGAAGGGAGGATGCGCCGCAATCCTTCTCGCCATGAAAGCCTTTGCGAAAACGGTGAGGCGCTTTCGCGGATCCGTGTGCTACACCCTTGTGAGCGACGAGGAAGGTCCCTTCGGCCTGGGAACGGATGCGTTGATCCGGGACGGTCTCCTGGAGGGTGCGGACGTGGCGGTGGTGACGGAGCCCTCCAGCGCTTTCGCCGGATGCGACTTTCCCGATCTGGGCCTCGGCGCCCGGGGGGGATGGAACTACACGGTCTCTCTCAAGGGACGCGCCGCCCATGGCGCAAATCCAGAACTGGGCATCAACGCCGTCGTCGAGGCCGCGAAGGTTTTGCTGGAGATCGAGAAAACACCCCTCGCCACCCACGAAAAACTCGGCCCCGGTTCGATCTGCCCCCTGGGCTTTTCCGGCGGCGGCGCACCGCTCTCCGTGCCGGACCAAGCGTCTTTTTCCGTTTTTCGCCATGTGATTCCCGGCGAGAACAAGGAGACGATCCTGCGGGAGGTCTCCGCCGCCATCGAACGGGCCGGACTCTCCGGAGATGTCTGCCTTGCCTTTCGGAACGCTCCCTACCCGGAATGCGACGGTTTTCTCCCCTATGTGGTGGACGAGGACAACCCCTGGACGTCGGCGTTCCGCAGGAGCATCGTCGCCGTCACGAAAAAGGAACCGAAGCCGACCTATTTCTCGAGCGTGGGAGATTTCAATTATCTCGGCACACGTCTCGGCATCCCAACGCTCGTCTTTGGCCCAAAAGGTGCCAACTACCACAGCCCCGATGAGTACGTGGAGATCGACACGGTGACGAAGACCGCGGAAGTACTGTACGACTTTCTGGTCTCCTCCCTCGGAGCGGAACGCTGAAATCTCGAAAAGCCCCTTCGCCCGTAAAGGGCGAGGGGGCTTTCGGTCACGTCGCAACAGCAGCTTGCTCCGTCAAGGTCAACTCCACGGATCGGCCGGGAGCGGAGTGGAGGCGCAAAGCCCTCATCCCTGACGGCGGTACAGGGCAAGCGATGCGGAGAGAATGAAGAACACGCCGCCGCAAAGGCGCTCCAGCCATGGAACTCCCCGGGGAGAACACATGCGGCTCGCCTGCCTGCCCAGGAAGGCGTATCCGAGCATCACCAGAAAGTCCACCACGCCGAAGACGGCGCCGAGCACAAGGTATTGCGGAGGCCAAGGCATCTCCACCACAACGAACTGAGGGAGCAGCGGAACGACCCCTTCGGATCCGAGGAGTCGAAGGCCAAGAAAGGCCACACCGGCCCATTTGATGACCTGAAAGAGAAACTCCGAGGCGGCGAGGAGCGCGTGAAGGTCGTTCATGTCAGGAACGGGAGAACCGGTATCCCGCCCCATGGACGGTGACGAGAAAGCGGGGTTCCGCGGGATCGTCCTCGATCTTCTGCCGCAGGCGCACCACATGCTGATCCACCGTGCGGGTGGTGACGTCGCAGGAAATGCCCCACACGTGATCGAGCAGGGTGGCGCGGTCGAGCACCCTGCCCTCGTGGACGAAGAGAAAACGCAGCAATGCCGCTTCCTTCGGCGTCAGCGGGAAGTGCACATTGCCTTTGATGCCGCACATGCCGTTGAAATCGATCCGCACGTCCCCGAAGGAAACCTCGGAGATCTCCGCTGCGCGTTCTCCCGATGCGGTCTTCGCGAGTGCCCCCCGACGCAGGGCCGACCGTACCCGAGCGAGCAGTTCCGAGATGCCGAAGGGTTTCACCACATAATCGTCAGCCCCCAGCTCCAGTCCGACCACCTTGTCCACTTCCTGCCCCTTGGCGGTGAGCATCACCACCGGAGTGACCCGGTCCTCTTTTCGAATGGAACGGCACACATCGTAGCCGCTCATGCGAGGGATCATGATGTCCAGAAGCACCAGGTCGGGGCAAAAGGAACGAAAGCGTTCGAGAGCGCCCACCCCGTCCCGGGCTCTCTCCACCTCGTACCCCTCGCTTCGCAGCAGATCAACGAGCCCCGTGCAGATCGCCGGATCGTCCTCCACCACCAGAATGCGCTCGTTCACGCCCCCGCTCCCTTCCGCGTCGCGTCATTCCCCGCTGGTATCCGCAGGGAAAAGACACTGCCGCCTCCGTCCCTCGGCCTGAAGGTCACGTCGCCGCCGTGTTTGCGGGCGATGTGCCGTGCGATGGAAAGCCCGAGCCCCGTTCCCCGCCGCGTGGAGGTCAGCGAATCGTCGCCCCGGTAGAATTCCTCGAAAATCCGCGCCGCCTGGGAGGGCGGCACGCCGACGCCCCGGTCCGCCACCTCCACCACTGCCTCGTCTCCTTCGGAGCATACGATGACCGTCACTTCGCGACAACCCTCGGAGTATTTCTCGGCGTTGGAGAGCAGGTTCATCAGCACCTGCCGCAACCCTTCCGCGTGTCCCTGAACGGGCAGCATCTCCGGCGCTTCCACCCGGAGCGAAAAACCATGCAGGATCAGATGGGGACGGAGCTGTTCCACCGTCTCCCGCACCAGCTCCGCCAGATTCAACCGTTCTTTGATACAGTCCGGGTTGTCCGCGTCACGTCGGGAAAAGGTGAGCACATTGTCCACCAACCTGGAAAGGCGCTCCGCCTCGGACACCATGGTACGGAGATAGTCGTCGCGCCGTGCCTCGTCGGGCTGGCGGTGTTGCAGCAGCATCTCCGCGAAAAGCCGGATCGAGGTGAGAGGTGTTTTCAGCTCATGGGAGACGTTGGCCACAAAGGTGGTTTTCTGCCGCGCCAGCCGCATCTCCGCGGAGAGTGTGCGGAGCACCACGGTCCCTCCCGTCGCGACGGTGACGAGGAGGACCGCCACGAGAAGCCAGACCGCGAGGTTCGTCGTCCGCGCCAGAGAAGCGATCATGCCGGGATCGACGAGCCAGGCCCCCACCTCCCAGCGGGGCAACAGGGACGAAATCTCCCGGGCCACGAAGGGTTTTTTCCACTCCAGCCCGCCCGCTCCGGGGGGAACGAAAAGGGGCTCTCCCGCCTCGTTCAGCACCGTGAGCACCCGCACGTCCGAAAGAATCTCCGGCAGCGCGGCGACGAAACGCTCCCGAAGAAGGTGCATGTTGAGCGTGCAGCCCGTCACGCCGTCCTTCTCTCGCCCCCGTGTCCAGAAGAGCAGTTCCAACCCTTCGTCGGAAAGACGGGGGAGGATGCCGCTCGGCCCTTCCCGCCGGAGATCGGCGAAGAGACGCCCCTGAACGACCGTCTTGGAACGAACCGGCGCTGCACGCTCCATGAAGAGCGCCGGAGCCTGCAGCGCCGCCTGGGGAAGAACATTTCTCTCCAGCATCTGAAACCCTTCCCGAACGGCCTTCTGGTAGGTCTCCTCCTCCACCGCCGCGTCGTTTTTCAGGAACCCCGACACCAGCTGTTGCACAAAACCTTTCGGAGCGACCATTTTTGCCCTCGGATCGGGAGCAAACGCCTCGAAAACGGGAGCTTCCGTCTTTCCGGCGGTGGACAGCGATTCCCTCGCCGGAGCCAGGAGAAATTCCGCCCCTTCGGTTTCCTCGTGGGCGGCGCTTTCCTGCCCTTTTCCTCCATCGTTCCTGCGCCCCGGCGTGTCGTACGGAAACGGGACGGCACCGGCGGAAACGCCGTCCCCATCCGAAACATCAGCCCGCATCTGTTTCCGGTACACGTCGGCAATGTCGTCGTAGACCGGCAGATTCGACCTCCCCTCCAGGAAAGGACCGAAGGTGGCGAGAAATGCAGCCCCTCCGTCACCCTCGGCATCGGAAATCGTGACGCGACCATCCTGCAGCAGAAAAGGTACGCTCACCAATGGTTCTTCTTTCTTCCAGCGGGCAAGGGCCGCCACGTCGGAATCAATCCGTTCCGCTTCGGCGGCGAGGTCCTCCATCACGACCTGGAGGACCTCGGCAATCCGGGCCGCAGCGTGGTTCACCTCGGCGAGCAGCGAGCCTTCGAAACGCCGTTCCACGAAAAGGGCCTCTCGGCTCGCCGCACGGAGGGCAAGCAGGCTCAATCCGACACTGGGCCCCAGTACGGCCAGTACAAACACCACCGCCAGAGAGAACCTCCTTCGCCTTTGCCCCATTCTCGCCATGCTCTTACCGCCTTCCGACCCGGACGGAAATCAGTGCAGGTCCGGGCTCACATCACCGCTCACGTCGTCGCTGAGGTTCAGCGGTGCCTGCTGGTTTTTCTGCACGTAGGCCTCGTTCATGACATGCTTGCGCTCGTAGGAAGAAAGGCTTCCCATGGAGAGAAGGTTCTCCGCAAGTTCCTCGAAGAAACCCGCCTCCTTTTCCATCATCGGTGCGGCGGCGCCGACGCTCGGAAGCAGAGCGCTCAGCACTCCCTTGCGCTTCTTCAGTAGGTCCGCGGCGTCTCCGGCGCGCCCCTCGTCGACGAGACGGATGGCCTCCTCACGGACTTCGGCGTTCTTCGCAAGTTCCGCCTGGGCCAGAATGTTGCGGTCCAGGTTCGCTGCCACTTCTTTCGCGTCCTTCGTGAAGGTCACTTTCACAGGCAGCGTCATCCGGCGGGAAGCGCCCGTGGTCGCATCCACATACTCAAGCTCCACCGTCGCGGCGTCAAGGACCGTTCCTGCCTCGCCCCGGGGCAGCTCAAGCTCGAAGAGGGCGTATTTCTCGCCCGTGGCGTACAAGTTGTCGATGACCGTTTCCATGCTCACCGCATCCCGCGTCCCCTCCCGTCCGAGAATCCCCAGCGGACGCACACCGTCGGCGCACCGGAGCCGAAGCCTCACCTTCCTCGCCGTCACGGTCACCGCGTCCTGCATGTCCCGGGCGAAGATATCCGGAAGCATCTCCGCGTGCCGGGCAAAGTAGGCATTGCCTCCACTCGCCGCCGCAAGGGCGGTCATCAGGTCTTCATTGTAATCCAGCCCGAGCCCGATGGTGGTGATGGTCATCTCCTCCCGGGCAAGTTTTCTTCCGAGCCGGGCCAGTTCCTCCGCAGACGAGGGGCCTACGTTGGCGATGCCGTCCGACAGAAGAAGAATCCGGGGAAGAAACCCCTCCTCCACGAAGGATCGCAGCTCCTCTGCCCCGGTGAGCACGCCATCGTACAAGGCCGTGGAGCCGCCGGGCTGCAGACGACGGATCGACCGGGACAGCCGTGTGTCCTCCGCTCCCCTGCCGACTTCCCTTCCGGGGAACAGGACCCGGGCTTCGTCGTCGTAGGCCACCACGGTCACCGCATCGCTCGGCAGGAGCATCCGAAGCACCTCCATCGCTCCGATCTTGGCGTTTTCCATCTTGCGGTCCGACGCCATAGACCCCGACTTGTCCAGCACGAGCGCCACCGCCAGCGGCGCCCGCCTGCTTTTCACGCTTCCATCGGACCGCACCAGGGCCCGCACGATCACCCGCCGCCCGCTTCCACTCTCCACCACCGGCGTGTCCGGCTGTACCTCAAAACAAACCGGAACAGTCTCTTCCGCAAAAACCGCGCCGGGATTTCCGGCAAAGACCGCCAGCACCGCCGCCACCCCCAAACCCAACCCGAACCGCAGAAAACCTTTTCCCTTCATACCCCTCACCTCCCGGGAAAAGGGTACGCCCGAGAACGGGAGGATGTGTCATGGCCATGTCAGAAGCTTGTCACGAGGATGTAAACTATGAGCACATCCCAGGATTCCGCCCGATGCGGAACGCGATCCCCGCGAGGGCACCGCGGTGGGGAGCGGGCGGCACGACCGGAGATGGATGTCTCCGACCAGGCCGGAAAGAACGCAGGCATGGACCGGACAGAAACCGACATGTCGAAAGGATGATCCTTCATGTTTCTCATCGAAACGGCACGGCTCGCACTTCGCCGCATGACGACCGACGACGCGGCGTTCATCGTCCGACTGCTCAATCAGCCGTCGTTTCTCCGCTTCATCGGAGACAAGGGAGTCCGCACGGAAGAGGACGCCCGCCGCTACATCGAGGAAGGGCCTCTCGCGAGTTACGGACGTCACGGCTTCGGCCTCTTTCTGGTGGAGCTTCGAGAGGCGTGTACTCCCATCGGCATCTGTGGTTTGCTGAAGCGGGACACGCTGGAAGATGTGGATCTCGGTCTCGCCTTCCTCCCCGAATTCGAGGGAAAGGGGTTCGGCTTCGAAGCCGCCGACGCCACCCTGGGCTACGGCTATGGGACGCTCGGTCTCGAAAAAATCGTGGCCATCGTTTCGAAGGACAACGCCACGTCCATTCACCTGCTCGAAAAGCTGGGACTCCGTTTCGAAAAAGCACTTCCGCCCACGCCCGAGGGCGCGGAAATCCTGCTCTACGTTCCGGGGAGCCTCCCGTCACAGAGCATGCGATCCTGACACAACGGACCTCTGGAAAGCGCCGGACAGTGTGAAAAACACGCCCTTGTTCTCCGCGCCGCACGCAACCGGAAGCTATTTCGGGAAGGCGATCCGTCGCATGAGCATGAAGCACGTACCATTTGCACGCTTCCAACGGCGAAAAGAGTTCTTGTACGGGCCGGGCGTTCCGCCCGGACATACTCCACGAAAAGGAGCAGAAACGACATGACCGTTCTCGGCGACTCCTGCAGCAACACACCTGCAATGAAGGAGCTTTTTCACCTCGATCCTTCACTGATCTTTCTGAACCACGGCTCCTTCGGCGCCTGTCCGAAGGAGGTTTTCGCCGTCTTCCAGGAATGGCAGCGAACGATGGAAAAAAACCCCGTGGAGTTTCTGGGGCGCCGCTCCGCCGAGCTGCTCCGACAATCGCGAGAGGTGCTCACCCGCTACGTCGGAACCCGGCCCGAAAATCTGGTCTACGTCACAAACGCCACCAGCGGCGTCAACACCGTGGCCCGGTCGCTCGCTCTGATGCCGGGGGACGAGATTCTCACCACCGATCACGAGTACGGCGCCTGCGACAACACGTGGCGTCACGTCTGCCGCCGCACCGGCGCCCGCTATCTCCCCGTGACGATCCCCCTGCCCTTTCGGGCGGAGGAGTTCGCCGAACGCATCTGGGCTGAGGTCACTCCCCGGACACGGATGCTCTACCTGAGCCACATCACCTCCACCACGGCCCTGATCTTTCCCCTGGCGGAACTCTGCCACCGTGCGCGGGAAGCGGGCATCCTCACCCTCATCGACGGCGCCCACGCTCCCGGCCACATCCCGCTGGATCTCGACACCCTCGGCGCTGATTTCTACACGGGCAACTGCCACAAATGGCTCTGCGCTCCCAAGGGTTCGGCCTTCCTCTACGTTCGTCCCGAACACCACGAAACGATCGACGCCACCGTGGTGAGCTGGGGCTACAGCGACCATGTTTCAGGGCACACAGGCTTCGACGCCTACACGGGCTCCACCGTGCTGGAGCGCCGCCTTCAATGGCAGGGCACGCGCGACATCGCGCCCTTTCTCTCCGTTCCCGCGGCCATTTCCTTCCAGGAACAGCACGGCTGGGAGACAGTGCGCCGGACGTGTCACGCGCTCGCGGCGGAAACACTCCGGCGCGTCTGCGACCTGACGGGCCTGTCCCCGGTCTGCGGAGAAAACGATTTCGGCCAGATGGTCGTCCTTCCCGTTCCACCGACGGACCCGGACCGACTGAAAGAGACGTTGTTCGACCGTTTCCGCATCGAAGTCCCCGTGACCTCCCACGGAAATCGTCTCTTCGTCCGCCTCTCCGTTCAGGGCTACAACACGGAAGAGGACGCGGACGCGCTGATCGAGGCAATCCGGAACCTTTTCGCACGCTGACCGAACGGGGACGGAGCCTTTTCGCCGGGCCGAGCGGTCCTTTTCCGTCGAAGGACAAATCTTCGGCTCAGGGAGCGAATGGGAGAACGCAGCCCCCTCCGCCGCCACAAGTGTTCACGTTCTCGTTCCCGCCTTCGTGTCGTAAGCCGGGCTTATTCGGAAATGCGGAAGGCCGCGCCCTTGAGCGCGGCCTTCCGTGCTGTTTTTGCTTCAACGTCACATCCGCCCGTTTCCCTCAAACCCTCTCCAGAGTCAAAAAGGGGACGTCGCAGACACTACCATTCTCAGTGCTTGCCATCGCACCCCCGGTGTGCCGCCCGGTCCCTCCGGGCCAGGTGAGACGGTTCGATGGAGATCTTCTCCCCCTCCAAAAGCTGGATGAGCCCTTCCCGGGAATATTTCTTCTGCCGCTCGCAGTAGGCCTCACACCCCTCGGGACAATGGCTGATCTTGTCCTCCGGTTCCGTGTAGGTGCAGATCACGCCCTCGTAGTTGCGCAGGACCACCCGTTTGTCCGACATGGAGACGACATAGTTGGGAAGAACGGGGATCTTGCCGCCGCCACCCGGCGCGTCCACGATGAAGTAGGGAACGGCCAGACCGGAGGTGTGTCCCCGAAGGTATTCCATGATCTCGATACCCTTCGCCACGGAGGTGCGGAAATGCTCGATCCCCGTGGAGAGGTCGCACTGGTAGATGTAGTAGGGGCGGACCCGCAGGGTGAGCAGTTTCTGGTTCAGTTCCCGGAACGTGTAGGGGCAGTCGTTGACGCCCTTGAGGAGCACGGACTGGTTTCCCAGGGGAATACCCGCGTCGGCGAGTTTTTCGCAGGCTTTCCGTGATTCCGGCGTGATTTCATGAGGGTGATTGAAATGGGTGTTCACCCAGAGCGGGTGATATTTCCTGAGAATCGAGCAGAGATCGTCGGTGATGCGCTGCGGCATGACCACCGGCGTCCGGGAGCCGAAGCGGACGATCTCGATATGGGGAATCCGGCGCACTTCACCGAGCACCCAGTCGATCAGCTCGTCGCTCACGAGGAAAGGATCGCCGCCGGTGAAGAGGATGTCCCGGAATGTAGGAGTCTTTCGAAGATAGTCGATGGCGGGCTTGAGATACTCCTTCGTGTAGGCCTTGTCCGTCTCCCCCGCCTTGCGCCGCCGTGTGCAGTGACGACAGTACATGGAGCACTGATCCGTGAGCATGAGAATGCCCCGGTCGGGATAGCGGTGCGTCAGCCCGGGCGCGGGAGAATCGATGTCCTCGTGGAGAGGATCCTCCAAATCCGTGGCGGCAATGTGCGTCTCCTTGAGCGTGGGCACCGCCTGTTTCCGGATGGGGTCCTCGGGGTTTGCCGGATCGATGAGCGAGGCGTAATAGGGCGTGATGGCCATGCGGAGCTTGTTCAGGCTCTGCTCGATGACCTTCGCCTCGTCATCCGTGAGGGGCAGCACCTTCCGGAGCTGTTCCACCGTGGTGATCCGGTTGGCAACCTGCCACTTCCAGTCGTTCCACTGTTCCGGAGCGACATCCTTCCACAGTTCGACGCTTCGATACTCCCTCATGCGAATTACCCCCTTCCGGTCGGACCGTCTCTCCGCACTGTCCGACCACTCCATGGAACGTCCCCCGCACGGGCGTGCTCCGTTCCTTTTCTACCCCACGCATGTGCACAACAACGGATCATGCGGCACCTCGCGCGCCACAAAGCTCCACTGCCGCAGCGATGTAGCCGTCGCAGGCATCGAGGATATCCGCAACAGGACAGACCTCGTTCATGGAATGCGCCAGGGCGAGATCTCCCGGCCCGAACACCACCGTCTCGATTCCCGCCTCGCTGAGAAGTCCCCCGTCGCTCCAGGCGGGAAACAGTCCGAGCCGGGATCCGCCGCGACGCTCGGTCATGAACGCCACAAGGGACTGCACAAGCGGAGACGACGGGTCCGTACAGAGAGGCGGGTTGTCACCGGGATGGACCTCCCGATCCCGCATGGGAACCACTTGGGCAAAAAAGTCCGGATCCTTTCCGGAAAGGTCCTCCAGCAGTTCCGCGATCTCCGCCGTGACACCCTTCGAGGACTCTCCGGGGATCCATCTCCGGTCAAGCTGAAGAAGACAGCTTCCCGCCACGGTGCTCGGCTGGAGCCCTCCCTCGATACGCCCGAGGTTGAGCGTCGCCGGTCCCGCGATGGGATGCACCCGCTGCGCGATTTGGGGAAGAAGCCTCTCCGTCAGGGCCGTCACGACGGCGTTCATTTTCACGATGGCATTGATGCCCCGTTCGGGCGCACCGCCGTGGGCATAGCGTCCCTGTACGCGGATTTCGAGCCATTCGAGCCCTCGATGTCCGTGGTGAATCTCAAGCTGCGTGGGCTCCCCAACGATAGCGTAGCGCGCCCGGACACCGCTCTCCAGAAGCGCCCGCGTTCCCGTGCTCCACCACTCCTCGTCGGCCACCGCGGAAAAAAGGAGCGGCTTCGACAAACGCACACCGGAGCGGCGCAACGCCACAAGCGCCATGACCATGGCTGCCACAGCCCCCTTCATGTCCACGGAACCTCTTCCGGAGAGCATACCGTTCACCACGGCACCGCTGAAGGGATCGCCCTCCATGCCGTCCACGCCCACCGTGTCGAGATGTCCGTTCAGGAGGAGTCCCGCCTCGCCGCCGTTCCAGGGGTCCGTTCCTCCGCCCTTGCCTCCGATGGAGGCGAGAACGTTCCAGTGTCCTTCGCCCAGGGGAACGAGACAGCTTTCCACTCCGTTTTCACGCAGGAATCCGTGCAGAAAGGAAGCAATTTCCTCCTCTGGCTTCGGCAAGCCATGGCAACTCGGAATCGACACCAGCTTCCCCGCGAGAGCCACGATTTCTCCATCGTCCGCACAGGCCCGAACCTCTTCGGCGAAAGATCTTCTCAAAGCACCCATCGTCGTCTCAGATCCTTTCACGTCTTCGGACGGATCCCGGCCTCGAAAACCATCAGGTCCTTCAAAAGGCTCCGCATTCTTCCATGTGTCGGAAGCGCGTTTCCTGCGGAAGAATCTTCTTTCGTTCCGCTTCCTTCTCCACACGAGCCAAAACCTTTCCGTCGCGTCAAGCCCCAGGATTTTTGCCGATTTCTCACGATGCCGCGACAGATTTCACCAGCGAAGAAACGCTCCCGAACAAACAAAGACACCCCTCGGGGAACAAGCCGCACGGCAAGCACGAATTGCATACATCTTGCCACTTCCACTCCGCCTTGTCAACGCGCCCCGCAGTACCGGAGAGCGAGCAGCAGGTAAGCGCGAAGTCCTTCCGCGAGTTCCTCGGCGGTGATGTATTCCTCCGCCGTGTGCGAGCGGGAGATATTCCCCGGTCCGTAAACCACGGTGGGAATACGTCCGTACCGACTCAGAAGGGCCGCATCGGTCCAACCGCGCCGCGTCGACAGAGAGGGAGGCATGCCCCTCACATCCTCCAGGACCGAGAGCAGGGTCGTCACCAGAGGATCCTCCGGCGACGTCTCCAGAGGAACATGATCATAGATGCGCATGAGGTTCTCGGGCATTCTCCGCAGTTCCGCCTTGAAAGTAGGATCCTCCCGGGCAAGGTCGTCGAGAATCGCCTGATATTCGGCGAGGATGCTCTCAACGCTCTCATCGGGAAGATAACGCCGATCCAGCCGGATCAGACAGCGATCCGCCACGGTGCTCGGCTGCGTTCCGCCGTTGATGGTGCCAAAGTTCATCACCGACTGCCCCATGGCGGGGTGCGTCCGCCGGCGCAGTTCGGGAACGATTCTTTCCTGGACACACTTCACGAAGGATGCGGCATGAACGATGGCGTTCACCCCGGCTTCGGGAATGGCCCCATGCGCCCGTTTCCCGAAAAACTCCACCTCGATCCACTCCAGACCCCGGTGGCCGATGGAGTACTCCCCCGCCGAAGGCTCTCCCACAATGGCCCCGTCCGTGCGAAATCCCGAGGCGACGAGGGTCTCGCACCCGTCACTGTTGGTCTCCTCCGCGAGGACTCCGGCGAAGCAGAGATCTCCCTCGGGCACAATACCGGTGCGGGCGAAGGCGGCAAGAGTGAGAAGCATGGTCGCTACGGGACCCTTCATGTCCACCGCGCCCCGTCCGTAGAGGCGATTCTCCTGCCTGAGACCGTCGAAGGGGGGCACGGTCATGTCGAAGGGAGGAACCGTGTCGAGATGTCCCACCAGGGCAAGGCTTCTCCCTGATCCCGCTCCGTGAATGCGGGCGATCACGTTGTACCGCTCACCCTCGACCCTCTGAAGTTCGTAGGGAATCCGCTCTGCCTCGAGAAAGGCGACAATGGCCCGCACCACCTCGACTTCTTTCTCCGGAACTTCCCAGTGACTGGGGATACGAATGAGCCGGGCGGTCAATTCCATCGCCTCGTCGGTACCGGTCGCGGCAAACAGCCGCTCCGACATGCGCTCCTCTCGTTCTTTCACCTGCACTCCTCCTTTCTTCCAGAAGAAACCGAGGGGGGAGGCTCCCCCCCTCGGTGCACACCTTTCAAAAGCGACTTAGATACAATGCACTTTTATCCATCCTAGTATGCGGGGAGTCTTTTGGCAATGCAACGCAACAATTCTATTTTCTGGCGGCCTCGATGGCGGCAATGACGTCCCAGAACTCCTTCGGCATCAATCCTTCTTTTTCCGCTTTTTCGTAGAAACCTTGCGCTTTCTCGATAAGCGGTTTTCTGTCCATGTCAACGAAGGTCGCCTTGTATTCCGTTTCGGCCTCCTTGAGAATCGCCGCCGCCGTGGCGTCGAGACCTCGGACGTATTCCGCACCCGCTTCGTTGCAGGCCTCCACAAGAGCATTGCGAATTGCCTCGGGAAGCGTAAAGAACTTGTTCTTGTTCATGTAAAACGCGATAGTCTGGGGATATTCGTCGGTTTTTGTGATGTAGGGTGCCACTTCCGCGAACTTCGTGTCGTTCACGAGCGTGACCGGAGCCGTGACGGACTCCACGAGTCCCTGCTGCAGGGCAAGATAGGTTTCGGACCAGGCGATCACCGTGGGGACCGTTCCGAGGTACTCCCACACCTTGATTTCGAGATCCGAGGGATAGAAGCGAAGTTTCAGCCCCTTCAGATCATTCCAGGACTCGAGGGGTTTCTTAGTGCAAATGACCCGGAAGGGTCCTCTTCGCCAGGTCCACTCCGTGTTGAGATAGATGACACCGGCCTTCTCCTCCAGTTCTTTGAAGACTTCCTGAGCGTACTCGCTCTTCAGGAAACGAACGAAATGTTCGAAATCGTCGTAGACGAAGGGAGGTGTGAAATAGTCGATGCGGGGAACGTACACCCGAGCGCCCAGAACAAGCGTGTCGGCGATGAGATCCACGGCACCCATGTTCATGCTTTTAAATACGGTCTCATCCGTGCCGAGAATTTCGGAACCGAAGATCTTCACCTCGGCCTTGCCTTCGCTCTTCTCTTTCACAAGCTCGACGAATCGCTCGAATGCCTTGAACTCCGGGCTCTGAGGACCCATCTTCGTCGCCATACTGATCTCGAACTCTGCCTTGGCCCAGGCCACACCCGAGAAAGGCAGCGTCAAAACCAACGACAGTATCAGAACGCCGAAAAACAAAAACGAACCGCTCCTCTTCATGTTTTTCCCTCCTTGTCCCGTTCCGAAAGACCTTCCAACGACCCACGAGCACCGGTGGAACATCGCAAAGCGGAAACATGTCCTCTCGTTCCGCTCCGTCGCCTCCCCGCACCATCGGGGAAAAGGCGCGCATATTCCCGCGCCTCTCCGGGAAAACCTCCTTACGCCGTCCCTTCTCTTTCCGGTTTCAACACCAGAAACTTGATCGTTCCGATCAGCCCCAGGAGCATCCCTAGCACAAAGGGGAGCGTATACCACTTGTATGCCAGGGGTAGCGTGGAAAGAGAACTCTGGTGATCGCCCCGGAGATAGACGTTCCATCCGTAGCGAATCGCCAACACCGCAAAGGCGACCACAACCAGGGACGTGAGAACATCCACCCGTCGGCGCCACGAAGGCGACAGCCACTTCTCGTAGAAATAATCGATGACAATGGTCTCCCGAACGTAGAGATACCATCCGACTCCCAGAAAGACCGCCCAGTTGGTCAGGAGTGCAAGCATGCCCGGAACCCAGTTCTGGGGCATGCCGAAAAAGTACCTGCTCACGATGCGGAAGCAGTCGAGAACGAACACTCCCGCCAGGGCTGCGACGGCAACGACGAAGGCGCCGCGAGCAAGGTGATCGGTAATCCGGAAAAATCCTTTCATGCTCTTTCGTCCACCTCCTTCGGTTCAGAATACCTCTCTGCTCCGTCTCGGGCGCAATCGGCGTACGCGACCTCCTCCGGGAAACGCTCCGGGCCTCCCTATCGGAAAATCAGGTTCGGCAGGAACGTGGTGATGGAAGGAACGAGAACCAGTACGACAAGAGCGACGAAAAGCGTGACGACGAAAGGGACGAGCGAACGGACCAGTTCGTTGTATTTCACCTTGCCCACGCTGAGCATGACGAAGATGCCCGATCCCACCGGAGGCGTGACCATGCCAATCATGTCGTTGAAGACAATGACCACTCCGAAATGAATCGGATCGATGCCGAAGACGGGCAACAGGGGCAGGAAGATGGGAATGGTGATGATCAACGTGGCGATGCTCGGAATGAAACAACCGTTGAGGAGATAGAACACGTTCACGAAGATCCAGAAGAAATATTTATTCCCTCCGCAAAACGCGATGATCCAGTTCGCCAGGTCCACGTAGACCCGTTCCCTGCTCAACACCCAGGTGAAGGCGGACGCGGCGGCCAGAATGAACATGACCTGGGCGATGGAGACGAGACTCTTGGCGAATCCCTCGTGCCACAGTTCCTTCAGAGTCGCCTCCCGTCGCACGAGAGCGAGGAGGACGATGTAAAGCAGCGCCAGAGCGCCCGCCTCGCTCGGGCTGATGACGCCAAAGGCAAAACCGCTGAGAAGGATGACCGGGGCGAAGAGCGCGGAGAGATTGCGCCCGAAGGAGCGCGCCTTCTCCCTGTAGGTAAGGCGCGGCACGAGGGGAGAATGGACCTTTCCCGTCACGCTCAGGTAGTAAACCACAGCCATGAGGGAGACACCGATGAAAATACCCGGCACCAACCCCCCGAGAAGGATCTTCGAAATGGATTGATTGGCGAGCACTCCATAGATGACCAGGCTGATGCTCGGGGGAATGATGGGACCGACCACGGCGGAGGCGGCGGTGACGGCGGCGCTGAAATCCCTCTTGTAGCCGTACTCCGTCATGGCCTTCATTTCAATGATGCCCAGACCGGCGCAGTCGGCGATGCCCGAGCCGGACATGCCCGCGAAGACCATGCTCGCCAGGATGTTCGCCTGGGCAAGTCCTCCCCGAATATGTCCCACCATGTCCGTGGCGAATCCGAAGATCCGCTCGCTCAGTTTCGTGGCGTTGGCCACGTTTCCGACCAGGATGAAGAGAACGATGGCCAGATAGTTCACGTTCTCCACGGTATTCTGCAGCGTCATGATCAGGACTTCCACGGGATATCCCGCCAGGAAGACGCTGACGAAGGCGGTGAATCCCAAGGACGAGGCCACGGGTGCCCGCAGCAGAATGAGAACGAGAAAGAGGGCGATGGAGAAAAGACCGATCATGGCTGACACCTTCTTTCCTTGTTCGGAAGCGTCGGAATGGCTCCAGGGGACTCCCCTGGAGCCATTCGTTCCTACCGGACCGGAACCACACCCGCAGAGCCTTCCACCGCCGTGTCTCTCCTCCGTTGCTTCCGCAGGATCCGCCGCCGTTTCTCCGTGGCTTCCTCGTCCAGATCGCCCTTCGGTCCGAAAACGACTCCGTACTGTTCCCTCGCCTCTTCGGAAGAGAGGTAACCACCCTTCAAGTCTTTCCGCAGAGCCGCAAGATCCCGATCCAGGGGATCGCCGTATCCGCCGCCGCCCGGGGTGACGCAGGTCACGGTATCCCCGTAGTCCAGAAAGGTCACGTCACCCATGGCATACTCAAGGACGTGCTCCTTCTCCGTGCCCTCGTTGACGATCCATTTTCCGGGTTTGCCGGGCATTCCCCCCGCCATGCCCTGGGGAGGGACTTTGGACTTCTGGGAGGTGTGAAAGAATTGTGCCTCGTGACCAAGCACCTTCCATCGCCTTCGTTGAGCCAGGCCACCCCGATACTGCCCCGCTCCTCCTGAATCGGGCAGGAGGGAACGTTCCAGAAAAAGCACCGGAGCTTCGATCTCCTGGGCTTCCACGGGAGGAACAGGGCAGTTCGTCACGTGGCAGGACATGACGGAGATGCCGTCTTTTCCCGGCCGTGCCCCCAGTCCGCCGGGAACGATCTCGCCCCAGTACTGGCGATGCCCTACCTCCCCACCCCTGGGGTGAGTCTCCATGTTGACGGCGGAGCAAAAATCGTAGAGACAACCGCAGGAGTCGGCCATGACCTTCCGGGGAATCGCGTTGCCAAGGGCACCAATGATGAGATCCACCAGCACGTGAGCCGTTACCATCCGCTGAAAGCAGCCGTTGGGCATGGTGCAGTTCACCAGCGTCCCCTCAGGCGCGACGACCCGAATCGGACGCTGACATCCCTGATTCGTCGGGATCGACGGGTCCGTCAGTCCTCGCATGGTGTAGTAGGCAGCGGAAATGGTGGCGGAAAGAGGCGAATTGATGGGCCCCCTGACCTGGGGATCCGTCCCTGTGAAGTCCAGGGTAATGTTGCTCCCTTCGACACGGGCCGCGACCTTCAGTCGATAGGGACCGCCCTTGTAGCCGTCGTCGAGGAGCAGCTCTTCGTGGGTGTAGACCCCGTCGGGAATCCCTTCGATCGCCTTTCTCGTCAGCCGCTCCGAATAGTCCAGCAGCTCCTCGACCGTCTCCTGCACCACCAGAAGGCCATACTTCTCCACAAGATCGTTGAAACCCTGGATGCCCATCTGGCATCCCGAGACCTGGGCGAGAAGATCTCCCTTCATATCCCGGGGAACTCGCGTGTTGTTGAGGATGATGTTCCACACCGCCTCGTTTCTTTTCCCCTTTTCGAAGAGCTTCACCGGTTCGAGGAGGAGCCCTTCCTGCCAGATCTCAACGGTCCAGGAGTCCCCGGTCCAGGTGCCACCAATGTCCCGATGATGCAGCATGGTGACGGAAAAGCCGACGAGTTCGAGTCCCTTGAAGAAAATGGGCGCCACCATGATGAGATCCTTGGTATGGTGACTTCCCAGGGAGGCACCGCCCGCGTAGGGATGATTGGTGACGATCAGGTCACCGGGACTGAGCGTCTCCTTCGGAAAGAACTTCGTCAGCACCGTGTTCAGGGCAGGGCCGAGGCAATTCAGGTGAATCGGGATATTCGCCCCCTCCGCAAGCAATCGGCCATCCCTGTCGAAGATTGAGGACGAACAGTCCCGCATTTCCTTCACGATCGTGGAATAGCTGCTCCGGATCATGGCGGCGGACATCTGTTCTGCGATGGAGCGAAATGCGTTGTTCATCACTTCCAGAAGAATCGCGTTGGCCACGTTCTGTTCCCTCCTTCGTGCCCGTCTTCGCTCCGTTGTGCGCGATGCGCTTCCCGGCCTCGCCGGTCAGCAGTTCGTGTGGATCAGGACGTTCCTCAGCCGGTCCACGGAGGCCTTCTGGTTTGGATAGACCACGATGGTCCCCCCCATTTCGCCGATCACGGCGGGCCCCTCGACAATCGTGCCTGGCTCGAGTGTGTTGCGGTTGAAGACGGTCACATCCCGTTCCCTGCCGTCGAAAAATGCCTTTGCGGCAAAAGGAGCGAACGAAGGAACTCCCGTTTTCCAGGAACGCATCTCTCCCAGCAGCGGCTTCCGAGTGATCCCCAGAGCACTCACCCGATAATTCACGAACTCGAGCGGATCTTCCCTCATGCTGTGACCGTAGATCCGCTCGTGGAGGGCATGGAAGTGCTCCACCACATTCCCGAATTCCTTCCGGCCGAGCACCCCCGAGGGGACGGAAATGCTCAATTCGTAGGCCTGACCAAAATAGCGGATGTCGCAGGTGCGGAGGAGTACCCGATCCTCCAAAGCGATGCCCTCCCGTTCGAGTTCCGCCATGCCCTCGCACTCGAGGGTACGGTAGATTTCCGTGAGGCTCTCCAGGTCGATCATGTCCTCCGTCGCCAACCGGGTGTGGACGTAGTCGTGCTTCAGGTCCGCCAAAGTGAGACCGAGGGCCGAAAAGGTTCCGGGCGAATAGGGCACGAGCACCCGGGGAATCTCCAACTCCTCCGCCAGCTTGCCCCCATGCAGCCCTCCCGCACCTCCGAAGGCAACAAGAGTGAAATCCCTGGGATCATGTCCCCGCTCCACCGAGACAAGCTTGATCGCCCGAATCATGTTGGAGTTCACCACCTGAAGGATGCCCTCGGCAGCCTCTCGAATCTCCATGCCGAGAGGACCGGCAATGTGCCGTCCGATGGCCTGTTGTGTTTCCTCGTGCACTTCCGTCAGGTCCTCCAGGAACACTTCGGGGCGGATTCTTCCGGTGATGAAATTCGCGTCCGTCACCGTGGGAAGAGTGCCGCCCCGACGGTAACAGACCGGGCCGGGATAGGCACCGGCGCTCTTCGGCCCGACCTTGAGGGCGCCTCCGCCGTCGATCCAGGCGAGGCTCCCCCCTCCCGCACCGATATAGCTCAGATCCACGGTGGGGACGCTGATGGGATAGCCCTCCACGTCACTGTTCATGGCGAATTTCAGGGTATTGTCCTGGATGAGCGACACGTCGCAGCTCGTTCCGCCCATGTCGAGGGTGATGAGGTTCGCCAGCCCCGTGAGCTTCCCCAGATGGTTCGCCGCAATGATGCCCGCGATGGGCCCCGAGTTGGCCACGTGAACCGGCTTCTTGTGAGCGGCCTGAAAGGTCATAACGCCGGCGTTTCCCTGCATGATGAAGAGCCGGGGAGTCATTTTCTCCACGGCGGTCTTCTTCTCGAACTCCATCAGATGCGACACCATATTGGGCATCATGTAGGCATTGATGACCGTGGTGGACGTCCTCTCGTACTCCCGGAATTGCGGATTGATCTCCGAGGAAAGCGTCACGAAGAGATGGGGAAATTCTTCCTGGGCTATTCTGCCGATGATCTGCTCGTGGACAGGGTTCGCGTAGGCGTGCAGGAGGCAGACCCCGAGGGACGTCACGTTCCGGGACACGAGTTCGTGCAACACCCGCCGTACCTCCTCCGGGTCCAGGGGAGTAAGGACATTGCCCTGAAAATCGATACGTTCGGTCACCTCGAAGCGAAGATCCCTCGGAACCAACGGTTCCGGCTTGTCCAGGAAAAAATCGTAGATGTTCCTGTCCCGGAACGCCCGACCTATCTCCAGTACATCCCGGAACCCTTTGGTTGTCACCAGTCCGGTCGCTTCCGACTCCTTCTGGGCAATCATGTTCACCACAATAGTGGTCCCATAAACAAGTTCCCCGATCTCTCCGGAGTCGATGCCCGCTATGTCCGATGCCTTCCGGATACCCTTCTTGATACCGTCGAGAAGTGCGCCTGTCGTCGTGGGCGTCTTGGTGGAATAGAGTTCCCCCGTGTCAAGATCGACCAGAACGATGTCCGTATTCGTGCCTCCCGTATCGATGCCGATGCGGTACATACCTTCTTCGCCCCCCCTCCGAAAACTCAGCCACACTTCCGCCGGCACCCGGAGGACGCACCACCGCATTCCAGACCGGCCGCAGCGTCGTTCCGGGAAAGGAAAAAGGAAAGAGTTGCCCTTGCCAGCGCTCTTTCGTGGAGATCGTCGCTCTCGGGGTCGAGATCCCCGTGATCCCGGGAAACGAGAAGCCGCAAAAAGGGGAAGATCTGCGTCCCGTAGAGTTCCATGCATTCCTTCGCATCCACGGCAGGCCAGGCGTTGCAGCTCACCACAAGCCGGCGATTCCTGGAATCTACACCCTCGGGGATGGTCTCGTACAAAGGATCGTTCGGGCCTATCACCATCCGTTCCAGCGTACCCGTGGGTATGCCCTCGATTCCCTTCACCTGCGGCGGGACTGCGCCGGGGTCGTAGGGATCCGCCGCGAGGTCCAGAATGACCGCGTGCTTGGGCAGTCTGCCCAGGAGAACGTTCGGGACAATGATTTTCGAGGTATCCGGACGCCTGGTGGCATCCACCAGGAGGTCCGTCCTCTCCAAAAGCGCCACAAGCCGCTCTGGGTACTCCGTGATGCTTCGAGGAAGCATCTCCACCACCAGCCCTGCACCCTCTTCCGCCGCGGGGCCGAAGGTCTCATCACTGCAGATTTCAAGAGCCTTTGCCGCCTTTTGCCCCACCTCTCCCATACCGATCACGGTGACCATGAGGGGTGCGCCGCCCCGAAAGAACTTGTCCGGAGCGAGGGTCTTCAATTCTCGAAAGGCAACCCGAACTCCCGCCATGGATGTGCCTGCGTAGTTCACGAGAAGCCGGTTGTTCCGCTCGTCCACGAGCCCATCCATGGAAAAACAGACGACGCCGAGCTCCTTCAGAAGGGCGTTCCGCCGGGCTCTCGTCTCGTAATGAAGCATGGAAAAAAGGACACTTCCCGGAGAGAGTGTGCGAAGGACATCCTCCTCGGGACAGCGGACGACGACGATACCGTCACATTTCAGAACGTCACCGTAGGAGACGAAACGAAGGAACGGATTCTCCGCCAAATAGTCCGCCTCCGTCAGACCCATCCCAGAGCCGTATCCTTTTTCCAGAAGAATCTCCGACCTCTCTGCTTCTTGAAGCCTTCCGAGGCGACCGAAAAGGCCGGGAAGAAAATCCCGCCGCTCCTGAGCTTCCTTGTGCATTCTCGGGAATCCGATCGTTTGCAACGGCACGGTATTCGCCTCCCATCAAGGACGGGAAAGATTCGTTTGGCCAAACGAGTTCCCTGATGCCATTGTAGAAAGAATGCAGAACAACGCATCTTCAGAAAGTTTCAAAAAATTGGCCTCTTGTCTTCGGAGAATTCTTCCGACCACATGCAGAACACAGAGTTTTCCCGGTCCATTCCGGGAAATACATTCATGAACCTTCTGACAAACCCCTGTTCTCTCCCATGCGCACATGCTCCTTATGAAAAAGGCACGTGCCGTCTTCACAAGGGTTTCTCCGGAAAGCACTCCAAACAGTGACGTCCTCCTGGGATCTTTTGTTGCGTATCGCGTATCCGCTGTTTTCACTTCGAAGTTTCAAATTTTTGATATGTCCAGGACCACTCTTTCGAGAGCACTACAAGTAAAAGAAGAAAAAACCACAAGCTTGCCCCGGGCACCCTCGGGAAATTTCCGGCGGAAACATCCCTCAGACCTCACCTCGTTTTTTGTAGTCCCTGGGACTGACTCCCATGACCTGCTTGAAGAAAGTGCTGAAGTAGGAGAGATTGTCCATCCCCACGGCAATGGCGGCGTCCCGGACGCTCATGCCCGCCTCAAGGTAGGCTGCGGCACGGTTGATGCGGATTTCCTTCACCACGTCGATGAACCGCTTCCGCAGAGCCTTTTGGAAAAGCCTGCTCAGATGGGCCGGCGTCACGTGTACCGCCGCGGCAGCTTTCTCGAGCGTCACGTCCTCGAAATGAGAATGAATGAAAGCGAGAGCCCCCTGGATAGCCAGATTTCCCGGCGTCTGGAGGCGAGAACGCAATTCCAGTGCCCCCGAGACGGAGAAGAAGAGCCGGTTCTTCAGGTCGGCAACGGAATTGGCGGCGAAGAGACTGAGCAGCTCTCTCCTGGACCAGATGCGCACTTCCGAAAGATCGCAGCTCAGATCGAGAAGCACTTGGGCAATGCCCCCCAGAAGTCCTACGAAGAGAACCTTGAGAATTTCCACATCCGATCGGACCAGGGCGTTCAATGATTCCGAGAGGCGCCCCTGAACCACCTCGAGAAGCGAAGAGCGTCCGTCTCGAATGCTTTCCAACACCAACGCCCGAAATTCGTCGATGCCCAGTTCGTCACCGGGAAACGGAGCCATCTCCGATGGTGATTCCCTCGTCCGGTCAAGTACTTTTCCGAAACCTTCAAGAACGCTCTCGTCCAGCCCGGTGTCCACCGCCCGAAGCAGGTCCGGCAATTCCGCCAGCGTACCCCAGGTTCCTCCGTAGACGACATTTCCCTGCATTTCCTTCTCTGAGAGATGGCCGAAAATTCTTCCCGCCATCGCCTCTCTTTCCTCCGCAGCACCCATTCCTCCGGAGAAGACGAAACAGGCGTGCTGTTTCCACTGCACTACCAACGTCTCGTGACCGAGGGACTGCTCCAGCCCGTGCCACAGGAGCAACTGTTCCCAGAGCGGCGTCTCGGAATGGTTGGGAAAGGCGAGCACCCCGAAGACCGTCCCTCCGTCGTCCCGGAGAAGCCCGATCTCCCTGGCAACCGTCATCATGGCGCCTTCTGTGTCCTCGCCGCTGAGAAGGAAATGGATCAGGTTGGCGGCGATAGCGCTCCGGTTCTCCCGGACCATGCCCCTCATGATCTCCACGTTCCGCTCGTGATTCCTCCGGTTCTTCACGTGCCCGAGGGCATTTACTACGGCTTCCGTCAACGCCTGGGGCGTCACGGGCTTCACCAGAAAGGCCGTCACACCAAGCTGCATGGCCGTCCGTGCGTAGTCGAAGATGTCGAAGGCGGTGAGGATAACCACTTCCCCATCGAACCCTTCCTTGCGCAGTTTTTCAAGGCTGGAAAGGCCGTCTCCTCCAGGCATCCGGATATCCAGGAGAACAAGATCGGGCTGAAAGGATCCCACTGCTTCCTCAAATTCCACCGCGTCCTTCGCCTCGGCCGTCTTCAAATCTTCGAAGGCCTTCTGAAGAGTCCGCAGCAGCGCTTTACGCTCGTGGACTTCGTCTTCGACCAGCAAAACCTTGAAAGACAAGGACATCACCGCCTTTTCTCTTTCCTCAGGGCTTCCACAACACACGTCAGAAAGGGACATGGAGGGACACTTTTGTTCCCTTGCCGGGAGCGCTGAGAAATTCCAAGAGTCCCTTTTCTCCGTAATGAAGTCTCAATCGTGCACGTACCCCCGTCAAACCGATCCCTTCCTGGATTTCCTGAAGATCGCACCCCACGCCATCATCCTCGATAACGAGAAGCAAGCATTTTGCAACGAGGCTCGCCCGGAGGGAGATACATCCCGGATTCCGAGAGGGCTCCAGGCCGTGCCGGATGGCGTTTTCCACCAACGGCTGGACAAGCATGAAGGGAATGAGAATCTGCTCCGTCTCGGGCTCCAACGCGATGCGAAAGGAAATTTTTTCCTCGAAGCGCGTGGCGTAAATCGCAAGATAGCGCCTGGCACAAGCCAGTTCCAGCTTGAGGGGAACAAGCTCCTCCCGCGCCTGGGCACGAAGAATGTAACGCAGGTATTCCGCCAGATGCAGTGTCAGTTCCTGGGTCTTTCGGGCCTCCTCGGCCTGGGCAAAACGATAAATGGTGTTTAGCGTATTGAAGAGAAAATGTGGATTCAGTTGACTGTTAATTACAGCAGAGCGAAGCGAGACGATCTCCCGGCGCACTTCACGAGAAAGCTCTTCCGCGACGCCTCCGGCAGGCGTGACCCTGGCCTGGCCGAGTATGGAGATTCCGGGTCCAGAGTACTGGCCGGCCATGTCCAGAATCTGCCCCCCCACCAAATCGAGGCATTCCCGCATCCCTCCGATGAGTCGCTCGTCCACGACAGGAGTCTTCAGAAACACCTCGAGGAATGCCTCGGGCGTCTCGGAAAAACTCCAGCGCCGCCGGCAGAACCCGAGCAGCTCGTCCCTCCGGTAACGACGAAAGAGGACATGCCCGGAGAGGAGAAAACCTAAGGGCCTCTCCTGAAAAAAGAGAGGGTGTCCCACAAGAACCAGGCCGCAGGAACATCGGCTCAATCGGGTTCTCCGGGAGGCGAAGAGCTCTCCGCCGATCCGTGCGAAATTCTCCGCGCAGAGAAGCTTTCCCGACGAAATTTCCCGAACCCGTGCGCAAAAAGGCGGAAGCGTAACGGGTTTAACCACGGAAGCTCCCGAGGGCGCGCACAACGCGAGAGGAATGTTTCCCGCTCTGGAGAATCGTTCCAACAGCTCCCCGAAATGCGACAACTCCTCGAGGAGAAAGAGCGGATCCCGTTTATCCTCTCCCTCCGTTTCGGAAACGGAACGCGATCCGCTTTCCGAAAAAATGGAGCCGTGATTTCGGACAGCCTCTTTGGACACGTTCCCCGTTTCCGAGGATCTCGTCATGAGACACCGCCCCCTTCCAGTCAAGGTGCAGGATGGATCACCCTAACCATCCCACGCTGCACTTTTTCCAAAAACCGCCGAAAAAACCGCGAGGGGGGAAGCATTCCTTCCCCCCTCGCCTCGCCTTTCCGGACAAACACCCACTGAGAAAACGCGCCTTTTTCAAAAAGCACGCCGGAATTTCGTATCGTCGCGCTTCTAGAAGGGACCGTAGCCGGTCACGGCGGCGATGTAGACCATCACGGAGCCCGCCAGTGTCCAGAAGACCATGAGGGGCCAGATGAACTTGAACCACTTCTCGTAGGGCAGCTTGGCCATGCCAAGCACGCCCATGAGTGCCGCGGAGGTGGGAATGATCTGGTTGGAAAAGCCATCTCCGTACTGATAGGCGAGAACCGCCGTCTGCCGCGTGACGCCCACGAGATCCGCGAGGGGCGTCATGATCGGCATGGTCGTCGCGGCCTGTCCGCTGCCCGATGGAATGAAGAAGTTGATGAAGGACTGCACCCAGAACATGCCCACGGCAGTAAAGCCTCCGGGAAGCTGAGCAACCCAGTTCGCCAGGGAGTTGATCACCGTGTCCACGATCTGTCCGTCCGTCATGACCACGAGAATCGCCCGAGCGATGCCCACCACGAGGGCTCCGAAGGCGATACCCTGGCATCCCTCCACGAAGGAGCGGGCGATGTGGCTCGGGGAGAGTTTGCCCATGAGTCCTGCCACGATCCCCATGGCGAGGAAGACCGCCGAGAGTTCCATGATGTAGAAGCCTTCCTCGATGACACCGTAGATCATGTAGGCGAAGCTCAGCACCACCGCGAGGAGTACCAACTTGTGTGTTCCCGTGACCTGGATGTTCTCGTCAATGACATGTCCCTTCGTATCTTCCTTCATGAAGTCGTAGACGAGACTCTGGGTGGGATCGGCCTTGACGCGCGCCGCATAGCGCATGACCCACCAGCAGGCCACGATGTAGAGCACTACATATCCCGCCCAGCGCAGAGCCATTCCGGAAAAGAGCGGGAGTTCGGCGATGCCCTGGGCCACGCCGACCGTGAAGGGATTGAGCATACCGCCGCTGAACCCCACGGCGGCCCCGGTGGACATCATGGCCACGCCCACCACGTCGTCGTACCCCACAGCTCTGGCAAGGGCAACACCGATGGGAATGAAGACGATCACCTCCTCGGCCATGCCGTAGGTGAAGCCCCCGATGGAGAAGATGGCCATCGTCACGGGGATGAGCAGTTTCTCCTTGCCTTTGAGCTTTAGGACGGCCCTGGAAATGCTCGCGTCGATGGCTCCCGTCGTCTGGATGATGGCAAAGGCGCCGCCGCAGATGAAGATGAAGAAAATGATCTCCGCCGCCTGTTTCATTCCCTTGGGCACGGATTCAAAAAGTTTGAAGAGAGACACGGGGGTCTGCTCCACGTGGTGATACGACTCGGGGGCGACCACGGTCCGTCCCGTCTTTTCATCCTTCACTCTGTCGTAGACTCCTGCGGGAAGCACATAGGTTCCGATAACCGCGAGAATCACCACGGAAAAGAGAATTACGTAGGTATGGGGGACCTTGAAACGCCGGGGCTTCTGTTCGGGAACACGGGGCTCTTCCGTCATGACCGACACTCCCTTCTTTCGGACACGGCGCGGAGAGTACGCCTGCCTCTTGCGTCTTTCTCCTCCTGCTTTCTACTTTCTACCGCTGCTGGGCTGTCTCTCTTGCTTCGCGTCGTCTTCCGCGACGCATCACCTCCTTCAGAGCGAAACGCCCCTTTGTCTCACATGCCGACGGCAACGAGACGACGTCATGCCACCCCATTTCCGTCAGTCGAACGCATGATGTAACAGCTTGGTGAAAATCACCATGCCCACGATGGCCATGGGATAGGCCGCTCCGTAGCCAGCGGAGCACTCCTCCCGCTCCGTAGCTTCTATGGCGGCACCGAGCCCCGGTGTGCTCGTCATGGCACCGCAGATGGCACCCGCGAGGAGAATCCAGTTCAGCTTCCACACGTACCGCCCGAGGAAAAAGCCGACGAGTTCCGCGATCACGGCGGAGAAGGTGCCGATGGCGATGAGGAGCACTCCGTGCTCCAACACGGCGCTGATCACCTTCGGTCCCGCCGAAATGCCCACGGCGGCGAGAAAGCAGGCGAGGGAAAGCGCGCGGAGCGCCACAAGGCTTTTCGTGTCCATGCGCATTGGCAAGGAACCGATGCGTCCAAGGGCACCACAGCAGAGCGCGAAGAGCAGCACCCCTCCCGTGCTACCCAGGGAGACGCTTCCGAAGCCGAAGAGCGGAAGCGGCACGCTCCCGAGGAGAACACCCCCCACGATGCAGAACATAAAGGAGAGCGTCGTGAAGGGGACGGAGCTCTTTTCCTGGGAGATCCGGTCAGCCGATGTGGAAAACGAGGCGAGCACTGACGCAAGTTCGGCCCGCTCCTTTTCCAGATCCATGCGGAAGAGCCTGGGGGCGAGCTGCACGAAGAGCACCACCGCGAGGACACCGAAGGGATAGGCCACGGTATACCCCACGGTGACCAAGGGATTGCCGGAGGTCGCTTCCAGGGCGGCTCCGAGCCCTGGGGAGCTGGTGAGTGCCCCCGTGTAGGTTCCTGCGAGGAGATGAGGCGGCACGGACCCCGAGTAAAGCCGGGCGAGGATGTAGGTGACCAGCGCGCCCACAGCGGGAACAATCGCGCCGAGGCCGACGAAACGGAATCCGTAGCGCCGCACCACCGGAACGATGTCCTCCGCGGAGAGGAGTCCCACCGCGGCGACAAAGAGCACCAGGTTCCAGGTGAAGTAGGTCTCCGGAACGGAACATCCCGCAAAACCGAGGAGTAGTCCTGTAAAGAGCGCTCCCGACGCGCCGAGGGTCATCCCGGAGAAACGGATCCGTCCCACGAGAAGCCCCGACATCACCGCCGCACCCAAAACGAGAACGGGATTGGCGACAAGCGATTGCATCCATGCCGTCACAACAGGCGACCTCCTTCACGATCCGCAAGGAGCGGCTCACTGCACAACACGACGCCGGAGTGGAAAAATTCGCCGACATCCATCTTTCGACATCTGGCATGGAGAAGCCGCCGAAGACCGATCCTCCCCGAAAGAGCGTGGCATTTCGGGAAACGGACCCAAACAGCCGCGCCCCGGTTTCTCATGAGCGAAATCCCAATCGATAGGAAATCTCCTCCGCGCCGTTTATGACGAGACGGAGCCAGTTGGAACGCTTCTCCTCGTGAAACTGCCGTTTGGGGCCGGCGATGCAGAGACAGGCCCAAACTTCTCCGTTGCGATCCCGGATGGGAGCGGCCAAACCATAGGCTCCAGGGCTGTTTTCCTCGTCGCTCACCGCATATCCCTGTTCCCGAATCCGGGCGTATTCCTCAAGCATGCGCTCCGGATCGGTGATGGTCCGGGGGGCACGCCTCTCGAGCGTTCGGCCCGCGAGAAGAACGCGGACCTTTTCGGGATCACGGTAGGCCGTGAGGAGTTTTCCCAATGCGCCGGCGTGAATGGGGAAACGTCTCCCCACCTGCCCCTGGTAGATGAAGCCCTCGGGGCTATCCACCTTGTAGGCAAGATACGCTTCGTCTCCCTCCCGAATGCCGACGAAGACGCTGGTGCCAGTGATCTTGGCAATGGCCTCCATGACCCCCCGGGCGACTTCACCGATGCCCTTCATGTCGCTGTAGACATTTCCGAGACGGAAGACCGCGGGGCCAAGGGAATAGCGCCTCGTCGCTCCGTTCTGCACGAGAAAACTCTCCCGGACAAGCAACGCCAGAAGCTTGTGCACGCCGCTTTTGGCCGCGCACATCTCCCGGGCGAGCTCCGTCACCCCCATCTCGTAGGGCGGCTCACCGAGACGCTTCAAAAGAAAGAGTACTTTTTCCGGACTGGACAGGTTCCCCACGCTTGTTCCCTCCAGGAGAACATTGTTTATTGACAACGAACAGGATCTACTCAGTTTGTAACATGGAGACAAAACCATGTCAACAGAGTGTGCACTGTCGTGCAAAAAAGGACATATGCGTCCTACCGGACATATTTCCGTCTCATTTTGCGGTGCAACATCGAAAAGTGGGAACGTTGGGTGTATACTTCAGAACATATTCAACCGCTTTCGTGAATCCGTTTCCCGGTCGGGATGAACGCATGCGGCAGCGAAAGAGCGTTGTTTTTCGCAACCGGAGTTACCATTTTCGTCCTCCCGCCCGAACCGAAGCGGATCAAGAAAACGACGTCGGAACGCAAAGGAGCGCCGCCCATGCCAGGCACAGCCGGATCTGATCTTGCGCTTTTTCAAGTGGACGCCTTCACGGCAACGCCTTTTCGAGGTAACCCAGCCGCCGTGTGCCTTTCCGAAAACCCGCTCCCCGAGGCGACGATGAAGGCCATTGCTGCGGAGATGAACCTCTCCGAGACAGCCTTCGTCTCTCCCGTCCGTTCCACCCCCGCCTCCGGAGAGGATTACCACCTCCGATGGTTCACCCCGCTTGTGGAAGTCCCTCTCTGCGGTCACGCCACACTTGCCACGGCAAAGGTCCTTTTCGAAAAGGGACTCGCTTCGGGAGAGATCGTCCGTTTCGCCACCAGGAGCGGTATTCTCTCCGCACGCAGAGAGGGCACACACATCGTTCTGGACTTCCCCCAGGACCCACCCGTTCCCGCGGACGTTCCGGAGGAGGTGACGAGCGCTCTGGGCCTCGCCTCGCCCGCGGAGGAGATCCTCCTCGGGCGAGAAGTGCTTATGCTCCTCCTCCGCCTCCGTTCCCCGGAGGAGGTCAAAGTGCTCTCTCCGGACTTCGCGCGTCTCTCGAAGATCCGCCTTCCCTACGGCGCCACGGGAGTGATCGTCACAGCTCCGGAGAAGAGCGGGAACAGCCGCTCGGGACAGACCTCCTTCGACTTCGTCTCCCGTTACTTCGGCCCTTGGGAGGGAATCGACGAGGATCCCGTAACGGGGTCCGCACACACCGTTCTCGGCCCCTACTGGGCAAAACGGCTCGGTAAGCGCCGCCTTCTCGCCTTTCAGGCGTCACAACGCGGGGGAGAGCTCCACCTGCGGCTCCCCGGAGAAAACGCACCGGAGGAAACGGAATCCCGCATGACCATCTCCGGCGAGGCGGTGATCGTGCTCTCCGGAACGTTCCACCTCTGACGCGGAGCGGGCACGGGCCAGAGACAGGACGTCCTGGACAGGGCGAAATCACGGCGCCCAGACATCCTTCCGAAACACCGTCCTAGGGCGAGGCAACGGAGAAACATGTCTGCGGCGTTGACGAAAGATGTGCAACATCGCTACATTGTGCGCAAACAAAAATTTGTGAGCATTTCCCAAAAGAGCGCCGCAAAACAAAGAGGGGAGGGATGCGAAGGCGCAAGAAAAGAAAAGCAGGGAATCGCACCGCAAACCACCATGTTTCCGTGTACCGCTTCGAAACGAAACGTCCCATCTCGATCTCGAAGGGAGGCATTTCGGTGAATACCACGGATTCCCGCAAAACCCCGAGTCTCGGCCTTTCCATCCTTGTCTTCGTCGTCATCGCCGCCTGCATCGGCTACGGCATCTTGGGTCTTGGCCTGGACGCCCATATGCCCATTCTCGTGGCGGCCCTCTTCGCCGCCTGCGTCGGTTTCTTCTTCCTCCGCGTACCCTGGACCGCCATCGAGGAAGGCATGCTCACGAGCATCACCGTTGCCCTTCAGGCGACGGTGATCCTCATGATCGTGGGCATCCTCATCGGGACCTGGATTCTGGGAGGCGTCGTTCCGGGCCTGATCTCCTACGGCCTGGCGATCCTCAACCCCTCCATATTCCTTGTGGCGACGCTTCTCATCTGCTCCATCGTCTCTCTCGCGACGGGATCCTCCTGGACCACCTCCGGAACGGTGGGCATCGCCATGCTCGGCATCGCCAACGGCCTCGGCATTCCCGCTCCCCTTGCCGCGGGCGTCATCATCTCCGGTGCCTACTTCGGCGACAAGATGTCCCCGCTCTCCGACACGACGAACCTGGCACCCGCCGTGGCAGGATCGACCCTCTTCGACCACATCCGGGCCATGTGCTGGACCACCGGACCGTCCTACCTGATCGTCCTCGCCATCCTCGCCGTGATCGGAACGAAATACGGAAGCGGCACGGTGGACACGAGCCGCGTCGCCGCCATTCAGGCCCTGCTCGGAGGGGAGTTCTCCATCTCCCTGCTCTGCCTCGTTCCTCCCATCCTTGTCATCGCCTCGGCGGTCCTGAAGGTCCCCGCCATTCCCGGATTGTTCGTCGGTGTGGTCGCGGGATGTCTCATGGCCGCGGCAAGCGGTTTCGGCATCGCGGACATTCTGGGCGCGGCCCACTACGGCTACGAATCCACCTTCGCCGCCGAGGTGGCCGGCGCGGCGGACGAGGCGGCCGTGATGGCTCTCCTCGCGGAAAAGGGCATCACCATCGCTCCCGACCTAGCCAAGGAAGTGGGAGAGATGATCTCCAAGCTGGTCAACCGGGGCGGCATGGACTCCATGATGTGGTCCATCTCCCTCATCTTCGTGGCCCTCTCCCTGGGGGGCATCATGGAAGCCTGCGGCTTCCTGGAGGTCATCATCGGAACCGTCACGAAGAACATCCGAAAGGTGGGAACCCTCGTGGCGGCAGTCGTGGCCAGCTCGGTGATCTCCAACATCTTCCTCGGCGATCAGTACCTCTCCCTGGTCATTCCGGGACGCATGTTCAAGACCACCTTCGAGAAGACGGGGCTCGCACCGCGCATGCTCTCCCGGACTCTGGAGGACGCGGGAACCCTCACCTCCGCACTCGTCCCCTGGAATACCTGCGGCGCCTACCAGTCCTCCGTGCTCGGCGTCGCCACCCTCGCCTACGCACCCTATGCGTTCCTCAACTACATCAATCCCTTCGTGGCCATCCTGATGAGCTACCTTGGCATCGGCATTTACTGGCGCAACGAGAAGGGCGAGGACGTGATCGCACGAAAAGCGGACTTCTAACCCTTTTCTCTCCATCGCAAGAATCGGGGGAACCGGCGGCGACAGCGGCCCTTGGTTCCTTTCCGTCGAAGAACGCGTGAAGTGCTTTCGACAGCGGTCATTCGACAGGCCACACTGCGCTCGTCCCTCTGGAGTTGCACTCCGGAGGGACGGCCTTTTTCCGCAGCCAACACAGCCATTCCCCGAAAAACCGGATCGAAATCCACCCGGGGCGGCATCCCGCGCCCATGCACCCTCACACAGCCATCACTTCCGTCCATACACACCATACACACATTGGCCATCTCAGCTCACTCTCGTCTATAATGCCCCTGAAACTCTGAAATGGACACCGTCTCCCAGGGAGGTCCCCAGGACAATGAAACGCGAACGCGAAAGACCGTCGCACGCCGCCCTTTCCTCCGGCCCGGTCGGGGCACTCCTTCTTTTTCTCTGGCTCCTCTCCCAGTTCTTCGACCAGCCGGTCCGCCACGTGCTTTCCTTTTTCGAACTCGCCGCGGAGCGGGACGACAGTGGTTTTCTCTTCGCCGCGGCGGGTATTCTCGTGCTGACCAACGCGGCCCGGGCTCTTCTCCTCTACGAAGGGTGGTTTCTTCTCGCCGACGCCTCCGCATCGACATTCCGCCGTCCTATCCTGAAGCGCCTTCTTCCACTGCTTGCCGTACCTCTCTCCTATCAGCTCGTGGTCTTCCTCGACTTTCCGAGCGTCCCCCACTTCGGCATTCCCGCCATTCTGAGTCTGGTGAGCGTGCTTCTCATCCAGATCCTCACCAGGGACGTGTCCGGCTTGGTAAATCAGGCCCTCCCTCTGGGCATCCTCCTTTTCTCCTTCCAGTGGCTGGACGTGATCCCTCTTCTCACGCCCTGGGGATTCGGCTGGGGAGAACTGTCGCTGGCCCTCAAACACCTAGCGCTTCTTCTTGAAAAGGAAAACGTGCTGAACGGCATGGCCCTCGTCTCCTTTCTCGGCGTCTTCGCGGGAGCGCTCGTCACCACGGAACTTTTGGCGAGCTACGAAAAGCAGCTGGCCCAGCTCCGGCGAATTCGGAACCAGGAACGCGAGCTCTCCCGTCTCCGCGAAGCGGAGCTGCAGGCCCGGGCCACAGAGGAGATGCAACGCCTCGTCCATGATCTGAAACGCCCTCTCACCACCGTCACAGGGCTTGCGGACGTGCTTGCCACGTCCCTTCCTCCGGGAAAGGAGGCCCATCACGTGGGAGAGATCCTCCGGGCATCCACGACGATGAACCAGATGATCTCGGAGATCCTCGATCCCAGGGTCCAACGCCCGGTACAGATGAGCGGGCTTCTGGATTACGCTCTGAGCCAGATCCGCCCCCACCCCTGGAGCAACGCCATCGCGCTCGACACCGAAAGCGCCGGAAAAGCGTGGATTTCGGCAAATATGGTCCGCCTCTCCAGGGCACTGGTGAACCTCCTGGACAACGCCCACCGGGCAACGGAAAACCATCCCACGCCAAGGATTCTCCTGGGGAGTGCCCTCGATCCGGAACGGGGGCGGGTGCAATTCTTCGTGGAGGACAACGGCTCGGGCATGGAAACTCCACCACGGCCGCGACGCTCCGGATGGGGCTCCACGGGACTCGGTCTTTCCTTTGTTGAGGAAGTCGTGCGGGAACATGGAGGAATCCTCGAATACGGCAGGAGCGATGCGCTCGGTGGAGCGGCCGTTGTGGTGGAGCTGCCCCTTGTATCCTTCGGAAAAAGCGGGAAAGAGACACCTTGAGCCTCTATCTCGGCGCTCTGGACGACGATCGGAGTATCCTCTACACCCTGGAGGCCATGGCGGTCTCCCAGGGATGGGAGATGCGCACCACCACAGATCCCGAGGAAGCCCTCTCCTGGATCCGGGAGGATCGTCTCGACATCCTCCTCGTGGACTACCACATGCCTGTGCTGAGCGGTGCAGAGGTCATCCGGCGTGCGCGGGAGATGTCGGGATCGGTGGTGTTACTCGTGCTCACCGTGGAGGAATCGACAACGGTGGCGAAGGAGCTTCTTCTGGCTGGCGCCGATGACTTCGTGAGCAAACCCGTCCGTCTCGCGGACTTCGCCTCCCGAATCCGCCTTCACGGGGAACTTGCGCGCTATCGACGGGACATGCGAAAAGACACCCCGCGAAAGGGCATCAGCGAAGCCACGCTCCGCCGTGTGCAGGATCTCCTTCTGGAGGAGGAAGGTCCTTTCGACGTACGCGCCGTCGCAACCGCGCTCGGTCTCGCCTACCCCACGGCCCACCGCTATCTGGAATATCTGGTCGAGCGGGGAAGCGCCCTCCGCATCCAGGAGGATCCGGAGGGCAAGCCGGGACGCCCCCGCTTCCGCTACTGCCGCGTTCCCTGACGCATTCCGAGAAGCACGACAACCGCCGCGGACACGTCTCCCGCCCCCTTGAACTGGATATCCACGGAGAGCACCGCCATAAGACCTTCCTTCCCACACTGCAACGCTCCCGAAAAGACGTTCCCGAAAAAGGCAGATCTTTCCCCGTCGTCTTCCACGCACTCTACTCCATCGCGTTACACCCGGCGAGCCGCCCCTTCCGCACGTCCGTGACGTCTCCGGCGAGTCTGTCGAGGAAGGCCAGGCTCCTCCGCAGAAAGGTCGTCTCGTCCTCTTCGGGATCGTCCTGAATGACCTCCAGACAGAGCACCGGCGGACGTTCTCCGGCGGCAAGGGCATCGGCGAAGGCGGACCAATCAACCACACCCTTTCCGAGTTCCCAGTGTCGGTCGTCGAGACCGTCGTTATCGGAGAGATGGAGCGCGAAAAGCCTGTCGCCGTATTTCCGCAGCAGAGAAAAAGGTCGCTCCTCCCGGAGTCGCCCGTGGGACGTGTCGTAACACAGTCCAAGCCAGGGGCTGTCAACGCTGTCGAGAAGGTACTCCAGAAATTCCAGTCGATCCGTGTTCTCCAGGGCGATACGGACACCGCGGCGGCGGGCCTCCAGGGCGAGCGCCATCATGGCGTCGAGTCCTGCCTCGGTGGGCGCCGGGAGATCCAGATAATAGGAGATGTGCATGACCAGGGTGGAAATGCCAAACTCCGCGCAGTCGCGGATCCATTCCGTGACATTTCCGACAAGACGGCGACGCTGTGCACCGTCGTCGGACCAGATGTCGTTGGCGTCGAGATACGGGACGTGGATGTTCTCGATGCGGAGCCCCTTGTTTCTCACAAGCCGAACCAGGTCGGCCTTGCCGTGTTCGGAAAAGGCCAGAGCATCCCCCCACCAGAGCATGAGAGAATCGAATCCGGCACTGCGAACGCTTTCCAGTCGTTCTTCAAGGGGCTTCAGATATCCGTACCAGGAAAAAATTCCCCGCCGATGCCCGTCGTCCACGATGCATCTCATCGCCTTTCGTTCGCGGAGCGAAAGCGGTTTCGCCGCGCCACCGCATGAAGATGCGCTTCCGCTCCGCGAGAACGCTCTCAGACGAGAGTGAGCCCTTCGAGGAACACTCCTAAAACCGTTTTTTCCTGCAGAGCAGCGTTATTGTCAAGGGTAACAGAAAGAGCAGCAGCTCGCCAGTCGAAATACCCAGGGAACATCCTCCTCCATCCGCGGGGAGAACACTCTCGCATTTCTCCCACACCGTGAAGGTCACCACATAGCGGTCCGCCTCCTCGCTCACCAGCACGCCGTAGGGCGGATCCAACGCCTCGGGATCATCGGGAAGAACGACGCGGAGTTTCTGCAGAAAAAGCGCCACCGTTCCGGAGGAATCCGCCTGGGCAAAGCGGTCGGGCAGATAGTCGTGACAGAGAAACGCCTCGGGAGCGGTGCTCTTCCCTGCAAAGAGAGCGAAATGGCTCTCCAGCTCCTCGATACCCCGATGGGAGGAGTCGTTTCCGAGAGCCTCCGCCCGGAGAACGAAACGTAGGTCTTCCAGAACGAGGGGCCCCCGGTAGGATTCCTCCTTGGGAATGATCTCGAGGCGAAGGCGCGCGGCCTGGTAGAAATACGCGCCCTCGATGCTTCCGTAGTAGTCCACCCATCCGTATCGTTCGTCCTCTTCGTCGAAATCGTCGGGACGAATGCGGATCTCCGTCGGGCCGCTGTTCGGAAGATTGCGATGTCCTGCCACGAGGGAGAAGGTCACTTCCGCTTCAGGTGGTTCCTCCGGCTCCACCGCGGTGCCAATTCGTCCCTCCGCCTTGGAGGCGCCGCTCCACCGCCGGAAGAAGAGCGGCAGTTCCGCCTCGCCGTCAGGCGTCTCCTCGGGACGTTCCGGAGACGCGAAGGGGAGCACCTGCACGGGAAGCGTCTTCACGGCGCGTGCCCCCGTTGCATCCTCCACGGTGACCCGGGCCGTGTATGCCTTGGCGAAGGCGTAGGAATGCGTGGCCTGGGGGACGGAACCGGTGCGCACCACCGTACGGTCACCGAAATCGAACCAGTACGTGTAGGGGGGCATTCCCCCCGCAACAACCGCGGCGAACGTCACCTGCTCCTCTGCGAAGGGAGTGCGGTCGGTGTACAGCCTGTCGACTTTCAGGTCGGACGAGGGTTCCGGTTCTCCTCCGGCGAAGGCCTTGATGCAGGCGTTCGTTCGTTCCGCCCCCTCGAAGGACGCGGTGGTGAGGTCCGAAAAGAGCACCCCGTCGGTGCTCCAGTAGCTTTGTCCAGCGGCTGCCGTGGCATTGTTCCGGTACCACTCGTCCCCGATGGGCATCTCCACCGCTGCAGGATAGGCATAGTCCGGATTGTGGAGTTCCACGACGACGGCAAATGTCCCGGCGGAAACCGTCACACCATGATCGAGTTCCACCAGGTAGTAGCCCGGGTAGGTTTTCGTGCCCCGAGCCGCCTCATAGGGGGCGAGCCCTCCCGAAACGGGGAATCCTCCGAAGGCTGGAAGCACATACACCGTATAGTCCGTTTCGAGGTCTGTCGTGTAAAAACTCACCGCGGTGATCTCTTCCTCTCTCGCGGCAACAAAGACGTTGGCAAGCCACACGTCCTTCCCTCCGTCGAGACTGACGTTGGCGGTCATCCCCAGCGGATCGTACTGGTGGATGGCGGCGTAGGTGTCGGGTGCCGCACGGAAGGCCGTTCCCTCCACGAGACTCGTGTCGTGGTAAGAGATCCAGAAGTAGCCACCGTCTCCCCAGTTGCTGGAATAGCTGTTCTTGGCGAGCCAGGCCCCGTCCCCGGGAGGCACTTCGACAAAACGCTCCCGGGGGAAGGTATCGTCCCAGCCCACGAGCATCACCAGGTGATTGACCAGCTCCGGACCGTCCGCAGCATTGCAATAGTACGCAAAGGTCTTCGGGTTGTAATAGGAGAAAAGATCCTCATAGAAACAGATGGACACCGCGCCGTCCTCGGAGAGAATCCGCTTCAGGGCGTCCCGGGAAAAGCGGGACGGATCCGCAGGAGGAACGTCGAGAGATTCCGGGTAGGGTTTCGCCGAGAGAACGTGCACCCACGCGGCCTCCTTGAGGATTTTCTTGCCCGAAGGCGACACATAGTCCTCGGGAACCTTTCCCTCCACATCCGTTCCGAAGGGAAGATCCACAATATCCACGGGACTGTCCCCGCGGGCAAGGACTGCCACGCTCACCAGCGTGTCCCCTCCGTGGTCGGCGAATCCTCCGGGATAGTCGTAGTCTTCGGGGAGATCGAAGGTCTCGAAGACCGTGGCGGAAAAGGCGGCGAAGGCGAGATGCCATTCGGAAAAATCTCGGTTTTCCTCGGGAAGCAGATTGGACTCAAAGGAGCCCAGCGTGACAAAGGCCCAACAAAGCCCAGAGGGAGTCTGAAGGTCAACGGGATTCACCCTTCCCGTCTCCCGAAGATCGAAGCGGGAAGGAAGCGCGTCCTTCGTTCCGAACATTTTTTCCCGTGCGGATGAGGCAGTGAAAAAAGCATTCCAATTCAAGGTCCCGAAATCAACGGGACCTCGAACGCTTCGGGAAGAACTCGGAAGAAGTTCCGCACGACCACCCTCCGCCCCTCCCAAAAGAGGCGTAACGCCACAGAGAAACACCAGGGCGAGAAGAACGGCGCCAAGCCACCCTGCCTTTTTTCCTCCACGCGTCATATCCTCATCTCCTCTCAGACACTTTCATTCGACGTATTTCGAGATCGGGAGAAAGCCACCGCAAACAGCAACAGGGACACCCCGGCGGGAAACACCGCTTGCGGAAGCCCCCGCTCAAGGCGTAGTATGAAGAGCAAGATTTTTGGCACAATGCCGCGAGACGTTTGACGTTTTATGGAATCTCTGAATAAGGCTGCGTCAGCCCCGCAGGGCGCCTCGCAGAGCCTGATGCGACTCGAGGTCAAGGGAAAGCGAAAGGCCTTTATTCAGAGCTTCCTTATGAAAAACGGAAGTGAAACACGCTTTCAGCGGCATTGGAACGGCATCTTCTCCGCCAACGAGTTTTTCTTGGGGCGTACAACAGTTTTGTACGGTCCCCCCTTCGGGGCGAATCGGCCACGGCCGCCACGCAGAGAAGGCGAAAGGTGGTGATGCGCGTTGAAACTCTCGACCATGCTCACCCTCGATCTGTTTCGGGGGTCGAAGTCGTCGCGGGAAAGAAACACGTGGACAACCAGGTCGCCTGGATCAATCTCATGGAGATTCTCGATTCCTTCGAGCAGCTCCAGCCCGGAGAATTTCTCATCTCCACCGGCTACGGCCTGAAGGACGACCCGGTCTCGGCGCGGGAAATCCTCTCCCAGCTCGTCTCCCACCGCATTGCCGGACTGGCCCTTCAACCCGGATACTACATCGACGAAATTCCTCCGGCCTTCGTGGAGGCGGCAGAGCACTACGGGTTGCCCCTCATCCGTCTTCCCGCGAAGCTCACCTTCGGCAAGATCACCAAGGCTCTCTTCAACGCCATCGGCGCCCTTCCCTCCGAAGAGGAGGGAGAAGCCCCCCTTCTCCGCAGGCAGAGCACCCGACACCTTACAAGAATTCTCCTGGAGAACTTCATCGACGATCTTCTCGACCGGAAAGACACCGCGAGCTATTCCGACATGTGCGTTCGCGCCAGCTCCCTCGGTTTCCGGCTGGACTTACCTTACCAGGTCGGCGTGGTCCGTTTCCCTTCCGCCGAGGGGATTCCTCATTTTCTTGAAAAAAAGGCTCCGCTCCTGGAATCGCTCACGGAGGACGCCTCCCTCTTTCAAGCCGCCCATTGGCGCTTGCGGAACTCCTGTTTTGCCGTTCTCTTCTCCACCACCGTGAAGGACGCGAAGAAACTTTTCGCCGAGAGGTTCTCCCGCCTGTTTTCCGGCTCGGCACCGGAGTGTCTCATGGGCCTCGGCTACCCCTCGGCGAAACTCGAGGACATCCCCAGAAGCTACGAAGAAGCCCGCATCGCCGCGGACCTGGGGAAGCACCTCTGCCGCCCCGACATCGTCACGGCCTTCCGTGACGTGGAGGCATTGCACCTTCTCCGGGCCTGTCGTAACCGGGAAGAACTGCGTCGCTTTTGCGACAGAACCATCTCGCCTCTCGCTGACTACGACAGGGCTAACAGGACGACTCTTCGGGAAACGTTGAAAATCTATCTTCGAAGCCTCAACAAGATCCGTGCCTCCCAGGAACTTTTTATCCACCGCCAAACCCTCGTCTACAGATTGCACAAGATCGAGGAGATCACCGGCAGAGCACTGGAGAATCCAGACGACCGACTCATTCTGGAACTTGGCCTCGCTGCGGAATCCCTTCTCGCCGCCCCGCCCCGCCAGGGCGAGGCGGCGAGACACCCACCGAAAATCGACTGAGGAATTTCCTGAGGAAGCTCCGAATAAAGACCTTTCGCTTTCCCTTGACTCGGGTCGCATCAGGCTCTGCGAGGCGCCCTGCGGGGCTGACGTAGCCTTATTCAGAGATTCCCTGAAGAAAACTCCGTCCGCTCCCGTCCGACTGATTACATGGGGCCAAGGTTGATGGCCACGGCGACGAGAATGAAGATCACCTGAAGCACGAACATGAGCAGGAAGAGCGGCACCATGAAGCGGTACCAACGCTGAATGGGTATTCCCATGAGTCCGCATTCCGTGGCTACGGCGGTGGGCCAGATCATGTTCGAGAAACCATCACCGAACTGGAAGGCCAAAACCGCCACCTGCCGTTTGATCTCCAGCGTGTCCGCCAGGGGAACCATGATCGGCATGGACGCGGCGGCCTGACCGCTCCCAGAGGGAATGAAAAAATTCAGAAGATTCTGCACCACCAGCATTCCCACTGCGGCAAGGCTGTGGGAGAGATCGGCCACCACGCCCGAGGCCCAGTAGATGACGGTGTGAATGATCTTCCCCTCCGTCATGACCAGCGTCAGGGACCGAGCAACCCCCACAACAAGGGCACCTAATGCCACCCGTCCTACCGCCTCGACGAAGAGTTCGGCGATGCGGTTCAGGGAATAACCGTTAATCAACCCCACCACCACCATCATAACGATGAAGAGCGCCGCCAGCTCGTCCAAGTACCATCCCCACTGAGTGGTTCCCACTATGACGAAGAGGACAGTAAGAACAAGGCAGAGCGCGCTCAGCTGATGCCGTCCCGTGAAAGGATGATCCCGAATGAGCGCCTCATTTACCCCCTCGCCCATGGGAAAGTGCACACCCTTGACGACACTCAGTTCCGGATTGCTTTTCACTCTTGCGGCATAGCGCATCACGTAAAAAATGGCGAGAAGCTGGAAGGCGAGAAAGACCACGATCCGAAACTGCCATCCCGAACCGAAGGGCAGCTCGGCGATCTTCTGGGCTACACCGATGGTGAAGGGGTTCAGCGTCGCCGCGGCAAAACCGGTGGCGACGCCCACGACAACCACAGCGCCGCCCACGAGACCGTCATAGCCCAGGGCGAGGAAGATGCCCATGAAGGCGGGTATCAAACCGTAGACCTCCTCAAAAATGCCCACGGTGGAACCGAGGACACCGAAGAGGAACATAAACGATGGGATGATGAGAGTACCCACACCCTTGAAATGACGCAATAAAGCACCCACCGCGCCGAAGAGCGTGCCCGACTCGACGAGGACATTGACGAAACCGTAGGCGAAGAAGATGAAGAAAATGATATCCGCAGCATCAATCATGCCCTGCTGAATGCTCATCACCATCTGAAAAAACCCCACCGGCGAGGGATCCACGGGATGATACGATCCGGGAACAATGAGGGTCCTCTCCGTGACGGGATCCTCGTAGGTCTCGAACTCTCCCGCCGGGATAATGTGCGTGAGGGCCGTGAGCAGTACAAGAACACCCACAAGGAGCACGTACACATGGAGATTCTGGAAGAAGGATTTGCGCGCTTTCCTTTCAAGGACACCCGCTGGTTCCTTGCCTTCGTTGCTCATCTGCCTTCACTCTCCTTGTCTCGATAGATGCGAAAATCTGCGCGGATGCGCTCCCGTAATGTCGCATCCGTGAGAACACGATACCCACACGTCGCAAGAGCCTGGGCGGCGTCAAGAAGTGACGCGTGTGCCGCCGGCGAGGTCATAGCCTGGGCAAATTCCCGAGAGTGAATAACGAGCCGTTCCGGAACGGTGGCCATTTCGACATGCAGTGTAGGACATCGATAGCTCACGTTGCCCACGTCGCTGGACCCCGACGCCTCCTCCGGGAGCGAACAGGGATAGCCCAGTCCTTCGATGATCTCCGTCATGAGCCGCTCCGCCGTGGGGTTGCGGACCATGTCGTCCATGGCTTTTTCATAGGTGCGCCAGGTGACGGTCGTGTCCGTGGCGAGGGCTGCGCCGCGGGCGCAATTCCACACCTGCTCGAGGAGCGCATCAAGCTCTTTTCTCCGGGGAGCGCGAAAGTAGAAGCGTGCCTCCGCGATCTCCGGAACGATGTTCGGCGCCGCTCCGCCGGAAACGACGATGCCGTGCATGCGGATTTCGGGACGAACGTGCTGACGGAGCATATCCAGGGCGTGAAAGAAAAGCTGCACACCATTGAGAGCATTTTTCCCCTCCCAGGGAGATGCCGCAGCATGGGCGGATTTGCCTTGAAAGCGGAACTCCACTCCCTCCATGGCCAGACATTTGCAGACGACCTGCGTTCGTGCCGATTCGGCGTGGATCATCATCGCCAGATCGACTCCGTCAAAAAGCCCGGCTTCCGCCATGCCGATCTTTGCGCCGTCGGTCTCCTCTGCAGGTGTTCCCACCACCCGCACAGATCCGGGAAGCTCTGGGAAGAGAGATGCCAATGCCGCTCCGGCAAGGGCGGATGCGGCACCGCTCCAATTGTGCCCGCAGCCGTGGCCGATCTCGGGAAGCGCATCGTATTCGGCGAGGAAGACCACGAGGGGTGACGAGGCGGATCCCGCTTCGGCACAGAAGGCCGTCGCATATCCCCCGTAGGAGGACGTTACGGTAAATCCATGTTCCCGCAAAATACCCTCCCACAGGCGGCTCGCTTCATGTTCCTGGTGTCCCAGTTCCGGATGCGCGGCAATCCAGTCGCTTGCAGCGAGGAAGGGAGCATTTCTCGTGCGGAGAAAGTCGATGAGTCGTTGCATTCGTTCTTCCATGACGCAGTGTTCCTCCTCCCTTTACAAAGGTCTTTTTTCGTTAAAGCACCCGCGATATTTTCTGTACGTTACACAGAAGCCCTCGTTCGGTCAATGTGCCAGGATGTCGTGATTTCTCCCTGAAAATTCACCAAAAAGGACAAACACATACAAAATACACTTCACGTCGGCCTTTGGAGGCTATAGAAAACTTTTTCGGCAACGCCGACTCATGTCAGCGCCTGATGCGGGTACTGTGCGTCGAAACCTCCGAGGCGTGGCTGGAGTCCAGTCGCTACCTCAACATGGACCTGTTGATCGAACACAAAAAGGCACTCCTGGGAAAGTGTGGCTCATCGCCGCAGACGGCCGTGACCAGCCGCCGAACACCATGAAAACTTTTTTGCACGCCTTGACACCACACAACGCAGCGAGCCCAAAGGGGAAGATGTGTCTGGAAAAATCGAGAGTCCCGGAAACACGTAACGCTTTGTCATGACAGCCAGAAGAGGCATGTCGAAAAGAAACAGACGGGCGAGAGAAAGCTCGGAGGATGAGGAGTGGGGAAAAATTTTATGGAGTCTCTGAATAAGGCTGCGTCAGCCCCCGCAGGGTGTCTCGCAGAGCCTGACGCCGAGTCAAGGGAAAGCGAAAGGTCTTTCTTCAGAGCTTCCTTATGCGTTCAAAATGAATTGCCCTGCGACGCCTCTTGCAAAGAGACGCCACAGGGCGTGTCTGTTTCAAACCGATCTCGTAACAGTCTTCGGAAGGGTTTTACAAAATGGACAGAAACAAGAGAGCGTCTTCCAAAAAAGAGAGGACACACCCCGGTTTTTTCGCTCTCAGGACACGACCTTCACGTAGGTGAGCAGGTCATCCCCGGAGCGATAGAAATCAGCGATTCTCCCCGCAAGAGAGAATCCGCAGCGTTCATAGAAGACACGCTGTCCCGCATACTCCTCTTTGCCGGAGGTCTCCACCCGGACGATACCTCGCCCCGTCGAAGCCCGGAGTGCATCCTCCATGACCGCCACGAGACGACGTCCCACGCCGGTACCGTGCAAGGCGGGCTCCACGACGATCCAGTAGAGATCGTAGGCAAATGCGGTCATGGGTGTCCTTCCGTAGATCAGGAAACCGGCAGGACGATCCTGCTCTCGGAGTGTGCAAAGCCGGTAGGCCGTCTCATCCTGAGCGTCCCCATCACCTCGAAGAGCATCCCGCAACACTTCCTCCAGAACCTCAAGTTCCTGGGGTGTAAAGGCCCCAGTTCGGGCGGCCATCTCCAGCAGAACATCGATTTCTTCGTTCACGCTCTTCCCTCCTTGGAGCACTCTTTCCGGCAAGACGGACAAGACGCGACACCACTTCCGGGTAGGAATATCCCCGAAAGGCACCTTGACGGGCGAGGCCGCTTTCCGGACTGAGGTCCGGATTCGGGTTCACTTCGAGCACATGGAGTCTCCCGTCCCGCTCACGGAGATCCACCCGGAAATATCCCCGACAGCCGAGCACCCTCCCCGCCTTTGCCGCAATGGAGTGAATGCGCTTCCGAAGCGAGGGGGGAATTCCTTCCTCGACGCGGACTTCGATTGCGTACGAGGGATTTTCCGGATCCCACTTGGAGGCATAGTTGAGAAAAGGAGGCACGTCTCCGTACCCTTCGTAGTCGATGACCGAAACGCCGAGCAGCTCGTAGCGGACATTGCCGAGAAATCCCACGTTGAATTCCCTTCCGGGAAGAAATTCCTCCACGAGAACTCCTCCGGGAAAAGAGGCGAGCATGGACGACAGCACGTCCACGAGCTGTTCCGGCGTTCGGACGAGGGCATCGTCACCGATTCCCACGCTGCCGTCCTCACAGCAGGGTTTACAGAAAAGGGGATACTTCAGGGAGGGCATGGCACCGTTCCAGTCGTTTCGGACACAAAAACCGGGAGCGACGGGAAGTCCTGCCTTTCGGAGGCGATCCTTCGCCTCCGCCTTGTCAAGGCAGCGAGCAAGCGTTTCCGGGGGATTTCCCGTGAAGGCAAGTCCCAGCTCCTCAAGAACGGTGCAGAAACGAATCTCCGCGGCGGAATCGGCACTGAAGCCCTCGAAGAGATTGAAGACGCACTTCGGACGGAGCGAGAGCAGTTCCGACCGGAGCGACGTGTACCCTTCCTCCGTGAGGTGTTCCGGGGTGACATCGAAAAGCCGGACTTCGTGCCCCTCCTCCCGGAGGGCCGCCGCCACGGATTCGCGGCACCGGAGCGAGTCAAGCACGTCTTCCCGCTCGGTCGCCTCCCGGCCGGTAACCACCACCACGGGACTGTCGCTTTGCGAAGCACGCCTCATGACGCCACCCGCAGACGAAAAGGTTCGAGAAGACCACACCGACGAAGCGCAGCGTCGAAAAGGCCCCGAATGACGTCCTCGTAGGAGACACCGTTCACCTGACAGGAAATGGGGAAATCGCTGTAACCTGGGCGAAGACCCGGAAGGGGGTTTACGTCGATGATACGGGGCACACCCTGCACATCGGTACGGAAGTCGATCCGCGCCAGATCACGAAGCTCCAAGACCTCGAAGGCCCGAACAGCCCCGTTTTCGAGAAAGGCCGTCACGGAAGGATCAAGCGCGCTCCGTCCTTCGTAGACCATGTGGTCCATCCAGTCGGGATCCCGCTTGTTCTCGAGGGAATAGAGAAAATTCTCCCGATACCTGTCGGAGCGGATGCGCATGAGCCCAACCACCTCGGGGGGATTTCCCAGAAGGGAGACCGTGTATTCGTCTCCCGGAAGATATTCCTCCACGAGAGCCGCCTGGGCGTAACGCTCCCAGATGCGGGAGACGAGAAAGGGCAGTCGTTCCGCATCGGTGGTCGTGGAATCGGCGAAAACGCCCTTGGAGGAACCCTCCCAGCGGGGTTTCACAATCACCTTTCCGTGCCGTTTCAGAAGCATTTCCGCCTCCGAAAGTTCTCCGCCCGGGGAAATCATGCACCCCTCGGGAACCGGCAGATGTCCCGCCGCGAGAACGGTGCGCGTGAGATGCTTGTCGAGGGTCAGCGCCAGTGCCACGGGATCGGATCCAGTGAAGGGAATATCAAGACTCTCCAGAATACAGGGGACCTGGGATTCCCTGCCGCGTCCGCCGCCTCGCCCTTCGGCGATGTTCAACACGAAATCCGGGCGGACTCTGCTGAGGGTTTCGAGGAAATGCTCGTCCTGCTCAAGGCGCAGGGGAGAAAAACCGATCTTGCGGATTTCCGTCTCCAGAGAGGAGATGGTCTCGATGGAATCGTACTCTTCGTACCGGTCATCTCCGTCGTCGGTCCATTGCCGGAGATTGTAGGTGATGCCCACGGTAAGTGCAGGTTGCGGCTCTTCCGCTTTGGGAATGCCCTCATTCATTATAGGTGTCGCCCCCTCGGGTCATTGATCGGGCTCCCGTTTTCGGGAGGATGAGAAATAACGCAACAGCAACGCTCTCCGCAAATGCATTCTGCAGTGCATGTAACCCCTCCTCGCCCTTCCTCCTCGCCTCCATCAGTGAAGATATACTGTTCTCGTTACCTTGCTGCCGAAACGAACAACGCCCTTCCCCGACAGTTTCGGACGTACTGCATACGGTCCATTTCTCGACTGTCGGAGAAGGGCGATTCGGCCCACTGACTCTGGCGGTCTCCCGCGCATACACTCCCGCAGGCAAACCTCGGAACATATGGGAGAACTGTCATCGTCTCCTGATGCAAAGGGCAAAGAAGTGCCCTTCTGACGCGAATTGTAGCAGAAAAGCGAAAGAACGCAACGGGGAAAATCAACTGGAACAACAGGCTTTCTTCAATGGTGGAGTACGCTCCGTCGCCCTCCGGAAAAACAAAACCCCGAAAGCCTGGGCGCTCGGGGCAAGAAGGTGAAATGAAAGAAATCTCTGAATAAGGCTACGCCAGCCCGCAGGGCGCCTCGCAGAACCTGATGCGACCCGAGTCAAGGAAAAGCCAAAGGTCTTTTATTCAGAGCTTCCGAAACATTATTCATTTTTTCCGCACGACGACACAATGCGGCAAAAATTCAATTCGTGACGGAACGTTCCGAGCGGGAGGACGTCCGCGGAGTGGACGCGGCGCAGAGAACACCCAGATCGTTCCGGAGGAACACGATCTTTTGCCACAGGTCTTCCACAGTGCGGATATCCAGGGGGCGCTCGGAAAGCGCCACTTTAAGGGCGTGTTCGGCCTGCCGAAGTTCAAGCGCCCTCTCCCTGGCAAAACGGGCTTCGGCAGGCCAGTCCGCCATAAGTGACAGAGACTCGTCAGCGGTCTGCACGGAGCTGACGGCGTAAATCCCCCGGGCAAACGCGGCGGAGGTCTGAAAGAGGGGTTTCGTCCTCCCCTCACCGGCTTTTGAGGATTTTTCGCCGCCTCCTCTCTCCTCGGAGAGAGAAACGGAGAACTCCTTCCCTGCGGGAATGCCCTTGAGAACCATATCGAGACCGGCCGCAAGAAAATGACCGCCTCCGGTCAACAGGACCAACGCCATTGCGCCAAGCAGGAACGGTCGCATCATGAACGAAAACCTCCTCCGGGCGAGCGTGGGGTACCTCGATTTGTTCCGTTTCAGTATATCCGCCGCATCGTGCTCCCGCATCCTCCGGAAGAACCAGCGCCGCTTCCGTAAAAATACGGAAGCGGCGCTGTGGGGAGAAGGAAGCGATCCTCCTCCAGAGGGTCGGGCCGAAATGGAAAGCGGCAGCGGAACACTTCCCGTCAATGCCCTCCCTCAAGCTTGCGCAGCAGGCTCCTCGGCGTTTCCGGAGCGACAAAGAGGGTAAAGACTCCCGAGTTCGTGCCCACGGGAACGCGCACGACCTCCAGATCTCCACCGAATCCGACGTTCCGTTCAATGAGGGGAGGAAGCAGGTCCATCTCCACGCCCTCGTGAGAGCAATTCACGGCAAAGAGACCGTTCACGAGATTTAAGAACTCGGCGATGGATGCCTGGGCGAACTCGTCGAAACGCTCCAGCTTCTCTCCTGCGAAGCGGGACGCAAGGGAAAGAAGCACGTCCTCCTTTGCCGCAACAGCCGAGAAAAAGGAGACTTTTCCCTTGAACAGTTGTATGGTCACATGGGGAAAATCTCCATAGGTATCCGCCGTCTCCGGCACGAGAGAGGCGCCCGCATCGAGAAAGCGGATCACGTTCCGGAGAAAAAGAGAGATATACTTCACGAAAAACTGCTGTTTCAGAACATTCCGCCCCCGGAAGAGAATCCACACCAGCGCTTCCACATCACCCCTCCGGATCGCCTCGAACTGCTTTTCGTCGATGGCATTCTTCTCCCGGTAATCCCTGAGAATGGTTTCGAAGCGCCCCCAGGAAAAAAGTCCCTCTTCGACGAGACTCTGTCCGAGAAGCAGATCTTCCTTGGGCTGAGTGCGCAGAAGCTCCTGAAGCTGCGCGTCCGTCAGATATCCCTTCTCCACGGCGAGATCGCCGAAACGAAGATCCCGCGTCTTCTGCAGCTCGTGAATCTCCTCGACCTGCGCAGCAGCCATGTAGCCCGCGTTGATGGCAAGGGTTCCGATCTTGACCTTGGCGGAAGCGGCACGGTCGAGTACTCTTCGAAACTGCTCGGGCGTGACGAGACGCTCTTCGAGAAGGTACTCTCCCAGAAGTCGGCTAAGCATGGTCTCCCTCCTCCAGGATGCGACGCACGATGTTCGCGATGCGTGCATCCGTGCTCGGCTTTTGGACGAAATCGAAGGCTCCTGCATCGATGGCCCGCCTCAGGTTTTGGGATGTACCCACCGAGGATGCCATGACGACCCGCGCACCCGGATCGAGCTCACGAATCTCCTCCAGCGCGACAATGCCATCCTTGACGGGCATGACGATATCCATGAAGACCAGATCCGGCTTGTTCTCCCGGTAGAGTTCCACCGCCGTGGCGCCATCCTCCGCCTCGAGAACGTCCATTTCTGCGAGGGCAAGCAGTTGATTCCGCAGTTTCTTTCGCACCAGCATCGAATCGTCGCACACGAGCACGGTGAGCTTTTTCTTCACATCCATGCACCTCCAGATCATTGCAGACAGACAGCCCCTCGCCGAAAAGCGCGGCAACAGAATCGCCGAACAGGAGAAACGACGACGCGCCGCCGGAACGATGCAGCAATTTGCTACAAAATAACAACAACAACTCCCGCAGACAATCCGGGGGAGGTCCCTTGCATTCTACGCTATTCGCCGCGGGACGTCACGCCGCTTTTTCTTTCTATTTCTTTCTATGTTGTTCCCTCATGCACGTTTTGGTCCTTGCGTTTTTCGGAATATTGTTGTGAAAGAGACGTTTTTGGCGTATCATGAGGTCGCATCTCTCCGGAAGGAGAGGTGTCTCTTTGTGATGATCGGTTTTCCTCGCCTTTTTCGTTCGGGCAGGAGCGAGAGGGGCGGGGAAGAAGAAGCACCGGAGGTCGGATACACGAGCATTTTCCGTGTCAGGCGGCGTTCCCGGAGGGGCGCCGAGAGGGTTTTCACATTTCAGGATTTTTCAGGAAAGCGGCTCCTTCCTCAAACACAACCAACGCGAGCGCTTCCACCCCACCGCCGCTTTCCCGAACGATCCTACGAACGTTTTTAAGGAGGTCTCGCAATGGTACGACCCAAGGTAACGCTCGACGGCAACGAAGCGGCGGCATATGTAGCGCACCTCACCAACGAGGTCATCGCCATCTATCCCATCACGCCCTCGTCCCCCATGGGCGAATGGGCCGACGAATGGTCCTCGAAAAACATGACCAACATCTGGAACACCGTTCCCCAGGTGACGGAAATGCAGAGCGAAGGCGGAGCCGCCGGCGCAGTACACGGCGCACTCCAGGCAGGAGCGCTCACCACTACCTTCACCGCCTCCCAGGGACTCCTCCTCATGGTTCCCAACCTCTTCAAGATCGCGGGAGAACTCACACCCACAGTCTTTCATGTCTCGGCCCGCACCGTGGCGACCCATGCCCTCTCCATCTTCGGCGACCACAGCGACGTCATGGCCGCCCGCAGCACGGGATTCGCCCTTCTGGCATCCAACTCGGTGCAGGAAATCATGGACACGGCGCTCATCGCACAAGCGGCGACCCTGGAGGCGAGAGTCCCCTTCATCCATTTCTTCGACGGCTTCCGCACCTCCCACGAGGTGCAGAAGGTGGAACAGCTCACCCGTGAGGACGTGCGTGCCCTCATCGACGACGAACTCGTGGCAGCCCACCGGAAGCGGGCACTCAATCCGGAGCATCCGGTCATCCGCGGCACCGCCCAGAACCCGGATGTCTTCTTCCAGGCCAGAGAGGCCTGCAATCCCTTCTACGCCGACTGTCCCCGGATCGTCCAGAAGGCCATGGACGCCTTCGCCAAGGTCGTCGGCCGTCAGTACCACCTCTTCGACTACGTGGGTGCCCCCGACGCGGAACGCGTGGTGATCGTCATGGGCTCCGGCGCGGAGACCGCCCAGGAAACCGTGGATTACCTCGTCGCCTCGGGCGAAAAGGTGGGCGTTATCAAGGTGCGCCTCTATCGCCCCTTCTCGGCGGAGCATTTCCTCAAGGCCCTTCCCGCTACGGTGAAGCACATCGCCGTCCTTGACCGCACCAAGGAACCAGGTGCGGAAGGTGAACCGCTCTTCCTCGATGTCGCGGCGGTCATCAAGGAATCCAGGCCTGCTGTCTCGGTCATCGGAGGCCGGTATGGCCTTTCCTCCAAGGAATTCACCCCCGCCATGGTGAAGGCCGTCTTCGACGAACTCGCCAAAGCGACGCCCAAGAAGCATTTCACGGTGGGCATCGAGGATGACGTGACGCATCTGAGCCTTCCCGTGGACGCCTCCTTCTCCACGGAAAACCCCAAGACAAAGTGCTGCCTCTTCTACGGCCTCGGCTCCGACGGCACTGTGGGCGCCAACAAGAACTCCATCAAGATTATCGGAGAGGACACGGACAACTTCGCCCAGGGCTACTTCGTCTACGACTCGAAGAAATCCGGAGGAATCACCATCTCCCATCTCCGCTTCGGCCCCGATCCAATCCATGCGCCTTATCTGGTGACCCGGGCGGACTTCCTGGCCTGCCACCAGTTTTCCTTCCTCGAACGGTACGACATGCTGAAAAACCTCAAGCCAGGCGGAGTCTTCCTCCTGAACAGCATCTACGGCCCCGACGAGGTCTGGAACCATCTGCCGGCAAAGGTGCAGAAACAGATCCTGGACAAGAAGATACGCTTCTACGTCATCAACGGCTATGAGGTCGCGGAAAAGACCGGCATGGGCGGGCGCATCAACACCATCATGCAAACCTGCTTCTTCGCCATCAGCGGCGTTCTTCCCAAGGACGAGGCCATCGCCGCCATCAAGAAGGCCATCGAGAAGACCTACGGCAAGCGGGGCGAAGCGGTGGTACAGCAGAATTTCGCCGCCGTGGACGCAGCCTTGGCACACCTCCACGAGGTAAAGACCGACGGATTTTCCGTGTCCGCCGAGTTCGACATGCGTCCCGCGGTCCCCGCGGAGGCACCGGATTTCGTGAAGAACGTCCTGGGGCCCATCATCGCCAACGAGGGTGACGAACTCCCCGTGAGCGCCATGCCCGTTGACGGGACCTTCCCTCCCGCCACAACCCAGTGGGAGAAACGGAACATTGCTTTGGAGATCCCCGTATGGGATCCCGAAGTCTGTATCCAGTGCGGCAAGTGCGTCGTCATGTGCCCCCATGCGGTGATCCGGTCCAAGGTCTATGATCCGGCGCTCCTCGATAAAGCGCCCGCAACTTTCAAGTCCGCGAACGCCAACTGGAAGAATTTCCCCGGGAAGAAATTCACCGTCCAAGTAGCTCCCGAAGACTGCACGGGGTGCGGTCTCTGCGTGCAGAACTGCCCCGCCAAGAACAAGACGAATCCGGAGCGAAAAGCCATCAACATGGCGCCGCAGCCGCCCCTTCGGGAACAAGAACGGGAAAACTTCGCCTTCTTCCTCTCCATCCCCGACGTGGCCCGCAAGGATCTGAACCTCAACGTCGTCAAGGACGTGCAGCTCCTCCGTCCTCTCTTTGAATTCTCCGGAGCCTGCGCGGGATGCGGCGAGACACCCTACGTGAAGCTTCTCTCGGCCCTCTTCGGCGATCGGGCGCTCGTGGCGAACGCCACTGGGTGCTCCTCCATCTACGGCGGCAATCTTCCCACTACCCCATGGGCGGTGAACGCCGACGGACGGGGACCTGCCTGGGCAAACTCTCTCTTCGAGGACAACGCGGAGTTCGGCATGGGCATGCGCCTCGCCGTGGACAAACAGAACGAGTTCGCCCGGGAACTGCTTGCGAAGCTCGGCGGTACCGTGGGCGACGACCTCGTGAAGGGAATCCTCGAGGCGGATCAGAGCACTGAGGAGGGCATCGCTCTCCAGCGCGACCGTGTGGCGACTCTCAAGACCAAGCTCGCCGGGAGCACTGTAACCGAGGCGAAGCTCTTGCTGCCCGTGGCGGACGTCCTCGTGAAGCGGAGCGTCTGGATCGTCGGCGGCGACGGATGGGCCTACGACATCGGCTACGGCGGACTGGACCACGTGCTCGCCTCGGGCCGCGACGTGAACGTTCTCGTCCTGGACACCGAGGTCTACTCCAACACGGGAGGACAGATGTCCAAGTCCACGCCCATGGGCGCAGTGGCCAAGTTCGCTGCGGGAGGCAAGCAGGCCTTCAAAAAGGATCTGGCCATGATGGCCATGAGCTACGGCTCCGTCTACGTGGCGCGAGTGGCCTTCGGCGCCAACGACAACCATGTGGTGAAAGCCTTCCGTGAGGCCGAATCCTACAAGGGAACCTCTCTCATTCTCGCCTACTCCCACTGCATCGCCCACGGCTTCGATCTGAAGACGGGCATGAGCCAGCAAAAGAAGGCCGTAGAGTCCGGACACTGGCCGCTCCTTCGGTACGACCCGCGCCTCTCCGAGGCGGGAAAGAACCCTCTTCAGCTGGACAGCAAGGACCCCACGCTGCCCCTCAAGGACTACGTCTACGGAGAGACGCGGTACGCCATGCTCCATCGGGCGCATCCGGCGGAATCGGAGGCGCTCATCGAGGCATCTCAGAAGAACCTCCTCTCCCGGTGGAAGCTCTACAAGCACATAGCTTCCATGCCCGCAACGGAGGCATAGAAGGGAGCGATTCCTCCGCCCCGCCACGGCAACGTCGCTCTCCAGGGCATTCCATGGGGCATGAGGCGAGAGCATTTCCTTGAAATTCCGAAAGGCAAGCCACCCCCTGCATTATATATATAGTGCAGGGGGTGGCTTGCCACTGAGCACATCTTTCGAAAGGACGATGAGACGTCATGGCGAGGAGATCCCTTGCCTTCCCGTTCCTGATTTCACTCCTGGCAGGTTTGATGCTTTTCTGTTTCGCTGCAATGACCCTTGCCCAAACAGCATCACTGCACTCGAAGACCATAACGTCTCCGGGCATCACCCTCTCCTATCCGGACGTCCTGCTCCCCAAGAATGCCGGCGCAACAACCGCCATCAACGAGGAGATCCAGAAGCTTGTGGAATCTGTCCTCGTCGAATTCGGCAAGGAGGATCCCGCGGAATTCACTGGCGAACTCTCCTGGGAGGCGACACGAAACGACAAGGGCCTGGTGAGCCTTCTCTTCACACAATTCACCTATTTTCAGGGAGCCGCCCACCCCAGCACGTGGCTCTACGCCCGCACCTTCTCGGAAAAGGACGGCGCAGTCCTTGATCTGAAGGATCTCTTTCTTCCGGACAGCGGCTGGGAAAAGGCGCTGGATGAGCGCATGTCCTCCATGATCCGACAGAAACAGGAAAAGGGAGAGATCACCGCAATGCTGGAGGATTTTCGGGGCGTGGAGGCCACGGCGGATCAGTTTTATCTCACCGACGACGCACTGGTTCTTTTCTGGGAAGACGGAGACTACACTCCCCACTGCGATGGAACACCAACCTTCTCCATTCCTTTAACCACACTGACGGAGCACTTGAAATCGGACTTGCTCCGCTGAAACATCCCTATCCCTCGCAAGGAGGTTTCCATGTTTCCTTTTTCCGATTCAGGCATCCCCCAAAAGCACGTCGCCCTGCCCTCCCCCGAGGAGGCAAAGGAACTCGCTGACAGAGTGGAGGAGGCGTTTCTCCAGGCCCTTGCCGAGAAAGAGAACTCCCTGGCGAAGAAAACGCCCCCCACGGCCGACATGCTCCGGGAAGCCCGAAACGCCGCCCTGACCTGTCTTTCCGAACCCGTCGCCATGGTCATGGAGAATTTCTTTTCCGTCGCGGGCGAAAGGGAGAACTTTTTCGCCCCTTTCTTCGCCGATGAAATCCCTTCAGGGCGTCTCGCTGCCATCGCCGCCGCGGGCAGCCTCGGCGGCATGCTTCTCCTCGAGCCACTCGCCACATACCTGTTGCACATTCCCAAAATGGGACTCTTTCTCGGCGCCCCCCTCGGAGCGTGGCTCCTTTTGAAACTGTGCCTTTTCCTCGGAGAGAATCCTGGCCTGTGGCGCGGACTCTTCGCGGCGCTGGGAGTAGCGACTCTCGCCGACCTGGCGGGATTCGGCCCGATCACCTTGGCAAAACGGCTTTTCGGCGCTCCCTTCGGAGGAGGGAAAACGCGGCGTCTCCTCCTCTACGGAGGCGCTCTCTTTCTGCTCTTTCTCTGCCGTCCCCGCAAGATCTTCCGACGGCACGAAGCGGCGGCGGCCCTCAAAAACAGCGTCCGCGCCGCTCTCAATGCGGAAGAGAGAGCCCTTCAAGCGCTTCCTCCTCCACCAACCTCTCCGGGAAAATCCAACTCCCCAACTGCTCTGGATGCTCTCTCCCGTCTCGCCGGTCCGCTGGAGGATCTTGCCGCTGCTGCACAGTCCCTTCCGGAAGGAACGGAACAAGACGGAACACTTCGAGCCGCCGCGATGTACCTTTTGCAAGAGGCATCCCTCGCCGGATATTCCCTGGAGCCTTTTTCTCCCGATCCCGGTGCGGAGAGCGACCCGGAAACGCCTCTCGTCTGGAGCGACGACCTCGCGGCGCGTTTCGAGACCTTCGGACACATTCTTCCCGGAGATCCCGTTCGGGTGGAACGCAAGCCGGTTCTCTGGAACGGACAGGTCCTCTCCAAGGGATTGCTCCGGAAAAGGAGAGTTCCGTGACACGCCCGGACATTCTGGCCGTGGACTTCGGCACGAGCAATACCCATCTCTGCCGCTGCAGCGCCGACGAACCACTCCCCTCTCCGGTCTCCCTGGACCGGAACGGCCGACCGGGCATTCCCACGGCACTCCTCCGCCGCCCGGACGGAACGATCCTCATCGGTCACGAGGCACTGGAGGAATGGGGTGAGACACCACTTTCCTTGCGGCGTGATCTGCAGCTCCGAGTACATTTCAAGCCGGATCTCCTTGGTGACCCGCAGTGCGAAGAGGACGCCCGCCTCTTTCTCGGCGCCCTTCGTTCCCGATGTGCCGCCACGTTTCTGCGCACGCCGGAAAAGACGGCAACACTCTTCGGAGTCCCCGGCGAGGCCTCGCCGGGGTATCGGGCCGCGCTCCGGCGAATCGCCTCGGAAGGTGGTTTCCCGGAGGTCTCTCTTCTTGCGGAACCCTGGGGGGCCATTCTCTACCATCTGAACCGAAAGGACCTCTCCCTGACGCTTCGGGAGGCGACGCGGAGCGTTCTCGTTGTGGATTTCGGTGGTGGAACCTGCGATTTCGCCCTCCTTCTCCGGGGAAAACTCGTCTCTTCTTGGGGGGACATGCTCCTGGGGGGACGCCTGTTCGACGATCTCTTCTTCCAGTGGTACCTGGAACAGCAGCCGAACAAGCGGGAGGAACTCGAAGCCTCCGGCGACGAATATATCGTGCACTGGCACTGGTGCCGGGAGTGCAAGGAGCGGTTCTCCACCTTCTTGGCATCACGGAGGGAACAGGGGCGCGATTCCGTTCCCTGGAACGCTCCAGTGGGACCGGGAGGCCTCTACGGACGTCTCGAAGACATCAGCGAGGCGGAATTTCTGGAGCGCTCGGCCTCCTACACACCGTCACGGGAATTCCTCGAACGTCTTCGCGCTTCGAAAGAACCGCAAGGACCCGCGCTGACCGACCGATGCAGTACAGACCTTTTCGCCCGCTTCCGCGAGGCTCTTCTGGAAGGACTCGGAGGCAGCGCAGGCATCACCGCTGTGGACAAGGTGATTCTCACGGGAGGAAGCAGCCTCTGGCCATTCCTGCCCTCCATGGTGGCCGAGACGCTCGCGCTTCCTCCGGAGCGGGTAGTGACCAGCGAACGCCCCTATTCTAACGTGGCGGAGGGGCTCTCCCTCTATCCCGCGCTGCGACGGCGGAGCAAAGGCACAAAAGAGCGCCTGTATCGCGGCCTTCCCGCGTTCCTGGAGACGCTGGAGAAAACGCTCCTCGCGGAACGGATACGAGAATTGGAAACGCGCATCTGCCGTCACACGGAGGAGCGCCTCTTTGCAAAGCGACTTCGCCCTCTCCTGGAGGAGTTCCGCATCGAGGGCGGTTCCGTGGCGAACCTGGAGAAACGCCTGAAAAGGACGGCGGAGGAATTCGCCCCATCGCTCCGGAACATCGTCGAGGAGGCCATCGAAGAGGTGTTCTTCGGACTCGACACGGCCGTTCGCGATGCGTCCCGGGACTGGTTCCGCCGGGAAGGAGTCGCCTACGTGCCGGAAGAGCTGCTCGACACGGAGGAACTCTCCTCCGAGCGCGTCGCCGGAATTCACACACAGATGAATGTGGGAAAACTCGGCAGCGGCTACGTGGAATTCGCCACCCTCGCCACGGTGATGCTCACCGCAACGATCTGCGGAGGCGGCGGCACCGCCCTGTTGCTCTCCGGGCCCCTCGGCCTCCTTCTCGGCGCGATGTTCGGCATTTTCCTCGCCATGGCAGGAAAGAAGGCGGGGAAAAATCTTCCGCTCCCGGGACTGCTCACCCGACATCTCCTTTCGGAAAAAGCCATCGACACGTGCCTCGACGACGCAAAACGGACCTTCCGCACCGCCCTCTCCTCCCGCATCGCCGAGGAACTCCTCCCGGCGAAAGAAACCCTCCGCCACCGTCTCGACGAGGCGCTTCGAGAGATCATCGACGCTCTTTCTCTCCTTCACCAGATCGGAGAAGAGAAGGAACTTCCCAGGTAAGGTACGGAAAGGGCCGGCACTTCAGGCCCTCAACGAAACATCGGGGACACCGGCTCACGCCCCAGGCAAAAAAGTTTTCTTCTCTCCGTCTCCGTGCTCTTCGCGTCGTTTCGGCTCGTTGAGCCGTATTGCCCCGCGGGGGCAGGCGCCCGACTTCGCCGGGTTTGAAACGGGAAGCCTTGCAAACACCGGAAAGTGCATCTTGGGTGGGCACTACACAGCCCCTCTTTTCAATTCTGTGAAAAGAGGGGCTGTCGTTTGAGGCGGATTTTTCGGTCTCACCGTGTCTCGGGGCTCCGAAAGGTATTTCGAAAGGGAAACAGGAGATCTGCTCCCGGCTCGTTCAGTTCCTGCCCGTCCCTTCCCCCGCTGTTCCGTCTCCGTCCGTCCCGGCGCTCCGGATCCCTTTCCGGTTCCTGTATTTCCTCACCGACAGGATCTCCGTGTTCCCCAGTCCCCGGACGAGGCCCAGGGAACGGTAGATCTTCCGGGCGCTCTCGCTCATGGCCTTCGGAAACCGGTAGAGTTTCCCCGTCTCTTCGTCCTTCATGAGGGTGGACTGGACATCCAGCAGGGCGGTCCGGATGGCCCGGGCGCTCATCACCGCGTTCTGCCGGACCGCCACTCGGTGCTGGAGATGCCGGAGGAGGGCGAAGGCGAGGTAGGTGAGGGCTATGTGGGCCTCGATCCTGCGGGGTACCCAGTGATAGACAGGGCGGATGGAGAGGTCGTGCTTGTTCACCCGGAAGGATTCTTCGATGCGCCACAGGCTCCCGTAATGGGCGAGGATGTCCTGCGCTTCCGCGGCACTTTCCACGGGCAGGTCGGTGATGACTCCGTGAAGGCCGTCCCACCGGCTGTCCCGGAGGATCTTCTCTTCGTCCAGGATGTAGCGGTCCTGTCCGTTTGCATTTTCAAGGGAGAGGTATTTGTTCGTCCCCCGGTTGGTGACAAGGCTTTTTCCCGGAAGAGTCTTCTTCCCCTGCAGTTTTTTCCGCAGTCGGGCCAGAAGCCGTTCCCGGTCGGAGGCGTCCTTCCGGGCTCGTTGTTCACTCCAGGTGACGAGCAAATTTCTCCCGTTTTCGAGGGGGACGGAGTACCAACGGGAAGGGCTGCACGTTTCTCTCTCACTCTCCGGGAAGACAGGCGAACCTCCGGGCAGGGGGAGTAGTTCCCGGCGTCCAGGATTTTCTCCCTCATGGTCCGGCTGAGACCCCGGAGTTTCGCTCCCACGACGAAGGAGCATCCCGCCTTCTCCACTTCGTGCAGGTTCTCTTCCGTGAACATGGCCCGGTCCGCCACCACCACCGCCTGCCGGGGGGAGAAGGTCTCCATGCATCTCCTGAGCACAGGCACAAGAGTATGCCCTTCAAAGGTGTTTCCCGGGAAAAGGTCGTACCAGAGGGGAAATCCTTCCGGCGTCACCGCCAGGGCGAGCACCACCTGGGTCTCCTGTATCCTGTTGTCCTTGCTGTACCCCGACACCCTCAGGGCATCCGCCTCAAAGCTTTCGAAATAGAGGGTGGTCACATCGAAGAGCAGCAGCGACGCCTTCGTCTCGAAGAGGGACGCGGTCTCCCGCGCCACGATCTCCCTCACCCGGTCCGTCTTCTTCGCCAGGGCGTCCATCATTCGGTAGATCCTGTTCAGCGACATGTCCGTCCCGCCCTCGTCCTCCAGCCAACGGGACATCCCCCGCTTGCTCGAAGGATTGGCGAGGGCGCAGGCGAGGCATTTCTTCAGGACTTCCGTGTTCCCCTTCCCACGGCTGGATACCCCGAAGATCGCCTCGAAGCCCAGGGAGGAGAACAGGCTCTCCACGACTTCCCCCGGCCCTTCCGTCACCTGTTCCAGGTTCTTCATCCCCCGGAGGCTGACCCGCTCCCCGTCCCCGACCGGCCGCTCCCACGCCTCTTCGTTCTCGAGGAGGGAGAACCCCGGAAGAGAGGGCTGCTCTCTCTCCTCCATCTCCAGAATGAGCTTCCGCCCCAGTTCCTGGAGCTCGGAGAGCTGCTTCTCGTCGTGGGCTATGCCCACGTGCTGGAGAATGACCTGGGAGACCCGTTTCCCGGTGCGGACGGATTTGACGATCTGGACTGATTTTCGCGGACTGAGCTTTGAGGATTTCACCCGGATATACATAAAGGAAGTATATCCGGAGAAAGACAATATGTCAATAGGGCAAATATACTAGGCACTACATTTTGATTTCCGGCTTCCCGATCTTCTGAACCCCCATGAACACTGCATCCCTTTTTTCAAAATCCTTGTTTTCTCGGGAAAAACGGCGAAGTCGGGAAAAAAGTTTTCTTCTCTCCGTCTCCGTGCTCTTCGCGTCGTCTCGGCTCGTTGAGCCTTATTGCCCCGCGGGGGCAGGCGGCAACGCAGCCGAGACAGCCGAAACACGAAGAGGACACGGGAAGCGTCCCGGAATCCTCGCCCCTTGCCTTTCTCGCCGCCGCCTCGTTCAAAAGTGGTTCCAGAAGCCGATCCGGCATGTGACACGCCTTCGTGCAGGCACGACACCCTACGCAGCTGCGTACGTCCAGCGCCACGGGACTTCGTTTCGCTGCCCCCGCCAGAAGGGTCCCCAGCGTTCCACCGGGGCAGACGTGAAGGCAGAACGCCCGGGGCTCGAAGACGATCCCCATGACCGCCGCGAGCAGGATCATGCTCTGGCAGAACCACAAAAAAAGCCGACCGTGTGCATCGTAGGATGCAAAGGCCACGGGCAATCCCAAATGGACGTTTACGTACCAGACCACTCCGGCGAACCAGGCGATCATGCCTCCCACGAAGAGCGCCCGGAGCACGTTTCCCTTTCCGAGCCAGTTCGGAAAGGGAAACAACCGCAGAGAAACGCGGCTCCACACGAGGTCCGCGAGCCCTCCGTTCGGACAGAGCATGCCACACCACACTTTTCCCCGAAGCACCGAGAGCATCGCTCCCAACCCGAGCATCATCACGCAGAACCACCATTGTTTCATGATCATCACGGTTACGAGAAACGCAATGACGAGTTGCGCCTGCAGAATACGCCGTACCTTCGGCCAGGCGCTTCCCAGAGGATTTGCCATGTTCTTTCCTCCCCGCTTTCTTCCAATCTTTTGGGGAAATATTATACCCATCATAGGTATAATCGTCCAGACTCAAGAACGCCGCGTGTTCTCTCCCTCGCAAACCCGTGTCCATCCACTCCCAGCTTCACAGAAGCAACTCTGTCACAAAGAGATGTTCCGTCGCTCCACTGGCGCCGCAGCGATGATTCGGGACGGCGCGTTCGCCTCTCCGAAACCGGACATGGTCTTCGGCCTCCACAACCATCCCGAATACCCCGCAGGTTCTATCGCCGTCAAGAAAGGCCCCCTCATGGCGGCAGTGAACACGCTTCGCCACGATCTTCCCCCGGTGTTGAACCACCCCGAAGCGACACGTCTGGTTCGGGAAAGAGCCCGTGTCTTTTTCGGTCCGAACGCAGTCGTGGTACCGACGCCATCTATGGGCGGCGAAGATTTCGCTCTTTTTCAGGAACAGATTCCAGGATGTTTCTTCTGGCTCGGGGTGGGGCAATCCGGATCTTGGCGCGATCCATCCCTGGCACATCCCCCTCCTTCGAGCGGACGATCCTTTCCCTTTGGGGCTTCCGTTCTTGCTCTGGCCGCGTGGAACGCGTTGGAGAAATCCGCTTGAGCGAAGGGGAAAACCCCCCTCGTGAAAATACACGCTTCCGAGCGTGTGGATACCCTCCGGACGGGGCTCCGAAAGCCCGCCACCCGAAAGAAAACCCGCTCGCCAAATTCCTTCGGCGAGCGGGTTTTCACTTCGCAATATGTTCCATGCTCTTTTCACTCCACTTCTCCCAAGCGTGCTCAGTCCGGCATGGAACACGCCCCCGTGCAGGCCCTACACCCCACGCAGCTCCGTAGGTTCAGCACCATGGGACTTCGCGTTGCCGTTTTTCGGAGTAAACCCGGAAGACACGGAGACAGGCAAGAGCCGCTCAGAGAACCGTGAGTTCCTTGGGGAAGCGACTCATGGGCTCGGGGCCCTCATCGGTGAGAACCATCACGTCCTCGATGCGAACACCGATCTTTCCGGGGATATAGATACCGGGTTCCACGCTGAAGGCCATGCCCCGCTCCAGCATCTGGGTGTTCCCCTCCCGAATATACGGATTCTCATGAATGGCCACACCGATGCCGTGGCCGGTACGACTGATGAAATACTCCCCGAATCCGGCCTTGGCAATGACTCCCCGCGCCGCTCGGTCAATGTCCTGAGCGGCGGCACCTTCCGCCACCGCAGCCTCCCCGGCGAGATTCGCCTCGAGAACGGTCTCGTAGATGTACCGTTCCTCTTCCGTGGGATTTCCCACAAAGAACGTGCGTGTCGTGTCGGAGCAGTATCCCTCGAACTTACACCCGAAGTCGATGAGCACCGAATCCTTCTCCCGAAGAACCGCTCCGCCTCCGTTGTAATGAGGATATGCACCATTGGCGCCGAAGGCAACGATGCATCCGAAGGAAAGATCTGTCGCGCCCTTTTCAAGGAGCAGCTCCTCCAGACGCTTCGCCAGGGTCCGTTCGGTCACACCCGGGCGGATCTCCTTCGTCAGAGCTTCCAGGGCCGCATCGGCGATCTGTCCCGCCCGACGCATTCGATGAATCTCCTCGGCGTCCTTGCGAAGACGGGCCTCTTCGCCGACAAAATGTCCGTCTCCGAACGTCGCGGCAAAGCGCTCCTGGAGATTGAGCATGTCCACTGCGCGGATACCCTCGTTCACGGCGATGCGGCCATTTCGCAACCCCCATTTTTCGAAGGCCGCCACGGTCTTCTTCTCGAACCATTCCGCATCGTCCCAGACGACCATCTCCACTGCATCTCCCAAGGCATTCCGCATCTGCTCCACGTAGAGCTTGGGTGAAACGGCGCAGAGTCGCCCGTCCCGGAAACACACGAGGACTTTGAAGCGTTCATCGGGATGCAGAACAAGCCCGGACAGATACTCCATGTCCGGCGAGGGGCCAACAAGCAGTGCGTCATAACCGGCCTTGTCGAGCAGCGTCGTGAACTTCGCCAAACCTTTGCCGTTGATCATCTTCAGTTCTCCCTTCGCGCCCTTTCCGGAAGGTCGGGCCTTCCGCTCCGGCAACACCGAAAAGAGCGTCCCGCCTCCGGAAGAAATGGTTTTGTCGTGTCCTATGATATATCAGATATCTGAAAATGGGTCAACGAGGGAAAAGGAAACGCCCGGATCCGATCTTCAACATCGAATCCGGGCGCTCAAGAACTTCGTCGAGTCAAAACGCTCCTGAATTCCCTTCGGATGTCGACGAAAAGACGTCAGGACTTTCTCTTGGCCTTCCCCTGCCAGGCATGGAGCGCCAGGGCGACCCCGATGACCCCGTAGGTGACGAACACCCGGAAGTATTCTCCCACCTGAACGTTCCCCAGCAGATTCTTCCCCGCCAGGGGCGAGACGATGAACATGGTGTGGAAAAGAAGTGTTCCCATCAAGGCCTGACCAATTGTGGCCTTGGAAACCGACGCACCACCGATGAGAATGGCCGCCACGGCGAAGGTTCCCACCTGAACGTGAGCACCATAGGTGTTCATGTTGCCGATGTTCTGGAGAAAGATGATCTGCCCCCACGCCGCGAGGACCGTGGAGAAGATGATGGCCAGGACGCGGATCTTGTCCACCTGAATGCCCGCGACCTCGGCGATGTGCCGGTTCTGGCCGGTGGCCCGGAATTCCTGCCCCAATTTGGTCTTGAAGAGGAAACGCATGCCCACGCAGAGAAGCGCGATAATCGCGAGGGTCACGACGGGAACGACGATGGGCGTGACCGACCCTGGAATGGGGATGCGCACTTTCCAGAGATTGTCCAGCGCGTAGTGCATGATTTTCAGGTCCACGGTGTTCCGCAGGCCATAGCCTCCCGGAATGAGCATCTCGGGAACGCGGATGGGAATGAGGTTGCCCATGAAGTAAAGGTTGATGAGCTGATAGACCCCGTTCGCGAAGAATCCGAGGATGATCCCGGTGATCATTTCCTTGCCCTTGGCGCTGTTGAAAAGTTTCCCCGTGAGCCATCCGAAGAAGACCGCCAACGGGAAGGAGAGAATGCAGGTGAGGGTGAACCCCCAGAGTCCGGCGATCTGCCAGTTCACTGTGGCGAAATAGGCGAATTGTCCCGCCATGGCTCCGAGCACGATACCGAAGTTCAACCCCATTCCGGCGAGGATGGGAATGATCAAGGAGATGACCAGAAAACTATTCCGGGCCATGCGCACCACGATTTCGTTGAGCAGGAAGGGCAGGGAAAGTCCGCTGTAGTAAGCGCCGATCACGCAGATGACGAGAAAAAAGAGCGGCACGACGTTGCTGCGAAGTGCATAGGCGAGGTCGAACTTCTTCTTCGCCGGAGGCATCGGTGGAACCGCGTTTTGTGTCGTCCTGGTCTCCTGTGCACTCGTCATCGCACGTCCACCCCCGCTTCTTTCCGCGTCAACGCGTAGAGAATAATGCCGTTGCTGATGATGATCCGCACCACGTCGGCCAGGTTGTCCGCCACGACCAGGTTGGCCACGGGCATGGAGACCACCAGGATGGATTGGAAGAGAAAGGTACCGACGACAGCGTGGGTCACCGTGGCCCGCTTCAGGGAGGCACCTCCGATGAGAATGGACGCCACGGCGAAGAAGGCCATGAAGAGCGGCCCCATGTAGAGCTGAAGAAATCCGTAGCTCTCCGCGTAAACCACGATGCCCACCGCGGCAAGCATCTGGGAGAGCACGGAACCCAACACCCGGAGCCGATTCACGTTGAGCCCCGCTGATTCGGCGAAACGGGGGTTGCTCCCCACCATCATCATGGCGATGCCCGATTTGGAGCGCATGTAGAGCCAAGTGAGCACGCAGAAGAGAGCGAAGAAGAGGAGAAGCCCCGTGGGAACCGTGACACCCATCATATCGAAGGAGAAGAGGTTGTCGAGAACACCGGCAAAACGCTTTTCAAGGGTGATGGTGACCCTAAGCCCTGAACCACCGTAGGGCCAGATCATCTCCGGGCTCTTAAAGGGAACGAGAGTCCAGAAGATGCACATGAGGGAGACCACGGAAAAACCCACGTAGGTTCCAACCGTCATCTCCTGTCCCTTCACCTTGTTCTGAAAAACGCCGTAGAAATAGCCCGCAATGCCCGCCAGAAGGGCTCCGAAACCCGCCGAGAAGAGAAAGGCTGAGAGCCCTGTCATGTCCAGTTCGATGCTCAACGTCATCGCCACGATGCCGCAGGTGATCCCCAGAGGAAGCACGAAATTCGGTCCGGTTCCGGACTGAATGGCGGGGATCATGGCCAGCACGAGAATGCCGTTCATGCCGAAACGCGTAAGGATGCTGCCCAGAAGCTGCGGCATGGAAAGCCCAAGGACCTTCGCGGCAACGATGAGCAGAATCAGAAATCCGAGGATGATGAAACGGGGAATGCCGAAATCCTTGACGGCCTCCCGGATCCGTTCGCCCATACTTTCCCGGGGCAGACCGTTGTTCTCCAGATCCGCCATCACGATGCCTCCTTTCTCGAATGGGACATTTCACCCGCCATGAGAAGGCCGAAATCGACGTCGCTCGCGTCGGGGGGCAGAATGCCCTCGAGTTTTCCGTTGTAGATGATGGCGATGCGGTCGCAGATGGAGCGCAGCTCCGCCAGTTCCGAAGAGGTGATCACCACGGTGACGCCCATCTCTCGGTTCAATCGGACCAAAAGATCAAGCACGATTTTCTTGGCCCCCACATCGATGCCACGGGTGGGCTCGGAGACGAAGATGAGCCGCGGCTCCAGCGTAATCGCCTTGGCGATGCACACCTTCTGCTGGTTTCCTCCGGAAAGGCGCCGCACGATCTGCTCCGGTCCGGTGCAGCGAATGTCCAGATCTCGAATCATCTTCAGGGCATGACGGCGAATGGCACCTCCGTCGGCCAGGAGAATGCCCATCCGTCGGAGGAATTTTCCCTGGCACTGCATGGCCGTGACGGTCATGTTGATCTCGATGGATTCGTCGAGAAGAAGGCCCACGCCGCGCCGGTCCTCGGACACGAAGGCCATGCCGCTCCGCAGGGCCTCGAGGGTATTGTTCAGGGGAAGATCCTTCCCGTCGAGGACAAGCTTGCCCTCCGCAGGATACATGCCCACCACGCCGTTGGCGATGCCGATTTTTCCGTGTCCCGCAAGACCGCCGATGCCGAGGATTTCACCCTCATACACGTCCAGGTCAAGTCCGCAGACCCGCTCTCCCGGCATGTCCACACGGAGGTCCGCTATCTTCAGGAGCACCTTGTCCCTCTTGGGACTGGGTGCACAGGCGTCGCACCCCACTGCCTCGAGCTTGCGTCCCACCATGAGTTCCGCCAGACGGCTCACCGAGGCCTCGTCTGCCTTCAGCGTCGCCACCTGCTCGCCGTCGCGGAGAACCGTGATGTCCTGGGAGACGGCAAGCACCTCGTCAAGGCGGTGGGTGATGAAGAGAATGGAGATTCCTTCTCCCGCAAGACGACGCATGGTAGCGAGAAGCACCTCCGCCTCGGATTCGGTGAGCACTGCCGTGGGCTCATCGAGAACGAGGATCTTTGTCTTCTCCTTGTCGATCTCCCGGGCGATCTCCACGAACTGCATGTATCCCACGGGAAGCCCCGCCACGGGCAGCATCTCGTCCAGTGTCGAAAGCCCCAGGCGATCCAGTGCCTTTCGCGAGTCCCTCCGCATGGCTGGCATGTCCAAACTTTCGAGTTTTTTCCCGAAAATACGGCTCACCATGTTGGGGAACGTGATTTCACGGTTGAGTTTGATGTTTTCAGCGATGGAAAAACCCGGAAGGAGCATGAATTCCTGATGCACCATGCCGATCCCCAAATCCACCGCATCCTGGGGAGAGGAGATGCGAACGGGATTACCGTCCATGAAGATCTCCCCCGAAAATCCTCCCGTATTGTGGATGACAGGCATGCCGAAGAGAATGTTCATGAGGGTTGATTTGCCCGCACCGTTCTCACCCACGATGGAATAGATCTTTCCCGGCTCGACCCGGATCGAAACTCCCTTGAGGACCCGGTTCCCGAAGTATTCCTTCTGGATGTCCCGCATTTCCAACCGATATGCCGCCACCAGGGGGTTCCCCCTTCCCTCGTCTGCTTTTTTGCCGATGCACGGGGCCGTCCCTCAGGTCGGCCCCGTGCATTATAACTACCTCAATATAACTACCTCAATTACCCTGCTTTCGATTGCTCCCGTGGATTACAGACCGAAGATGATGGACTCGCCGACGAAGAGGATGAAATTGTCCGCCTTCTCCTTGCCGTCGGGAGCGACGTAGGTGCTGGTCTTGATGCCGTCGCCGCAGTACTTCTTCAGCAGTTCCACCATCTTGCCGTTGTCATATCCCTTGATGGAGCCATCGCCAATGCCAAAGGCGTATTCCGTCGCGGCGTAGGCCATGCCCATGGTGGCGGGAATCTTCCACGTGGCGAACCGTCCCGCACCGCCACCCTCCTTCACCTTCGCGCTGATAGCCTCGAGAATGAAGGCCACATCGCCGGCCTTGTCGGCGGGAATTTCAATGCCGAGGGCCCCGGGATAGGCGTGATAGGGGCTGGGGCAGCACTGCTCGGGATAGATCGCCCCGGTCTTCAGCACGGACTTGATGAGGGGTTCCTGCATGCCGCAGTTCGTGCTGAAGAAGGCCGTATCCTTGCCGTACTTCTCCACCTGGCGAGGCACGTCCTCGAGAATGAACTGCTGGGCACCAGCGATCCCTGCGTCACCCGTGGGATCGGGGGCATTGACGAAGACAAACTCGATGCCCTGCTTCTTGCATTCCTCGATCATGATATCCCGCCGGTTGGCGAGAAGCGGATAGGACATGTGCCGGGGGAAGGAGTAGTGGATAAACGTCTTGGCGCCCATTTTCTTGGCCATCTCAATGATGCTGATGCCGCGGGCAGGGTTGTCCGTCTCGAGACAGATGTCGGCCTTCTGGGCGGACATGAGCGGATCTTCGTGGGGCACGATGTTGATGAAGAACATGTCCGGGCGGATTTCCTTCACCTTGTCGATGGCGGCGGCAGTGCCGGGAACGCCCTGAACGAGGACAATGGCCTTCACATCGGGATCCTGGGCCATGCTGAGGATCTGCTGGATTGTGGTCTCCTGCTCGTCCATGAACTTGTCGGGATAGGTCACGTGAATGACGCGGTCCGCGCCCCACTGCTTGATCATTTCCTGAGCGGCGCGATACTCTTCCTCACCCTGAGACGTGGTCCCCGTCATGATGCCCACCTTGGGCTGGCCCGCGAAAGCCATGCCGCAGAGGCTCACCAGAAGCGCAAGTACAAGGACTCCCAAAATGCTTTTTTTGAACACCCGCAACGACCTCCTTTTCACTCACCCGGCTCCGTGCGGCCGGATCGTCTTTTTTCAGTGCACCGTTCCGCGCGCAAGAGGATTCTTTCCGGCCTTGCAGATTCCGATGCCCCGCACCACCTCGCTTCCATCCACACGTATTTCCGCAAAGGATCGACGCTGCGCCTTGTCCTCACGGTTACGGAACACTCGGGCACAAACACGCCCCCACGAAAAACATTGTAGCAGGAATCTCAACTCTTTACCCGAAAGGGGTCAAAAGACCCCGGCTCCTGTGAACAGCAGCCGCCATGCCACCAAAGATTCCATGAAAAGAACATCCGCGATGCGAGCAACCGGAGACGGCCGCATCTTGGAATCCAAACGAGAAAAAGAAACGTTCCGCCTCGCGGGAAACAACAACGATCCTCTTTACCATGAGGAAGAAAGGAAATGCTCTCTGAAACAACGAGTTTTCCACAGCACACGCATGAGATCACTCGTGAAGAAACCGCCTGGATTGATGCCTCTGTCCCGTAATATATCAGACACCTCTCTTTCCATCAATCCATTTTCCCCTGGGCACACCAAACTAATTTTTTACAGGAAGGTCAAAAGGCTTCTCTTAAACCCTTCTGTCCACGATACGACGGATTTTCCCCGTGCGCTCCACCCGGGGAATGGACTGGGGCGGAACGACCCGAGCTACCAGTTCCTCGAGCTTGAGATTGCGCGGATCCGCGTAGACCTTCGCCTTGGCAATGATGGCGTCGCAGATGCGCCGCTCCAGTTCCACCGTATCCCTCGTATCCCTGGACTCCTGAGTCCTGGGAAGCCCGGAAAGGCGTCCCGGAAGGCTTTCCACGGTGAAGGTCACCCGAGCACGCTCTCCCAACGGGTCCACAACGATCTGAAAATCCGAGGAGAGCTCCGGAAAGGCGCGAAGTGCCTGGGCGACCTCCTCCAGATACAGTTTTCCGAAGTGAACCCGCACGTAGTCGTCGGTCCTGCCGAGAAGGCGGAACCGGGGTGACCGGGAGCCGCATGCACATGCCCCCGCGACCCACTCCGCCCGGTCTCCAAGACGATAGCGGATCAGAGGGTGAAGGTGCCTCTCTAGTGTGGTGGCCACGATTTCTCCGTCCTCCATAAGTTCCATGTAACACCATTCATCGGTGACGTGGAATTCCGTGGGGCTGCAGTGGGGACACTGGTATCCCATGGGACCGATCTCCACGGCGCCATAGAGCGGCGAGGCGATGCACTCGCTCCGGAAGAGCCGCGACACGTACTCCCGGGCCGACTCGGGAAGAGGCTCTCCCGTAAAGAAAACCTTCGGCACCGAACCGCTCCAGCCCGTTCGCTCCACCGCCTCCGCGAGAGAGACGAGGGCACTGGACATGGCCATGATCGCCGTGGGGCGAAACGTGGCGAGCATCTCCAGGGTTTCCTCGTCACTTTGGTTGTAGGTCATGGAGAGAATGCGGCACCCCGTCTCCTCGAGCGCCCGATCGAAGGCGAGAAATCCCGTCCAGAGCGCCCCCGCCCGGAGGAGATTCGCCACCGTGTCCTCCGGGCCGATCCCAAGCATCCGAAATCCCCGCCCCGTGAGATGTCCCGCAAGGTCAAACTCCTCAGCGGACCATGCGACATAGCGAGGTTTTCCCGAAGTTCCTCCGGAGGCGAAGAAATAGGCTCCCCGGGGCTCCCGGGTGAGCATGGTCATGTCGAAGGGAGGGCAATGGGCCGCCAGGTCCGCCTTTTCGAGAAAGGGAACGTTTTTCAGGTCGTCGAGTGATGCGAGAGGAAGAGAAAGCGCACGCGAAGCATAGCGCTCCCGATAGAAGGGACTCGCCGTGGCGGTCTCCAGAATGGCGTTGATCCGGGCGAGCAGCTCCCGGTCCCGGCTCTCCCGAAAGAGGAAATCCTGGCCGAGCAGATCCGGGGAGATGTCCTCCCGGTTCACGAAGCGCACGAGCTGCAGAGGAATGAAAACGCCGTCGTGAGGCGCGGACGGATCGGCACCGAGACCCATCGTGCCGGGACGACAGAAACGGAGCACGCCCAGACCGAGCATGGCCTCCAGAGAACTTTGCAGCCGCTCCTCCGGCGCCGCAAGACCCACGGTGGACATGTAGTAACCCATGACGCGGAGATTGCCTTCAGTCACATCCTCGAGCCGCCGCACACGGTTCACGTAGACCGTCCGGTTGAGCGGAGAGGGCACCACGTCCGCCCCCTCCTGGAGAATCACCGTAGCGTCACCGCCGGCGACCTCGAACAACCGCGCCTTCCCCTGAAAGCTTTTCCACGCAGCCAGTTCCCGTTCCTTGCGGATCTCCACCAGCTCGTCCAGCTCCGCCCTTCCGGGCGGAAAGACCTTCGCCTGCTCCGCCAGGGCGTCCGCGAAATAGCGGGAAAAACGCACCACGTAGGAGGAGTCGTCCCCGAAGAGATCCGATGCGTCCGCTCCGGCATCCTCCACGAAGACATTCTGGCAACTCGTGCAGGCTCTCTGCTCCCAGAGCGTGACATCGAGGGCGAACCCCTTCGCGGCCTCCCGGAGTTCCTCGTCGTCGAGCCCTTCCGTCACGACGCCGAAACTGATCTTCGGACCGAAGGCGAGAAGCTGCGTCTTCGGAGCGAGGTCCTTCTTGTATTCCCGCACGGCATCCTCGCCGCCGAAAAGCAGAATGCCGTCGAAAACCCGCTTCACGAGGGACACGACCGCCGCATTGCGCCTGCTCCAGGACGTGACAGCCAGGTAGGGCGCAACCAGCCCCTTCGGATCGGCTTCGAGAAGTGCCTCGAGAAAAAGAAACGGGAAAAGCGGATCCTGGCGGGAGATCTTGAGAACATTCACGTTCTTCGTCGAAATGCCGAGCACGAGGGAATCCACGGAGCCGAGGAAGATGTTTCCCGCGGCGACGTGACAGACCGCCCCAAGCGGAACCGCCCGGGAGAGCTTCCCCCGCCCCCAGGGGACGAAACAGTCCAGCGCCCGGTAGTTCCCAAGACAAGAGAGGCGCTCCTGGAGAAACGTCCGGGAGAGCAGCGTCCCCAGTACCTCCACACCCTTCTCCACGAGCGCCGGGGAATAGCCCGTCACGGCGGGCATGTTCTCCAGAATGCGCCTGCGATAGGAACCTTTGGGATCGACGAGCAACCTTCCCGTGCGGTGCAGCACTCCAAGCACATCGTCCACGGGAACCGCCGCGAAGGCACGGGATCGTTCCGCCAGAAACGTCTCATTGAAAAATCGGGCCGCCGTCGCCTCGGGCAGGTCCTGGGGCAGCTCGAGAAACTCACCGAACAAGTAGTGGCGCTGGGTCGCTTCCATGATCCTCTCTCCTCACATTTCGTCTTTGTCGGAACTCTCACGGTCTATGCAGCACCGCGGAACAGGGAACCCGACGGCGAAACACCGGTGCCCACATCGAGCCATCCATGAAACACCGGGCAGGAATGCCTCCGCTCACGCGCCCGTACGAGCCATGCGATCCAGGATCTCCTGAGCCGCGATGGCGCATCCCTTGTGCTTGGACGTACCTCCCCGCCGGACCGAAGCGATGTATGTTCCGGGAAGACCACAGGGGCAGTCCTCCTCGAGGCGGGCCACGTCGGTGGCAAGAAGAGAGCAGTTCGGCTGGGCGGTGTTGTAGGGAGTGAGCAGATGCAAGAGCCCCTCGACACCGGGAGGAAGCACCTCCAGCGTTCTGGGATCCCGGACGGAGAGCCGCCCGAAGATGGGTACGTGATGATGCCCATAGCGGCACGCTCCATAGGGAACACCGTGCTCCGCCATGCCGAACACGTCCCGCACGTTCTCCCTCGGCAGCCCCAGGGATTCCTCGAGGAAACGGGCAAATACCTCCTGGCTCAGGGGAACTCCCGCGTAGTTCTTCCATCCGCCTCCGGCGATGACGAAGCTCCGGGGATCGACCCGGAGTCCGGGAGCGATCTTCCGCAGCTCTTCCACCGCACGGTACATGAAGGCGGGAAAGCCGAGAAACCGGAGCGGCGCGTCCTCGGCCAATTCGGCAATGCGCCGGGCCGCGGCAACGGCGTCGAACTCGAACTCCTGCGAGGCATCGTCCCATCGGATAAGCCAGGACACGGTCTTGGCCGGAGCACAGACCATCTTCTGTTCGGTGCTCCAGCTCGTTCCCACCGCTCCGGCGTGCTCCCGTTCGTAGCCGAAGAGCAGATAGTGCACAGGTTCGGTACTCTCAAAACCGAGCCCCCGGAAGACAGACCGGGAGAGCGCCTCAAGCCTGGCGAGAGAGGGCGTGTCCAGCAAAAGCTGTGTTTTCTGACCACTCGTCCCCGAACTGGTGAGCGTTAGGACAACCTCCTCGTCCGGAACGGAGCAGAAACGATGGAGCTTGAGCGTTCCCACGAAAAGGGGGGGAATGTCGTAGATGTCTCCCGAGGCTTTCGCCCGTTCCGGAGAAAACCCGCCGCGGACCGCAAGAAAGCGCAGAAAGGGGTGTCGCTCGTACTGGTACCGGTAATTCTCGAAAAGTGCCTCCGTAAAAAGCGAATCCCTCTCCGGAGAAAAAGCAAAGGCGTCCTCGAGGGAACAGAGGGCATCCGCGACGGGGAAAAGCCCTCCGTCACGCTCGTACTCTGCGCCGTTCCCGGGGGTGAACGCTCTCAGTCCATCCTTTCCTGTTTCTTCAGGCATTTCAACGGCATCCTCTCCGTGCTTCCGCTTCCGGGAAGCGTCCTCCTCGGGGCGTTCCATACATCCCATACATCGCGCCATAGCCATTCCTCCTCGCAATACCCGTTATAGCGGCGCACAACACATTGCCCCGCCGGCTCACCCGCTGAAAGGCGAGGCACGGAGCACCACCACGCGCTCTCCGGCAACAGACATTTCAGGCGTTTCCAGCGGAAGGCGACGGCACGTCCTCACCGGGATCGCAGGAGCGAACGTAGGCCAGCAGTTCTCCCGCAACGTCCGAGGCAATCCTGATTCTGCCGTAGTCGATGATCTGATTGTTCAGGTACTGCAAAAGAAGAAAAGGCCCCCGGGAAGCGTGGGGAAGAACTCCGGCGAAGAAAAATCCCTCTTCCTCCAGGACGTCGCAGAAGAAGGGAGTCGTAGGATCTCTGAGAGGAAGCCGCAGGGAGATGAACTCGATTTTTTTTCGGCAAAGCTGCCGCACCACCGCCTGTACCGCCGCTTTCGTCTCCATTCCGAAAGCAACGAGGTTGATCTCCGCCGTCGCCGTCGTCTCCGTGACGGACACGCGCATTTCGCCCTGTCCCGGGGGCAGCTCCGGGCGCAGACCACGTGGAAAAACCATGCGCGGGTGCATGTCCAGTTCCACGAAAAGGCGCTCGAGCATGCGCCGGTGCCGCAGAGGACAGTGCAGTGTTTCAGCGGGAAAGACAACCAGCGGCAGGAAGGCCAGAACCAGACTCAGGCGTTGCCCCACCTCGCCACCGAGCTTCTTGAAATTCATGGTCTCGGGGTAGGCACCGACGAAGAGTCCGCACTCGCGAAATCCCACGGAACGGCCCGCCTTCTGGGAAGCCGGATGGGTGGTCACGGACTGGACGTACGCTCCGCCAAATCCTCTCTGGCGCGCCTCGTCAAGAAGAAAGGTGGTCAGATCATGCAGACACCCCTGCCCTCGATAAGCAGGTTTCACGAAAGCCATGCCGATCTCGACGGGGGCCCCGGGGTCGTCGGAAGGCACCTCAAGCGCGGCATGGCCCATGATGTCCCCCTCCGGGGTCACCGCAAGGGCGGAGACGAGGCTTCCTCGGGCGTTCAGGTCAACCACCCGGTCGGGAAAGAAGATGTGAGGGTTCGGGTAGGAATATCCATAGGCCCGGTAGGCGCAACGAGCCACCTCCACCGCGTCCCGAGGTTCGAGAAGACGGATGGAATAGGCGATCCGCTCCGGCGGCGAGACGGAGACTGCGGTTTTTTCCTCGACGGGCATCTCCCAGGCGGCCAATTCCTCTCCATGCGAGAGTTCTTGCACGGATTTTCTCGGCAGATACTTGATCAGTCTGGTTTCCTTTCCCTTTCTTCCGAGGTTGACGAAGGTCGCCTCGTCCATGAGGTGCCGCATGAGGAAGATGCCGAGTCCGCCTTCTCCCTGTCCCTCGGAAAGTGTTCCTGCCTTGAGATGTTCCGGAGCGTACTCCGGCACCAGGCCGGGGTCGAAGGGAAGCCCCTCGTCGTGCACCACGACCTCCATCCCCAAAGGAACCGCCCGAAGGCATACCTCGAAAGAGGCCTGTTCGCCGGGATCGAAGGCGTGTTCCACCACATTTACGAACGCCTCCTCGAAACCGAGCTGTATCTCTCTCCGGGCCATTTCTTCAAAACCGATCTTCGCGGCCAGCTCATCCACCAGCCGCTGAAGTGGAGCAAGATACTCAATGGAATCGGGCACCACGATGCGCAACTCGTCTCCCTGACGCATGAACAGCGCTCACCTCCTAACACATTACACATTTTCCGAAGGAAAACCGAATCGACACATCGCCTTCGACGACAAAATACTGGCGCCGTTTCCGGAAAGAACAACGTCAGCCGTTCCCTCACCGAAAAACCGCGTTCTTTTTTCCCATGGTACGCCAGTTATACAGACAGGACAAGGGATTCTTTCTCTCTTGATTGAATCTTTAAGAAAATAAATTTAAATTTATTATTAAGTATTTGGGGTGAACCTCTTGTGAGAGTACTTTCCGCTTCAGAGGGAGATTGTCACTGTCTCCGCTTTCGAAAACTTTCTCAACTTCAGGGAAGCTCTGAATAAAGGCCTTTCACTTTCCCTTGACTCGGGTCGCGTCAGGCTCTGCGAGGCGCCTTGCGGAGCTGACGCAGCCTTATTCAGAGATCCCTCAGATCTCGAAGTCTACATGTATCCAATAAGCCCCACTGAAATCCCTGATGCTTGACGCACGCGTAGGCATTGTTTTATTCTACCTTGCAAGCTGTGTGATCATAAAGCGAACAAGATAACTTTTATTTCAGACCATTGAACCAGGTTGAGCATGCATGCTGTGCCATTCGCACCACCACAAATCGGCGTCAAGCCGAAAACGGCACGAATCACCCGGAGGGGAAATGCCTCTCTCACAGGAGAAACGCATAATGACCCCTAAATATGTGTTGCAAAAATTCGTGGAGGCATTCAACAACGCGGACCCGGATTCCCTGGCTAACCTGTACAGCGATGACACCGTCAACCACCAGGTCGCGGCAGGAGACCCCATCAAGGGGCGCGAGGCCATCCGAAAAATGTTCACGGACGGTTTCGCCGCCGCAAACATGACCTGTATCGTCGAAAACATGTTCAAGGATGGAAAATGGGCAATCATGGAATGGCGCGACCCTCTGGGGCTGCGGGGGTGTGTTTTTTTCCGGATCGTCGATTCGAAAATCGTTTTTCAGCGAGGTTGCTGGGACAGGCTGACCTTTTGCAGACAACAGAACTTTCCGATCCCCAAAGAACGGACATGAACCGGAACTCGACAGAAAGAATCCCCCGGAGAGTACATATCGAAAAACGCACGGGAGACCTGATCACCGTGGAGGCAAACATGCGCGTCAGAAAAATGATCGAAGCGGACCTGCCTCGCGTAGCATTGCTCCTTGAGGAACTCAGCACAGCCCTCGGAGAGGACCGTCCCCTCGACGAAAACGACCTGCGGCGTCACTTCGCGAACATGGACGCACAGGACGAAACATACGAAAACTACGTGTGCGAGCACGAGGACGAGGTAATCGGATTTCTTTCGCTCCTGTTCTACCGAAGCCTGTACCACAGAAACGGCACAGTCCTCATCAACGAACTGATCGTCTCCGAAAAACACAGGGGCAGAAACGCAGGCGCCTCCTTGCTGAAATATGCCGTCGGCAGGGCCAGAGAACACAGCATGGACGAGATTGAAGTGGGAGTCATGCAGGCAAACGAAAGAGCGCGCAGTTTTTACCAGCGTCATGGGCTTTCGACGGAGTACCTTTTGCTGGGAATGGACTTCGACACCTCCTCTTAAGAGACCGTCCCATCCGAACTCCGTGCGCGAAACCCATGATGAGGATGAGGCGTGCCCGGCGAGAACCTACCGTTTCCCGTTCGACGGACACTCCGACGAAGAATTCGTTTCGCCAACCGAAAAGCCGGAGGTGAGGGCAATGCGAATCGCTTCGCTCTTCAATACCACTCTCGAACACATCGAATCCCGAAGGTGGAACCCCTACCTCGGCATCAGCATCAATAACAAAAAATTCACGAGGGAATATCTGTACGACTTCATGGCATGGGCCGCCGTGCGAACAAAGGAACGCGTAGCCATCGTGATCGTCGACATCATTCAGCATATCAACAACCTTGTCTTCGACAGGAGCAAGCCGATTTCGGCAATCGACAAGGCCTTCCGGAAAGCGGAGGAGGTGCGCCTCCTGTGCGATCAGGCCATGTCGGCGCTTCCCCCGCAACTCTCCGAAAAGATCGTTCTCCTCGACTGGACGGACATCGTCTACGACCCTTTTTTCTGCCACAACCTCCAGATCTTCAAGGAAGAATACGCCGAGAATGACGACTTCAGAAACGCGCTCATCGCGATAACGAAAAAAAATCTCGGGAGCATCGTCAGCCGTCTCGACGAGGACGCAATCGAAACGCTTTCCCGATACCTTCTCAACGAGTTGCCCGAACTCGCGACCGGCTTCATGCACGACGGCATCCACTACAATCTGAACGTCTACCCCGGCAGGATCGGATCCATCTACTCCGAACTGATGTGCCTCAATTTTTTCCCCCGCATCTATTCCAGACTCTACATCATCGGCAACATCGCATCGGTCGAGGCGTATTCGGAGGAAGCTCCGGACGGATGAGACACGAACTCACGCTGTCCGCACGTCGTTCCTCTTGCCACCCGGCAGCGCGACGCGAGGTGCCTCCACCCCGGTAAGGCGGAACTGAGAGACGTGGGCGGTCATTCGCCCCGAGCTTTCCGCCAGCGCTTGGGATTCGGTGGCAACACTCTCCGCCGCCGCCGCGGTCTCCTCCGAGGCACGTTCGATGCCCCGGATGGCTTCCACCATGGCCTCGGTGGAACGGGTCACCGCACCGAGAGCCTCGGTCATCTCACTGCTGGCTGCGGACTGTTCCGCCGCAGCGGCAGCCATGTTCCGAATCAGGTCGCTCGTGCGGATGATGCGTTCCATCGAGAGATCGAGCCGCTCTCCTGATGCGGCGGAATCCGCCAGGGTTCTCTTGAGAACCTCCGCCATTTCTCCCGTGGCGGCAACAGAGGTCTTGGCGGATGTTCCCAGGGAGCCGATGAGATCCTGCACCCGCTTGGCCGCCTGGGCGGATTCCTCGGCGAGCTTCCGCACTTCCTCGGCGACAACGGCGAAACCGCGTCCCGCCTCCCCTGCCCTGGCCGCCTCGATGGCGGCGTTCAGGGCCAGAAGGTTTGTCTGGTCCGCAATCCCCGTGATGGTGGTTACGAAGGAAGAGACTTCCGCCACGGCCCCGTCGAGGCGCTCCATATGACCGACGATCGCGCGGTTCCGTTCCTCGAGGGCGTGCATCTCCTTCACCGTACCGGCCAGGGACACGGAAGCGTTCCGGACCATCTCGGTCACCGCATCCATGGCAAGGGCAGCCAAGGCCTCGGAACGTCCCCCCGCCTCGTCCGCCTCAACGGCGATACCCGACACGATGTCCCGAAGGGAAAGCGTCATGTCGCCAAAGGTCCGGCTCAGGTCGCCCAGTTCATCGCTCCCCGCTGCGCCCTCCGCATCCGCTGTTGCGGAGAGATCCTTCTCTCTTACACGGTTCGCCAGAGCCATGCCATGACACGTCCCAGCCGTCTCGTAATGCTCCGAGTGAGAAGAAATCCCAGCAGGATGGAGAGTCCGGCACCCACGGCAATGCCCACAAAAACGAGACGCCCCGCTCCGGAAGAAACCGCAGCCGCCTCCACCCTCGCGGCATCCACCGCCTGTAGCTCGGCGCTCACAAGAGCATCCAGCGCGGCAATCGCGGTATCGAAGGCTGCACCGTTCGTTTCGAGCACCTGTTTGTTCATCACATTCTGGATCGCCACCGCATCGCCCACGATCTTCCGCGCCCGGTCGAAGATATCCCCGATGGCATCCGCCGCAGGAAGACATTCATAGGCGAAAGCGAAGCGGATGTCGCCCATGTCTTCGTCGGTGATGTCGTCCCTGTTAAGCTGTTCCCGAATGCCCTCCGCCGCAGCATAAAGAATCTTGTATTGTTCAAGGATGCGCGGTCCGAAGAGATCCACCAGTGCGGGGTTCTTCACACTGAAGGAGGCAAGCCATTTCCCCATGGCACTTTCCGCCGCATCCACGTTGCCGCGGAAGGGCATTTCCGTCATGACCGCCCGGCTCAGGTCCAGGAGCCATTTCTGATGAGCCACCTCGAGAACGGCAAGTTCCGCCTCGAACGCCGCGGGATTGCCAATGCCCGTCTCGTCGAGTTTCCCGGACAGGGTAAGGAAATCCTCGATCCCCTTGGTGCGTTCCGCCTCGGCGCTGCGAAAAGCCTGAAAGAGCGCGTCTTCCTCGGTGGCGCGCCCCAGAAGAGCTGCAAGCGTCTCCAGATTCTCCCCGGTCTTCTTCCGTTGGATCTCCAGGTCCTGGTAAGCCCGGCGGCGTTCGTCCGCCGATGCGGCGAGGTTCAAGAGGCTCCGCTCCGCCGCCCGAATACCTTGCTGGCTTTCCTGAAGCAGGAGAAGGCAGCGAACACGGGGCAGGCGCACCTCCGCCATGTCCTCCACCTGCCCGGCCGTCCGCTGGATACCGAAGGATCCGAGAAATCCCACCACGGCACACACGAGCGTCACCGCGGCAAAAGCGCCTGTCAGTTTCGCGCCGATCCGCACACACCATCGCCCCTTTCTTCCGACTCGACCGTAAGAAATACAGCACCTTCGGAGCCCCTCCTCAAACAGTGTTTCTCGCAGCCTGAAAACCCTTCGAAGCGCGGTGTCGAATTTCTTCAGCATCACCGCACCTCGAAGGAGTGTCGCTCCTTCCATTGTACTCATTTATACACGTATACACATTTGCCGCGCCATTGACCCGTTATCCCTCGACGGGAATGCCCTCCGGCGCACTCCTTCCCCGGGAAACATTCCGGCGCTGCCAGAGCCAGACCGCAATGGCGAGAATCGTCCCCGCCGCGTCGGTCTCGATCCCTGGGAAGATGAGCAACACCGCCCCAGTAAAGAGCATGGCCCGCTGGAGCAGCGAAAGGGGTGCGAGGAGAAAGTTCTGGAGCGACGCCGCGAGGGCGATCACACCGACAATGCTCGTCCCGGTGGCCATGGCAATGGAGACGGCGTTGCCCCCGACGAGAAGGAGCTGCGGATTGTACACGAAGGTGAAGGGAATAAGAAAGGCTGCGAGGGAAATACGGAACCCCGTCCATCCCACCTCGGCGGGTTTCTGGTTCGAAATACCCGCCGCACCGTAGGAGGCGATGGCAACGGGGGGCGTCACATTGGAGAGACAGGCGAAATAGTAGACGAACATGTGGGCCGCCAGGGGTTCCACGCCGAGCTGCAGCAGGGCGGGGGCCGCGATGGTGGCGGTGACGATGTAGCATGCCGTGGTGGGCAGCCCCATGCCAAGGATGACGCTCACCACCATGGTGAGAAAGACCGTGAAAAGCACGTTGCCTCCCGCGAGGGAGACGATGTTGTCCCCGAGAACCAGTCCGAGCCCCGTGAGGTTCACCACGCCGATGACGTTGCCCACCACCGCGCAGGCCATGCCCACCGCAACAGCTCCCCGGGCTCCCTGTTCCAGCGCGCCAAGGAAGGTCTTCAGGGACATGCGGGTGGCTTTGCTGAGGAAACTCACCGCCACGGAGGTTACGATGCCGTAAAACGCCGCGTAGAGAGGCGTGCGTCCCACGAGAAGCAGATAGACGATCACCACGATGGGAACGAGAAGCTGACCCCGCTCGCGCAGGACTTTCCACGGGCTGGGAATTTCCTCGGCGGAGAGCTTGCGCATCCCCAGCCGCACTGCCTCGATGTGGACCACCGCATATTCCGCCAGGTAGTAGAGCACGGCAGGAATGGCGGCAGCGAGCATGATCTTGGCGTAATGGATTCCCAGGAACTCCGCCATGATGAACGACGCCGCGCCCATGACGGGGGGCAGATCATGCCTCCCGTTCCCGCCACGGCCACCACCGCCGCGGAAAAGACAGGGCGGAATCCCTTCTGCACCATCAGAGGAATCGTGAACGTTCCCGTGGCGGCCACGTTGCCCACGGCACTGCCGTTGATCATGCCCATGAGCCCGCTGGCGATGATGGCCACCTTCGCCTCACCGCCGATGGTACGCCCCGCCAAGGTGAGAGAGATATCCTTGATGAACTGCCCCATCCCCGTGGCGTTGAGAAAGGCGCCGAAAAGGATGAACAGAAAGATGTACGTGGAGGAGACGCCCAGGGCAACACCGAAGATTCCCTCCGACGACAGGTACAATTGATAGATGATGCGCTTGAAGGTGAAACCCGTATGCCCCAACACACCGGGGATGTAGTCCCCGAAAAAGCCATAGAGGAGAAAGACGATGGCCAACAGCATGAGTTCCTTTCCCACGGACCGCCGCGTCGCTTCGAGGATGCAGACGATGAGGACGGTCCCCATGACGTAGTCGGACAGAACGGCGGAACCGCGGATGCTGAAGGCATCGAACATGAACGTGATGTACAGTGCCGACGAAACGGAAACGGCCAGCCAGAGCATGTCCATCACGGAGGGGCGCTTTTTCGGCGCATTCTTTGACCCTGGATAGAGCAGAAAAGTCAGCACGAACAGAAACGCAAGGTGGATGCTGCGCTGTTTCATGGCCATGAGTACGCCGAATCCCGACGTGTAGAGATGGAAACAGGACATGGCCACGGCCACGACGGAAACCGCGAGTGCCCACTTGCCCGTGTAGCGGCGGAACCGTGATTCCGCTTCGACTTTTTCGAGAACGCGCTCGGCTTTTTCCTCCAGCGCTTTTTCTTCGAGAATCTCCCGCGCTTCCGGCTCCATCGTCCCGGTTGCCGCTCGGGAGGAATTTTCCGCCATCTCTGACGATTGTCTTGCATCGGCCATCATTGATCACCTCTCTTCGACCCCTCGGCATGAAAGACCGTTCCTGCAGATTCGTGAGGGCGGCGCCCCGAGGAGAACGCCACCCCCGAGGAAAGGAAAACCTTACTGAGCCGGTTTGATGTCGGGAACGGCGATACCTTGTTCCTCAAAGTACTTGACTGCACCCGGGTGGACAGGGATGGTCATGCCGTTCATGGCGTTTTCGAGGGTGGTCGCCTCAGTGGCCTTGTGAGCGCGGACAAGGTCGTCATGATAGTCGTAAACGGCCTTTGTGAGCATATAGACGAGTTCGTCAGGGACATCCGCCCGGGTGAAGAGAATGTTCGCAAGGGCTACAGTGTGGACATCCTTGTCCTGATTGGGATACGTTCCGGCCTTGATGGTGTAGGGGAAATACCAGGGATACTTCGCGGTGATTTCCTTTGCCTTCTCCTCCTCGATGTCCACGAGGACCATTTCCCCGGAGGAAAGGAGATCAAGCACCGCAGCGGTGGGAACTCCTCCGGCGATCTGGGCTCCCTGGACCTGGCGGTTCTTCAGCAGGTCCACCGCTTCGTTGTAGCCCACGAAGTCGGCATTCACGTTCGCCTCCCCCGCGTCCTTCGCGTCCTTAATGTAATTGAGACCGTAGATGCCAAGAATTTCGCGGGTGTTGATCTCTGTGGCGCTTGCAACTTGTCCGGGAACGACCTTTTTGCCTTTGAAGTCCGCAATGCTCGTAACCCCTGCGTCCTTCAGAGCGATGAAATGCATCACGTTGGGATAGAGGGAGAGAACACCTCGAATATCGGTGAAGGGAAAGCCCGGTTTCCCTTCGTAGACGCCCTTTCCGTTAAAAGCGTAGAAACAGACGCCATTCTGTCCGAAGGCGATCTGCACTTCGCCGTTCATCAGAAGTTCCACGTTCTGCGGCGTCCCCGCAGTGGACTGTGCGGCGGCCTTGACGCCATCGAGCTTCTTCGTCCAGATCTGGGCCATGGCGTTCCCGATGGGGTAATAGGCCCCGCCAGTCGTGGCCGTGGCAATGTTCACCCGATACGTCCGCGCTTCCGCCGCACCATGAAGAGGCGCCAGAAGCACCGCTGCGCAGAAGAGCAACACAAATGCCCACAGAATGCTTTTCCGCATGAAACACGTCCTCCTTTCGAGATCTCTCACGTCTCTCATCCCGAAACCGCACGGCACTTCTTCGTTGCCCGGGTGTTCTCCAGCGGTGCCTCCTTCAGATTCAGCCCCTTTGACACCCACCCTTCTCCAGATGCTCCACATTCCGCGTCGCCAGGATGCGGCAGACTGTTCCGGCGGGATTCTCCAGAAGCACGTCCCCGATTCGGACGGGAGCTTCCGCGACACATCGCCGGATTTCCTCCATCACGCCGAAGACCGCTTCCAGAGGAATGGGGCGATCCGTGCGAACGCTCGCGAGAGGCATCTCTCCACCCCGGACCCGAACACTGCTCGCAATGCTCCGCAGAGGGCGCTCCACTTCCGAGACAGCATAGTCCACACCCCGGGGACAACGATGCCCTGTCACCTCCAGTACTTTCGGCGGCGACGCTCCCTCCACGGCGACGACCAGATCACAGCCATTCGGGCAGACCACACAGAGAAATTCCAGGCGCGACGAAAGCCGGGACCCGCTCATGAGGACACCACCTCCACAAGCCCCCCCGGAGGAAGATCTTTTCCAGGGACAGCAAGGCGTAGCATTTCCGCCGGGTGCACCCTGGGAAAGGTTCGCCGCAGCACGTCCCTGCCGTCCACGCGCAGAACCACATCCCGATTCCTTCCGGGAGCAAGCACCCGCAGAGAAAAAACGGTATCCCGCCCACCCCGGAGACGTCCGGGAAGAACGTACCGGACTCCCTCGCCTGCCTTTACGGGAAGAGAGGCAGGCACCTCCGGTTCCTTGCCTCTCCGGAAGCTCGCCGCCCAATTTGCCGCTTCGCGACCGGCCTCGGCGGCTTCGACGGAGACCCAGTCCACCAGGTCGTGCACGTGAAGTGCGTTGCCGCAGGCAAACACACCGGGAACATCCGTCATGAACGTCTCGTCCACCACGGCGCCGCCGGTCCGGGAATCCAGCGAGATGCCGCACCCCCTGGAGAGTTCGTTCTCCGGAATCAGTCCCACGGAGAGGAGCAGCACGTCACAGGGAACCTCCCGCTCCGTCCCCGGAATTGGAGAGCGGCTCTCGTCCACCCGGGAGACCACAACTCCTTCGAGGCGTCCCTTACCCAGGATTTCCGTAACAGTGGTGGACAGGTGCAGAGGAATGCCGTAGTCGTCGAGACACTGCCGCAGGTTCCGAGGAAGACCGCTCGCATAGGGCAGCACTTCGTAGACCCCCTCCACGGAAGCGCCCTCCAGGACCATGCGCCGGGCCATGATGAGACCGATGTCGCCGGAGCCCAAGATCACCGCGCGCCTCCCCGGAAGAATGTTCTCCAGGTTCATGAGATTCTGGGCGGCCCCCGCCGTGTAAATCCCCGAGGGACGAGACCCCGGAATGGACAGGGCCTCCCGGGTCCGCTCCCGACAGCCCATGGCAAGGACCACTGCGTCGGCCCGAATCATACCGTAGCCGTTTCGGGAACTGACCTCGAGAACTCTGTCCCGCGACAGGGAGAGGACCATGCTTCCCGTGCGCACCTCGATGTCGTGCGTTCGCACCCTGTCGATAGAGCGAGCCGCGTATTCCGGACCAGAAAGAGCCTCGCCGAAAGCATGCAAACCGAAGCCGTCATGGATGCACTGATTCAAAATGCCTCCAAGACGGATGTCCCGTTCAAGGAGAAGCACATCACCACATCCCGCTTCCACCGCGGAAAGAGCCGCCGCAAGCCCCGCGGGACCACCGCCGACGACCACCACGCCACGGGTTTCGCGCTTCATGGCCGCACCCCTTCCGCAGGAACGGACGCGCGGAGTACCGCGTCCTCCCGGACCTTTCCCACGAAGAGCGGAGAGGAATCGCCCCGAAGAAGGTAGTCCTCCGGATCGTAGCCGAATTCGTCCCGGAGAATGCGCACGATCCGGGGAAGACAGAATCCTCCCTGACAACGACCCATGGTGACCCGGGCGCGGTACTTGAGACTCACCAGTGTTCTCGCTCCAAGGGGATTCGCCAGAGCGTCCAGCACTTCCCGCCGGGTGACGCCCTCGCAGCGACACACCACCTCGCCGTAGTCCGGATCTTCCGCCACGAGAGCCGCCTTCTCCTCCGGCGAGAGTTCGCAGAAGAATTCCCGTCTCCCTTCCCTGCAGGAGACGAAGGTTTCCTTTTCCTCAAGCGGCAGATGGCGTCCCACCATCTCCGCCACCATGCTGGCAATGGCGGGCGAGGCGGTAAGACCCGGACTCTCGATCCCCACGAGATTGATGAACCCCTTCACGTCCTTGCGGTCTTCGATGATGTAATCCCGCGTGCCGCCTTCTTCCGGCGGGGACTGCTTGGCCCGGATTCCTGCGAAACTGCGGATGAAATCCGCCCCGGCAAGGTCGGGCAGAAGACCGCGTCCTTTCTCCTGGAGCTTCCGGAGAATGGCCGCGGTGCAGGCCAGATTTCCCGGGTCCTCCACATATTCCGCGCTGGGTCCGATGAGAATGTTGCCGTCCACGGTGGGTGTCAGATGAATGCCGAGACCAGGGTGACGGGGGCGGGGAGCGGGATAGACGAGGGTGCGGAGAACGCCGTTGAAACGCTTGTCCAGAACGTAGTATTCGCCCCGGCAGGGATAGATCCGAAAGCCCGGGATACCCGCGAGAGCCGCAACGCGATCGGCAAAAACCCCCGCGGCATTGACCACCACAAGGGCGATGAAACGGTCTCCCGCGGCGGTGCGCACCACGAACCCGCCGCCCTCTTCGGGCAAACGAGGCCGAATATCCAGCACCTCCTGCCCCAGATGCACATGGACGCCGTTGGTCACGGCGTTTTCCGCGAGCGCAACCGTGAGCGCATAGGGAGAGACGATGCCGCTGGAAGGTGAGTGGAGCGCTCGAATTCCCTCCACACCGGGCTGAAGACGCCGCATCTCCTCCGGCCAGAGAATTCGGAGACCCGGAACGCCGTTGGCGATGCCCTGTTCGAGGAGACGGGCAAGCGTTGCCGTATCTTCCTCATCCTGGGCCACGGTGAGTTTGCCGATGGTACGGCATTTGACGCGCAGATCCCGACAGAGGGCATGCATGCGCCGGTTCCCCTCCACCGCGAGCCGGGCACGAAGCGTACCCGGCGTGTAATTGATGCCCGAGTGGAGAACCCCGCTGTTCCGGCAGCTCGTGCCGAGACCCACATCCCTCTCCCTGTCGAGCAGTGCCGTGCGCACCCTGTACCGGGACAGCTCCCGTGCAATGGCGCACCCCACGACACCGCCACCGACAATGAGCACATCGTACCGCCTTTCCACAGAGGCTCCCTCCTTCGTCCTCCGCAGCGTTCCTCCGGAGAAAACGCGAAAATTCCGCGCCCGTTTCTCCCGGAAACCAAGGAAGAAATTCAATGATGCGCTTTTTTCGGTTTTGTGGTATATCTTGGTATACCAATCATGTCGCATTGTACCATGAAGAAGAAACAAGGACAACTCTGTTGACGCATTTTTCAGACAATATTGCGAACCATATCCCGCCGGAGTGTGAGAGAACCGGTGGAAAGGGAGACCGACCATGAACGCCAAGAGGATGGAAACCGTCTTTCGGGTCCGTGAGTTCGTCCGTTCCAGACGCCTGCACCCCGGAGAAAAACTCCCCACGGAGCGGGAATTGGCGGATCTGCTGGCACTGGGACGCCCTCTGCTTCGGGAAGCCCTCATCACTCTGGAAGCGCTGGGAGAACTCGAGGTGCGGGAACGACAGGGGATCTTCGTGCGCCGTCTCCCTTTGGAGGAGCTGACGGGAAGTCTGGAGAGCCTTCTGGCCTGGCCGAAGGAAATGCTTCCGGAAATGCTGGAGATGCGACGAGTTCTTGAACTTCCCGCGGCGGAACTGGCCGCCCTGCGGCGTTCGGAGGAGGATCTCCGCCGCATGGAGGAATGCCTGGAGCACATGGAACAACTCCATCTCCAGGACCATCGCGAACAAGGCGCCCGGGACGAAACGGACGAGGCCATCCAGGGATCGCTCTGGAACACGCTCTTTCACACCACGCTGGTCCAGGCATCGGGAAACAGGGTCCTGCTCCGGAGCTACGAGGGATTCTCCGTCGTCATGGGACGGATCACCGCGCACATGCGCCGCTTCCATGTCCGGGAGCCGTCACGGCGCTGGTCGCATCTTATCGTCGAGGAACATCGCCGCATTCTCCTGGCCATCCGGAACAGGGATCCCGAAACTGCCCGCAAGGCCATGGGAACCCATCTGGACGAAACCGCCAGGGCTCTCTACGCGCTGCCGGAACAGCCACTCTTTCCGGGAAGCGAAAAATAAGGATTGCCCGGGGGGCGAAATTCCGTATACTTGCGGAAGCTCGTCCAGGCTGTACGCCACAAGGAGGGAAGGTTCATGAAGATCGCAGTCCTCGTCAAACAGGTTCCGGACACGGATGAAGTGAAGATGGATCCGGAAAAGGGAACGATGGTCCGGGAGGGTGTGGGAGCCATCATGAATCCGCTTGACATGAACGCCCTGGAGGCGGCACTCGCCCTCAAACGAGGAGCCGGGGACGGAGAGGTGACAGTCCTCTCCATGGGGCCACCCCAGACGGAGGAGGCTCTCCGGGAAGCCATCGCTCTGGGCGCGGACAAGGCCCTCCTCCTCACCGACCGGGCCTTCGCCGGAGCCGACACATGGGCCACCTCCCGGGTACTCGCCGAGGCGATCCGCAGAACAGGCCCCTTCGACCTGATCCTCGCGGGAGAAAAGGCCACCGACGGCGAAACGGGACAAGTGGGACCCGAGGTTGCGGCCATGCTGGACCTCCCGTTTTCCACCTACGTGAGCGCTCTCGAACGGATTTCCTCCACGGAGATCCGGGTGCGCCGCACCATCGAGGAAGGCTATCAGTACCAGATTCTTTCCTTCCCCTGTCTGCTCACGGTACTCTCGGACCTCAACGAACCCTCCATGCCCACCCTGGCGGGCAAGAAAAAGGCCCGGCGCTTTTCGTTGGAAACGGCCGGAAACGAGGCTCTAGACCTGCCGAAGGAGGAATTGGGGCTTTCGGGTTCCCCCACGCGGGTGGTGCGCATCTCCTATCCGAAGATCACCCGCAACACGGAACATTTCAGCGGCAGCCGCCTCGACGAGGGCATCGAGCGCGTGGTGACGCTTCTCAAGGAACAGGCACTTCTCTAAAGAAGGGAGGAGAGAACCATGCAGACAGAAACGACAAGAACGCCCTCGGGCATTTTCGTCCTCGGTGAAATGAGAAACGGGCACATCCACTCCGTCACTCTCGAACTGACCGGAAAGGGCCGCGAGCTGGCTGCGGCGCGTGGATGCACCGTCACCACCGTACTTCTCGGGGGCGAGTTCAAGGATGACCCCGCCGATCCGATCCGCTACGGCGCGGATCGAATTCTCGCGGTGAACCATCCCTCTCTGGAACACTTCGACCAGGAGATCATCGCCAAAGTGACCGCCCATCTCATCGAGACGGAGAAACCGGAGATCGTCCTCGCCCCGGCCACCACGGCGGGACGCACCTATCTCCCCGCCGTGGCCGCCCTGGTGAACACGGGTCTCACCGCCGACTGCACCGGCCTGGACATCGATCCCGAGACGGGACTGCTCCTCCAGACCAGACCCGCCATCGGCGGCAATGTCATGGCCACCATCAAGACACCGAACCACCGCCCCCAGATGTCCACCGTGCGCCCACGCACCTTCCGCATTCCAGACCCCGAGAGCAGAACCGGCGAGGTGCTCCATCCCGCCGTGCCCGAGCATCTCTTCTCCAGCCGCATCCGCAACGACGGCATGGAATATCTCGAGGAACAGGGAGCCAACATCCAGGACCTGGACGTGGTGATCTCCGGCGGCAAGGGGCTCAAGCGCCCCGAATCGTTCAGACTCCTCCAGGAACTGGCGGATCTCCTGGATGGCGGCGTGGGCGCAAGCCGCCCCACCGTCGAGGCCAAATGGATCCCCTATCCCCACCAGGTAGGGCTCTCGGGAAAGGTCGTGGCGCCAAAGCTCTACATGGCGGTGGGCATCTCCGGAGCAGTGCAGCACCTGGCGGGCATGCAGACCGCCCAGACCATCGTGGCGGTCAACAAGGACCCCGAAGCCCCCATTTTCCGCGTGGCGGACGTGGCCCTCTGCGGCGACCTCTTCGACATCGTGCCTCGCCTCATCGAGCGCATCAAAAAGGAAAAACGCTCCTAGGGTTCACGGGAGCACGAAGAGAGAGGGCGTGCGTGGCCGTTTCCGCTTTCCTGCCAACGACAGGTGGTTTGTCGATCAGATTCGTGAAGGATCGCTGCGCTCTATAAACACAGAAGAAGCTCCGCCTGGCTCGATGCGGCCGGGCTATCCGCGCCCGGGGATGGAGCGAAGCAAAGCTTCCTTGGGCAGGACCCACCGAAGCCGATCTTGTCAAGCGCAGGCAGCAGCATCCGGAATTCTCTCACGGCACGAATTCCGGACTACCCAGAGGGGCTATCGAGTTCGAGGTGAAGAGATTCCGCGAACCAGCTTCGTAACGCGCTCCCGCTACGATAGATATACGATAGACAATGGAGACTTTTTCTCGTTCAGGAACGGAAAGAGAACAACATTGTCATGCCCGCCAAGAGCTTCTTCGGGCAACCGCGAAACCCGAGAGGCGATCTCCGTTCGAAGAGAAGAAACCGCAGGGCTTCCTTGAGGGCGGAAGGGGGTCCGGTGTTTGAGGAGGAACCCGTCATGCACGTTCTTCATCGCGATGCACCGTCAACCGGCATCGGCAACGATTCAGGGGGACAGACACCCCACGCGTGGGAGGGAATGAACTACGCACCGGTAACGCCGGAGGTGACGACCGCGCTGGAAGCGATCCTGGGAAGCCGGAACGTCGCGACGGATCTGGAGAAGCGTGAGGCCTATTCCTACGACGAGGTGGCGAAACAGTTCTGGGAGGAACCGCACCTGGCGGAAGTGGTCGTTTTCCCCGAGACCACCGAGCAGGTGAGCGCTCTTCTCTCTTTCGCGAACGAACGGCATATTCCCGTGACGCCCCGGGGGGCCGGCACGGGGCTCTCCGGCGGCGCCGTTCCCGCCTGCGGTGGCATCGTCCTCTCCTTCGAGAGGATGAACCGCATCCTCGAGGTGGACACGGAGAACCTCACCATCACCGTCGAACCCGGGGTGGTGACGGCGGAAATCACCAAAGCCGCCGCACGGGAAGGGCTGCTCTACGCGGGAGATCCCTGCAGCGGCGACGCCTCCTTCATCGGCGGCAACGTGGCGGAGAACGCCGGAGGCAACAAGGTGATCAAGTACGGCCCCACCGGCGCCTCTGTTCTTGCCCTGGAGGCGGTGCTCGCGGACGGTTCCGTCACCTGGTTCGGAGGCAAACGCCGCAAGGACGTGACGGGCTACGACTTCGCGCACCTCCTCGTGGGCTCCGAGGGAACGCTCGCGGTGATAACCAAGATCATCCTCAAGCTCCTTCCCCTTCCCGCCAGAGTGGTGGATCTCCTCGTTCCCTTCCCCGACACGGAGAGTGCCGTCACCTGCGCGTCGAAAATCATGACCGAGGGGAAAATCCTTCCCGCCTCGGTGGAACTCATGGACCATCGTTCCATTTCCCTGACGGAGCGTTTTCTCAACACCAGGCTTCCCGGAAGCGACGCGGGAGCGCATCTCATCATCCAACTCGAGGGAAATTCCGCGGAACTGCTCGCCGACGAATACGAACGGGTGGGCGATCTCTGCCGCAAATGGGGAGCGCTGGAGGTTTTCGTGGCGGACAACCGGAACAGCCGGGACAAGCTCTGGAAAGCCCGGAAATCCATCGCCGAGGCGGTGATCGCCTTCTACAGCAAGTACTCCAAGGAGGACGTGGTGGTTCCCACCAGCGCCGTGCCGGAACTGCTGAAGGCCCTGGGAGACATCTGTGCGCGCCGCGGGTTGGAGACCGTCACCTTCGGCCACGTGGGAGACGGGAACATGCACGTGAACCTGCTCTTCGGCGAGGACCGGCAGAACTGGAAGGAAACCATGGAAGAGGCCCGCCGGGAACTCTACACCGTGACGCAACAGCTCGGCGGCACTCTCTCGGGAGAACACGGCATCGGCCTCAAACGCAAGAAATACGTCAGCCACTTCCTCGACGAGGCCCAGATCGCCCTGATGAAACGGATAAAGCTGGCCTTCGACCCCAAGGGCATTCTGAACCCGGGGAAGCTCGTGGTCTGAAACGCATCTGCACGCCTCGGAAGAGTCCGCGAGAACCGCTTTCGTCTTGCACGCAATGCCGCGCTTCCGTAACGACAAGGCACCCGGCCCTGGAAGCATCTCCAAGGCCGGGTGCCTTGTCGTTTCTACGATGGCGCCCAAGCTTCATTGCTGCAAAGGGCATTTTTTCCACGGACCTGGCCGGAGACACCATGCTACCATATCGGCCCGCCGCGTCACCCCTTTTCCAGGAGGAACCTCAGAGATTCCAGGGTTCGCGGTGCAGGAGCGTTCCCTCAAGGGTGAGAATGGATATGCCTTCGCCGTCGGCAATGGCGCAGCTCGCCGGATCCCGCCCCTTGGGGAGGCTCGCGGAGCCAGGGTTGAGAAAGATCGTCCCTTCCTCGCGGACCACGGAACCGACGTGGGTGTGTCCGCTCACCGCAAGCCGGGCCCCGCAGCGCAGCGCCAGGTCGCGAAAGGCGCTGAAATTTTCGCCGTGCCGCATCAGGACAAGCATATCGCGCCACCAAACCGTTACCGTCCTTGCGTCCAAAGGCCAGCGGAGCATTCGAGCGTCCTCTTCGGCATCGCAATTGCCCTGGGCGAAAAAAAGCGGCACGGGAGACGCGTTCATGGCCTCCGCGAGCTCCCGAGGGCCATATTCCTCGGGAAGCGGGTTCTTCGGACCGTGATAAAGCACATCCCCTGCATGGAGAATCATGTCCACCCGTCCCCAGATTTTCAGAGCGGCCTGCCAGGCTCGCAGGTTACCGTGCGTGTCGGAAATGATTCCGAGTCGCCCTTCCATCGCCGTGTCCTTTCTTTCGCACTTGCGCCAAATCCTTCGCAACATTTCTCCCGGCGGGTCGCACGACCGCCGCGGAACAGCCCATTGGCGGGAAAAACCGCCTTCTCTATGGAGGATTGGCGACATTCCCACCATTTGCTATTCTACCACGGGACAGACCGGGAAGGAGACTCACCGCAAAATGAACGCATCGGAGAACACGCACAACACTGCGTCAGCGGCAGAACCGGGCCTCTCCGAGGCCATTCGGGGTGGATGCGCCACAACGGCGGCCTTCGTCGCCTGGGGATTGCTCCCCGTGTACTGGAAAGCCATGCAGGATGTTCCGGCCCTTGAAATTCTCTGTCACCGCATCGTCTGGTCCCTCCTCTTCCTCACGGGACTGGTCGCCTTTTCGAAAAACCTGGGAGAGATCCGCCAAGGACTCGCACAGAGGCCGACACGGCTCCTTCTCCTGGCGAGCAGCCTTGCCCTTTGCGCGAACTGGCTGATCTACATCTGGGCGGTCAACACGGGACACGTCCTCGAGGCCAGCCTCGGCTACTTCATCACGCCCCTCGTGAACGTTCTTCTGGGCATGCTCTTCCTCGGGGAACGCCTCGGACGACTCCAGGCGCTTGCAGTCGCTCTGGCCGCTGTCGGAGTAGGCTATCAGATCCTCCTCCTCGGCACTCTTCCGTGGATTTCCCTCGGGCTCGCCCTTTCCTTCGGCACCTACGGCCTGCTGCGCAAAAAAGCCCCCATCGGTTCCACCGCGGGGCTTTTCGTGGAGACCCTGTTCCTCGGAATTCCCGCTCTCGGCGCCATCGTCCTCTTTGAGTCCGGCGGCGCCGGAGCCCTTGGCACAGGTACCCCTCTCCGCCTGCTCCTTCTGGCGGGATCGGGCATTGTCACCTCCGTGCCGCTTCTCCTCTTCACTTTCGGCGCCCGGCGGATCAACCTCGCCACCGTGGGCATCCTCCAATACGTGTCGCCCACCATCTCCTTCTGTCTCGGCATCTTCCTCTTTGCCGAACCTTTCTCGGCGAAACGTCTCGTGACGTTTCTCTTCATCTGGGCGGCTCTGGTGCTTTACAGCGCGGATGCCCTTCGCAGGCGGGCCGCGGCATGACCCCACTCCGGACCGCCCCGGAGCTTTGGGCTAGGGTCAGTCCACAATCTCTCCCTCGACGGACACGGTAGGCGCGCCATCTCCTCCATCTTCCCTGATTCCGGCGTCCTCTCTCCCGGGGGCCTCGAAAGGGGCCACCCGGAGCGTCAGCCCCCGGTCCTGGTCCAGCGCCACCGTCACTGCAGCGCCATCCGGGATCTCGCCGGAGAGAATCTTCCGGGCAAGGCGCGTCTCCAGCTCCCGGGCCAGAAAGCGCTTGAGCGGCCGAGCTCCGTAGACGGGATCGTAAGCCTCCCGGGCGATCCATCGCACTGCCTCGGGTGTCATTTCGAGCGTCACGTTCCGTTCGGCGAGACGAGCCCGCAGATCGTTCACAAGGAGTTCCACGATGCGCTCCACCTCTGTAATCGTGAGAGGTTTGAAGAGCACCATCTCGTCGAGGCGGTTCAGGAACTCCGGACGGAAGGTGCGCCGCACCTCCCCGAGCACGGCCTCGCGCACCTCCTCCCGGATGCGCCCGTCGTCGGAAATACCATCCAACAGAAGGGATGCACCCAAGTTGCTCGTGAGAATGAGCACGGTGTTCTTGAAGTTCACCGTCCGCCCGTGGCTGTCGGTAATGCGCCCGTCATCGAGAATCTGGAGCAGGATGCTCCAGACGTCCGGATGGGCCTTTTCGATCTCGTCAAAGAGAATCACCGCATAGGGACGGCGTCGTACCGCCTCAGTGAGCTGCCCCCCCTCGTCATACCCCACGTATCCCGGAGGCGCTCCGATGAGACGGGAGACGGAAAACTTTTCCATATACTCCGACATGTCCAGACGCACCAAGTTCTCTTCGCTGTCGAAGAGAGCCGCACTGAGCGTCTTGGCCAGCTCCGTCTTGCCCACCCCCGTGGGACCGAGAAAGAGAAAGGAGCCGATGGGGCGCCGGGGATCCTTCAGACCGCTCCGGGCCCGGTGCACCGCATCCACCACAGCCTCCACGGCCTCGTCCTGACCGACCACCCTTTGGTGGAGGATGTCCCCCAGGCGGAGCAGCTTTTCCCGCTCCCCCTCCACAAGGCGCGACACGGGAATACCTGTCCACTTGCTCACGATGGCGGCGATCTCGTCCTCCGTGACCTTCTCCCGAAGCAGGTGAGACGTCCCCTGGTTGTGGCGGAGCTGTTCCTCCTCCGCGGCGAGACGCCGCTCCAGATCGGGCAACGCACCATGGCGGAGTTCCGCCGCCCGGTTCAGATCGTAGGCCCGCTCGGCCTGCTCGATTTCCCGCCGCACTTTCTCGATCTGCTCGCGCAGGGCCTGCACCTTGGCAATGGCCTGTTTTTCCGCTTCGTACTGGGCGCGCAGGGCGTCCGCTGCCGCCCGAGCCTCCGCAAGCTCTTTCTGGAGTACCTTGAGCCGGGCTTCCGAGGCCCTGTCCGTCTCCTTCTTCAGCGCCGCCTCTTCGATCTCGAGCTGCATCACCTTCCGTGCCGCCGCGTCCAGTTCCGCCGGCAACGAGTCGATTTCGGTGCGGATCATGGCACAGGCCTCGTCGACGAGATCGATGGCCTTGTCGGGCAGAAAACGCTCCGTGATGTAGCGGTTCGACAGCACCGCCGCAGCCACGAGCGCATTGTCCTGAATGTGCACGCCGTGGTGCACCTCGAAACGCTCCCGCAGGCCCCGGAGAATGGACACCGTGTCTTCCACCGAGGGTTGCTCCACGTAGACGGGTTGGAAGCGCCGCTCCAGCGCGGCGTCCTTCTCGATGTGCTCCCGGTATTCGTCGAGGGTGGTGGCACCGATACAGTGCAGCTCACCCCGGGCGAGCATGGGTTTGAGCATGTTTCCCGCGTCGAGGGAGCCCTCGGCCTTGCCGGCGCCGACGATGGTGTGCAGTTCGTCGATGAAGAGAATGACCCTTCCGTCGGATTCCTTCACCTCGTTGAGCACCGCCTTGAGACGCTCCTCAAATTCGCCACGGTACTTTGCCCCCGCGACGAGGGCCCCCATGTCGAGGGCGAAGATGGAGCGATCCTTGAGCCCCTCAGGAACATCGCCACGGACGATGCGGTGGGCCAATCCCTCGGCGATGGCGGTTTTTCCGACACCGGGCTCTCCGATGAGCACGGGGTTGTTCTTTGTCTTGCGGCTCAGAATGCGGATCACCGAACGGATTTCCTCGTCTCGGCCGATGACGGGATCGAGCTTGCCGCTTTTGGCGAGCTCCACCAGGTCCCGCCCGTATCGGGAAAGCGCCTCGTAGGTTCCTTCCGGCGTGGCGCTCTGCACGCGCACCCGCCCGCGTACCTCCGCGAGGACACTCAGAAAGCGTTCTTCCGTGATCCCCGCATCCTTGAGAAGACGCCCCGCCGCCGTGTTCGTCCCCTCGGCGACGAGCGCAGCGAAGAGGTGTTCCACTGAGACATACTCATCCTTCAGACGCGACGCCCGTTCTTCCGCATCCACCAACAGTCGCTGCAAACGCTGGGAGATGTAGATCTTTCCCGGCTCGACGCCCCGGCCCGACACACGGGGCCGCCGAGAGAGCTCGCGTTCCACCCCGGAGGCCAGCGTCTCCACGGGAATCTCCATGCGGTGCAGAAGCCTGGGGACGAGCCCTCCCTCCTGGCGGAGCAACGATAGGAGCAGATGCTCCCCGTCCACTTCCTGATGCCCCGACGAAACGGCCAGATTCTGTGCCGTCAGAAGCGCCTCCTGAGATTTCTGGGTCAACCTGTTCAGATCCATGTGCATCAGCATCCTTTCACGTGTCGTTTCTCGCGCGCCTCGCCCGAACGTTTCCGTCCGGTTTCTCGGCGCACCTCGCCTTCGTCGGCGGACACTCGACAACTTTACGGAGATGTTTTTGACCTTTTTTGATCTTCATCCAGTATAAAGGTCAGTAAAGGACAAACAAGTGCTCCCAAACTTGAAAATTCGACGTCACAGAAATATATTCGCTGAAAAGGCCATCTTTCTCTCTCATTCGCCGCATTGCTTCGTTTTATCCTTGAAACACGTGGACACAGTGTGCCCTCTGGTATACTTTCCTCACAGGGGATTCGACGCGCACAATCCCGCCACCGGGACAGACGCGCCGCCTCAGGAGGAACACATGCTCAAGAACGATCATTCCAGCATCCAGCCTTTAGACCCGCTGCAAACGAGTTTTTCGGAACGTTTTCCGACGCTCCAGGCCCTTGTCGCGCACCTTGAGGACTATTTTGCCGCAAGGACCGATGTTGCGCTTGCCCTCCTCTTCGGATCCGCCACATCATCCTCGTTGCGCCCCGACAGCGACATCGACCTCGCCGTGGCGGCTTCCACCCCCTTTTCCCAAGATACCCTCGAGGCCTTGCGTCTAGAGCTGATGGACCTTATGGGGCGAGACGTCGATCTGGTGGATCTGGGAGCGGCCAAGGGACTCATTCTTACGCAGGTGCTCACGAAAGGCATCGTGCTGTGCAACAAATCCCCCGAGCTACGGACAAAGCTGACACTCGCCATGCTCGCCTTTCAGGAAGACGAACTCCCCCTGCTTCGCCGCATTCTCACGACCCGCGCAAGGAGGTTTTTCCATGGATCGTGATCTGGTCCTCGTCAAACTCGAATCCCTCCGCCGATGCATCGACCGTATCGAGTTGAAACGGCCGAAGAGTGCCTCCGAGCTGAAAAACGACCTCGACGCACAGGACATCATTGCCCTCAACCTCCAAAGAAGCGTCCAAATCTGCGTAGACATTGCAGCACACATCCTCTCCGAAGAGCCGAAAGCCCCAGTTCCCTCGTCTATGGCAGGATCCTTCGAAGGACTCCTCGGACTCGGCATCCTCTCGGAAGAACTCGCGCTCCGGATGAAGAAAGCCGTTGGTTTTCGGAACATCGCCATCCATGAATATAAATCCGTCGATTGGAACGTGGTCTTTGCCATCGCCACACATCACCTTGAGGACTTTCGCAGATATGGTGACGCCGTGCTCAGGTGGGACGAAACCAGAGCAAAGAATTTCGGAGAAAAATCAACCCTTTGACCTCCCGCGCATTCCGTGGTATAAACGCACAAATCTTTTCGGAAGGAGCGGACGGACATGAGTGACATGCACCACGACACAGCACCTTTCACGTGTTCCTTCTGCTCCGCCATCATTATTATTACGAGCGCGGCTCCTCCTCGCAGGACCGGCGCTTAGCGCCATATGGTCGAAAGCGAGGCCGGGGCCCGTACCAAGGGGCCCCGGCCTCTTTTTTTGTTTTTCCGGAGGGACGATCCAGAACGCTGATTCGACAGAGACAGGGAGGACGAGAGCCATGAAACTGCACTGCACGACACCCACCGTAGAGTCGAAACCTCTGAGCCAACGCACGGGACGAAGCGTCTTTCTCAAGATGGAATGCTTCCAGAACGCCGGATCCTACAAAATTCGCGGCATCGGACGCCTCTGCAGCGAATCCGTGGCGACGGGAAAACGCCATCTCGTTTCCTCCTCCGGCGGTAACGCGGGATACGCCGTAGCTTATGCGGGACGCAGACTCGGCGTCCCCGTCACCGTCGTCGTTCCCGTGACCACGTCGGAGGTAGCCCAGGAGCGCATCGCCTCGGAGGGGGCGCGGGTCATCGCGGCGGGTGACGTCTGGGACGATGCGGAACGCCATGCCCTGAAACTGGCCAGGGAAGAAGGGTGTGCCTACATTCCTCCCTTCGACCATCCCTCGCTCTGGAAAGGCTACACCACCCTCGTGGACGAACTGACCGCGCAGATGGACAAACCCGACGCGCTCGTTCTCTCCGTCGGCGGCGGCGGTCTGCTCTCGGGCATCGTGGAAGGGCTCCACAAACACAACTGGAACGACATTCCCATCGTGGCCGTCGAAACCGAAGGCGCGGCCTCCTTCGCGGCATCCCTCCAGGCTGGGCATCTCGTTCGCCTGGAGACGATCCATACCATCGCGGCCACGTTGGCGGTAAGACAGGTGACACCTCGAGCACTCGAAGTGAACGCCCTGCACCCCGTCCGTTCCTGCATCGTGAGCGATGCGGCGGCGGTCCGGGCCTGCCTGGCCTTCGCCGACGACCACCGCGTCCTGGTGGAGCCCGCCTGCGGCGCCTCCCTCTCCGTTCTCTACGACAACGCTCCCGCCCTCGAAGACGCCCGGCGCGTCCTCGTGGTGGTCTGCGGTGGCACGGGCGTCTCCTTGAGCATCCTCTCCGACTGGGAACGGCGCTTCTGCGCGAACAGCCTTCCGGCCTCCGCCAAGAAACTCGTCCCCTGCGCATGAGAAAGGGCGGCCCCTTCCGGAACCGCCCTTTCTTCGTGAAAACAAAAAGCTGTCAACAGGAGTAGCGGGCTCGCCTCTCTATCGCAGGGTGGCAGTCTCCCGAAGGGTGGTAACCACAGCCTCGATTCGGGTGGTGAGTTCCTTGAGGTGATCGATGACCGAAGCCATCTCCGCCATGTGGGCGGTGTGGCTCTCCACAACGCTTCGGGTTTGGCCGATGCCGTCCTCGATGGCGTCCATGCCTCCGGTGATACTCTGGAGAATGCTCTCGATCTTGCCGGCGGAGTTGACGCTCACGTCGGCGAGCTTGCGCACTTCATCGGCCACTACGGCGAATCCCTTGCCGTGGACACCCGCCCGGGCCGCCTCGATGGCAGCGTTGAGCCCCAGTAGTTTCGTCTGGTTCGCCACGTTCCGGATGAAGCCAAGGATTTCGTCCGTCTCGGAGACCTTGGACCGCGCTTCGGAGGACGCCTGCAGAAGTTTCTCGGAGGTGGTGACGAGAGAAGCAACCTGGTCGGAAAGACGCTTCGACATGTCCGCCATGGACGACACATCGCCGTGCAATTCCTCCGAAAGTCCCTCGAAATGAGCCGCGTTGTCCCGATTGAGGAGGCGCTGGTAGCCGATCTCCGAAAGGGCGTTGGTAACGAGGAAAAGAAGGTCCGCAGCGGCACGGATGCTTGCTTCAGGAACGATACGGATCTTCCTGAGCGCACGGATGTAGTCATCGGGATCCACCCCGATCTCCCGAGCGATACGCCGAAACTTCTCCTCGTCGGGAGGCTCCGGAAGAACCTGACCGGCGAGCATGCTGCCGATCTGGCGCCCCTTGAGCATGATGGGAGCCGCCATGTCCATGAGTCCCCCGTGGCAGAAGTACACCGAGGGCTTTCCAGTGCGGGCAGCCTCCTGCCCCCCCTTGATGTCGCATTCGTTGCACCGTTTGAATCCCTCCGGACTCTTCCGCGTGATATCTATGCAGAATTCCGTGAAGTTCGACGGCTTCGTCACGGGGCCCTTCATGTCCACGGTGATGCTCGCCATTCCCATGGCTTTGGCAAAGCAATCCTGGAATTTCTGGATGAACTCTAGGTCCATGACATCCTTCAGTTCCACCTTGGAGATATCCATGCTTCCCCCCCACCTTTCCTTTTTTCTGTTCCACCGCCTCCTGCAACTCTTTTTGCATTATAGCAACTTATACTAACGGCGGCAGAAACATTTCAGTGGATTTCACGCCTTGCCATGTTTTGATTTTTTGCTCGATTTACGTCCCAGGACAGTTTAAAAACCGCGGATCACACGGAATGGTCCACAGACAAAAGGGCGTCCCATGCGGACGCCCTTCGCTCAAAGAGGTCGGACAAAAGAACGAAAACCTGCGGGGCAAGCATTCCCGTTTCTTCACGCGCATCATCTGTGCTCTCCCCGGGGATCGAAGGTGGACTCCCGGGAAAGACGCTCGAAAAGCTCCCGCTCTTTGGCGGAGAGCGATTTGGGAACCACGATGCGAAGCACCACGAAGAGATCCCCCGGCTCTCCTCTCCGCTTGGGCATGCCCTTGCCGCGAAGGCGAAGACGCCGGCCACTGGAACTACCCGCCGGAACCTTCACCCGAACAGGTCCGTTCAACGTGGGAACGGCAACGTCACTTCCGAGAGCAGCCTCCCATGGAGAAATATCCACCGTAGTGATAAGGTCATGTCCCTCTAGAGTGAAGTGACGGTGCGGCAGAAGATGCACTCGAAGAAAGAGATCACCACCGGAGCGGGGGTCCCCCTGCCCTGCGATGCGCACCCTGGACCCCTCGGTCACACCGGGCGGAATGCGGACTTCGAGCGAGCGTCGTCCCCCCGAAGCCGTCTCCACAAGGAAATTTTTCGTGCATCCCTTGGCGGCTTCCTCCAGGGTAAGTTCCACCGTACCGTTGTCACTCCGCTCTCCTCGTTTTTCCCCGAAAAATTCCGCACCGTCTCCCGCAGAAGCGCCGGAACGATGCCGGTTTCGCCCGGAAGCGGCAAAGCGATCCGCTCCGCCGCCGAAGGCTCCTCCTCCGAAAACGGCACGGAAAAAGTCGCTGAAATCTCCGAAGGAAGCGTTCTCATCGGAGGAAGAGAAGTGAATTTCCACGTTCTGCCACGGATCTCCCGCTCCTCCGTGGAATCCACTCCAACCCGGAGGCGGCGAAAAGTCCGCGCCATTCTGCCAGTCTGCGCCCAGCGCATCGTACCGGGCGCGTTTCTCCGGATCCTTGAGAACCTCGTAGGCCTCGTTGATTTCACGATAACGCTCGTCCGCTCCCGTTTTTTTATTCACGTCGGGATGCCATTCCTTGGCAAGCCGACGGAAAGCTTTCCGGATTTCCGCCTCCGACGCCTTTCTGTCCACACCCAGAATGGCATAGTAGTCTTTGTAGGCGACCGGCATGGTTTTTCCCTCCCCTTCCGGGGCCTCCGATCCACACACCCTGAAACATTTTTTCGGTTTCGTCGGAGACACCGAGAAATTCTGACCTTATTTGACCTATTCTCAGTATAGGAGTTGCGCTTTTTCAGACAAGGGGAACGAATCGACGTGGCTCGCAAAGAAGAAAACTTCCCTGTTGATTTTTTCCGTTTTCCTCTTTTTTTCTTCGAAATGGAGTGTATTTCTTTCGAAATTCTCCGGGATAACCATGGGGAAAGGAGCTTCTGAGAAAGAGAACCCTCCACTTTCCCCGGAATGTGTTCCTTTTCCTTCTGTTCGAGCAGAAAAGTGGGAGTTTTTTGAAGGAAAGCCACCTCCCCAAAAAGGGAAAACACGGATAGAATGACATCGTGTTCCTTGAGTTTCCGGGAACCCGGTGATTTCATTTTGGGAAGGAGTGATCTTTGATGAAATGCAGTACCCGCGTTTCCACCCGGTGGAGTTTTCTTTTCCTTCTCGTCCTCGCGGCGGTTCTGGCAACTGCACTTCCCGCCACGGCAGATCCGGTGACAGTGAAGATCTCCTACAACGGACCACCCGACGCAGCGAACAACGCCGTTCATGCCTTTGTCCTCAATTTCCAGAAATTCCTGGAGGAAGGCACGGAGGGCCGAGTCAAGCTCCAACTCTTCCCCGACAGTCAGCTCGGCACCGAGGAAGAGCGCATGGAACTCCTCATGAAGAAGGGTTTGAACCAGCCTATCATGAACGTGGCCTCCTTCGCGGGAGTCGCGCCGGTTTTCCCCGAAATCTATGCTTCGGCCATTCCTTTCATGTTCAACAGTTACAGAGCCGCCCATCTCTATCATGACGAGAGCGCCTACTGGAAGAAAGCCCAGGAGGAGTTCCGTGCCCGCACGGGGGCGCTGCTCCTCGAGGCCGTCGAAGAGGGAGGATTCCTCGCCTTCACGAATTCCAGGAGGGAAATCAAGAGTCCCGAGGACTTCCAAGGCCTCAAGTTCCGCGGCATGGACGAGGGACAGGTAGTGCTCTACAAAGCCTTCGGCGCCAGCGGCACGCCAATCCCCTGGACCGAACTCTACATGGCCCTCAAGACCGGCGTCGTGGACGGACAGATGAACCCCGCCATGTACATCATCATGGGAAGCCTCTTCGAAGTACAGAAGTACCTTACCCTGGCGAACATCCAGTACTCCGACCAGTTCCTGGTCATGAACGGCGACCTCTTCGACTCTCTCTCTCCGGAGGACCAGAAGGTGGTCGTCGAGGCGGCGAAGAAGGCCAACCAGATCAGCCGCCAGGAGGTGGAGGAAGCGGACGCCAAACAGGTGGAATTCCTCAAGGAGAAGGGCATGATCGCCTACGCACCGACGCCGACCGAGCTCGACGCATTCCGCGAGAAAGGCCAGCCTGCCTACGTGGACTGGCTCAAGAGCAAGGTGGGTGAGGAATGGCTCAAGCTGTCCCTGGAAAGCGCCGCGGAAGCCAACAAGAAAGCCGCTCAGTGACCGTGAACGAAACGAACGCTTCCCGTTGCGACAGAACCGATACGGAAGGGGCGGCCTCGGCCGTTCCTTCCGTTCCTCCCGAAGAACACCCTCGCCGCGGATTCGGAAACATCGCAGGACTGACCCGGTTTCTCGAAAGAACCAGCGCATGGCTCGCGGGGGCACTCCTCGTGATCAACGTGGGGGACATTCTTTTGGGAGTGCTCTTCCGGTACATCTTCAAAAGTTCCGTCATCTGGACGGAGGAAGTGGCCCGCTTTTCCCTCGTGTGGCTCGTCCTCCTCGGCGCACCGGGAGCACTCTACCGGGGGGACCATATGGCCATCGAGTTTCTCCTGCCACGGTTTCCCCGGTGGACATGGCTTCCCCTCGCGCTCTTCCGCCTCGGCGTGACGGTCTTCGTCCTGGGGCTCCTCGTCTGGTTCGGCGCCCAGAACGTTGCGGGCACGTGGACTATGCGCACCATGGCGCTGAACATCCCCAAGGCGATTCCTCTGTCGGCGGTGCCGCTGGGCATGGGGATGCTCCTCCTGCTGTCCCTGCTCCTGGCGGTGGAACGGGGGCTCGTACCTTCGTCCTCTGTGCCCGAAAAAACGAACATTCCGTCGGACGCGGACGCTTCGGACAACGCTTCCGAAGAACGCGGCTCACCAACATCTCCGGGAGAGTGAGGGCTGCTCATGTCGGGTATCCTGCTGCTGTTGCTGTTCTTCTTCCAGATGGCCACGGGCGTTCCGCTCTACGTGGCCCTTCTCTTCACGGGTTTTCTCGGCATCGCCGGCACGGGAGACTGGACCCTCCTCCGGGTCATTCCGCAGCAGTTCTTCGGCGGCATGGATGTGTTCTCCCTCATGGCCATCCCTTTCTTCATCCTCTCGGGCATTCTGATGAACCGGACGGGCCTGACGGACCGTCTCATCGATTTCAGTCGCCTTTTGGTGGGATCGGTTCGAGGAGGCTTGGGGTATGTCAACGTCGTGGGAGGAATCATTCTGGCGGGCGTCAACGGATCCGCCGCTGCGGATGCCTCCGCGCTCGGCTCCATCCTCATTCCGGCCATGGAGAAGGAAGGATTTCCCCGGGCATACGCCGCGGGGCTCACTGCGGGAAGTTCGCTCATCGGCCCCATCATTCCTCCCAGTATCTTCATGATCATCTACGCTTCCATGACGAACACCTCCATCGGCGGCCTCTTCGCCGCAGGCGTACTGCCCGGCCTTGTGCTCGGCCTGGCATTCATGCTGCTCAACGCCTATTATTCCCGGGTGCATCAGGTTCCCGTCTCGGACGCCAAAACAGTCCGCGCTCAGGCGAAAGCGATTCTCATCCGTTCCGTGGCGGCCCTCATCGCGCCTTTCATCATCATCGGAGGCATCGTCACGGGCATCGTCACCCCAACCGAATCGGGAGCTCTCGCCGTGGCCTACTGCCTTCTCGCGGGTTTTTTCTACACCAGACAGCTCACATGGCGCGAGCTGGGCGAGGCCATCTACGAGACGGTGCGCTTCACCAGCGCTATCTTTCTCATCATGGGCGCCGCCACCGTGGTGGGGTGGTTTCTCAAGTGGGAGCGGGTCACCCAGCAGTTCGCCGCCGTCATCGTCGGCATGGGACTTCTCGAACGCCCCTGGCTGCTCATGATCACTCTGAGCGCGATCATCTTCATCATCGGCATGTTCATGGAGGAGGTGGCAGTGCTGACGCTGCTCACCCCCATCTTCGCCCCTCTTGCCACGAGAGCCGGCATTGACCCCTTCCATTTCGGCATCGTCATGACCCTCAACGTGACCATCGCCCTCATCACTCCTCCCGTGGGCGCCTGCAATTACATCGTCGCCGCCGTGGGGAAGGTGCCGCTTGGAGACCTTTTCAAGGCCATTTGGCCATTTATCGCCGTCGCCATGACAGTTTTGCTGGTGATCATCTCCTTTCCGTCCCTGACCGTCACCGTACCGAGGCTTCTGGGCCTCTAGCCGGGGAATGCTCACAAGAATTTCCAAAACTCACGCGACAACCCTACGTGCACCTGCTATACTTTCAGTGATTAAAGCCTGAAGTAAATTTAAAAATTGCTTCAGGTTTTTCGTTTTATAACAATTAAACTAATGCTGTTGTTTCTTTTTATTTTATGAATACATTTTTGCGCACTTCTCGCAGGCTCTTTTCCTGACCGGCAAGGCGGCAAGACCGGAGAAAACACTCCAGAATCAAACCCGGGGAGGAGGACACTGCTTTTGAACAAAAAAGTCCACCAGACTCCTTCAAAAGAGATTTTTCTGCTCTTCCTCCTCGTCTACGCCGTCTTCGTGTCGGGATTTGTCTTCTTCACCTATGCGGAGCAGAAACAGCGCACGCTCGGAGAGGCGGACAAAGCGCTCGCCTTGGCTGCAAAGAGCCTCAAGTACATGCTGCCGACGGATTTCCACGACCGTGTCCTGGATGAAAACAGCATCAGCCTCGAGGAGGAACTCGAGACGAGGCGACGTCTCGCTGCCTACGCCATGGAGACGCCCTTCGTCTATCTGTACACGCTCGTAGAGAAGGACGGAACGCTTTTCTTCGCGACGACAACGGTGACCGAAGAGGAGGCGGAAGCACGGAGCCGGTGGTATTTCTACCCCTACGAGGACGCGCCCGAATCCTTCCGGGAGGCCTTTCTCACGAAAAAAACCGTTTATGAGACGTACACGGACCAGTGGGGAACGTTCCGTTCCGTGGCGATTTCTGAGCGCTCCCCCGGCGGGAGAATCTACCTGGCCTGCGCCGACCTGGACATCTCGGCCCTGAACACCATCATCGCCCGCGAAACCTTTCGGGCATTCGTCACCGCCGTGGTCTTCCTCTTTCTTGCCATTCCCTTTTTCCTGATCTATCAGAACCAGTACAGGACGATCAAACGCGCCAATGCAGAAATGGCTCATTACCAGAGGCAGCTTGAGGAACTCGTGTCGGCGCGCACGGTGGATCTGGAGAGAGCGATGGCAAGTCTGCGGGAACAGGCCACTCGTGATTTTCTCACGGGACTCTACAACAGAAGTTTCATCATGGACGCCCTGACGGAACACATGACCCGGAGAAAACTCCACGGAATTCCCCTCTCCCTAATGATGATCGATGTGGATAATTTCAAGCTCATGAACGACCTCCGCGGGCATATTTTCGGCGATTCCATCCTAAGGAAGATAGGGGAACTCCTCCGGAACAATACCCGCTCCGTGGACATTGTCGGACGTTTCGGCGGCGATGAATTCGTGGTGCTCCTTCCGGGCATAGCGCTCGAGGACGCAACGCTCATCGCGGAGCGCCTGTGCAGATGTCTCCAGGAACAGTGCATCGAGGAGGAAGGGCACGCGCTTACACTGAGCATCGGCCTGACGGAACAGCTCCCGGACGAAACACCCACGGATCTTTTGCACCGTGCGGATCTTCTCCTGTACGAAGCGAAGAGAAGAGGCGGCAATTGCGCCGTTTCCGGTCGAAACGACCTCACGTGAACCGCCTGTCCGAGTCGAACGGAGGGTTTCTGCTCCTTCCCCTCCACGTCCAGTCCCGACAAGGAGATCCCCCGATCCGTTCTTCATCAGGTCGATACGACTCTTCCGTCACAGCGTCTTCATCCGCCCCCGCCTATGGAGCACTTGATTTCCACCGGATTTACCGTCCCCACCGCCACCGAAAAGATCCACGGCCCGTCACACCCCCATCCCCGGGCATGTCCGCACCGTCCTTCGCTTGATTTCACGAAAAAGGCCAACGTTTCCGATCCTTCCGAAACGTTGGCACACTGGACAAAAGAGGCGCCACGATATACCATACGGGGAAAGGTATGCCATCCTGGAAGGAGGAATCCTCATGAAAAAACGGGTTGTCATCGTCGGAGGCGTGGCATGTGGTACCAAAACGGCGGCGAGATTACGCCGTCTCGACCCCGATGCGGAGATCACCATCGTCGAAAAGGGGAATCACCTGAGTTACGCGGGATGTGGGCTTCCCTATTTCCTCGAGGGTGTCGTAAAGGACAGCCGTGACCTCCTGAGTACTCCCCTTGGCGTACCTCGGGACAGCGCGTTCTTCCGAACGGTGAAGCAGGTGGAAGTTCTTCAACGGCACATGGCCACTCGGATTGATCGGGAAAAACGTGTGCTCACCGTGCTCGAACTGGACACAGGAGTAGAAAAACACCTCCCCTACGACACGCTTGTGCTCGCAACGGGCGCATCTCCCATCCGGCCAAACCTTCCAGGAGCAGATCTCGCCAGAGTCTTCACCCTTGGAACGATCGATGATGCTTTGGTCATGAAGGAGGCCCTCCAAAACGGAACGGGCAAGAAGGCTGTCGTCATCGGTGGTGGACTTATCGGACTCGAGGTCGTGGAGGCGCTCGTGGCGAACGGCTACGACGTGTCCATCGCCGAACTTTTGGAAACTCCTTTGGCTACCCTCTTTGACCGGGATTTCGGTCATCTGCTGAAAAAACTCCTCGCACAACACCAGGTGGCCTTCTTCGGAGGAGAGCGTGTGCTTGAACTGCTGGGGAACGCCGCAGGCAATGTGACGGCGGTCCGGACGGACACACGTGAAATCCCGGCGGATCTCGTGCTGCTGGCGGTGGGGGTGCGTCCCAACGTGGAGATCGCTCGTGAGGCGGGACTCGCCATCGGTCCCACGGGGGGCATTGTAACGGACGAGCGGATGCGCACAAGTGATCCGTATATTCTTGCCGGCGGCGACTGTGTGGAGACCACCCATGTCCTCACGGGGAAACGGGTACGTCAACCCATGGGATCCGCCGCAAATCGCCAGGGAAGAGTTATTGCCGACACTATCGCGGGACACGATTCGAAATTCAACGGTGTGCTCGGAACGGCGATCATGAAGGCCTTCGACTGGACGGCGGGGCGTACCGGCCTGAACGAGACAGCCGCCGCCGAGGCTGGATTCGCCCCCGTAGCCGTCACCGTGACCGCCCCCGACCTTCCCCATTTCATGCCCGGAGCGGCGCCGCTCTACATTCGCCTCGTCGCCGATCGCACGAGCCGCCGCATTCTGGGGGCACAGATCATGGGCCCAGGCCGAGGCGACAAGCGCCTGGATACCCTGGTTTCGGCCATTACGGGACACCTCACCGTGGACGATCTGGCGGACCTCGATCTGGGTTATGCCCCGCCCTTCTCGACCGCCCTCGACCCGGTCACCCACGCGGCAAATGTACTGCGCAACAAAATGGACGGCCTGCTCGTGTCCTACAGCCCCTCGGAACTTCTCACGAAGGCATCCCGGGGAGACCGCTTTCTCCTCCTGGATGTACGCACCCCCGAGGAGGTCGCCGCCCAGGGCAGGCTTCCCTTCGACAGTCAGGTGAACATCCCTCTGGGCGCTCTGTGGAAGCGCGCCGGGGAACTTCCCCGGGATGTTGAAATCGTCACCTTCTGCAAGATCTCCGTGCGCGGATGGGATGCCTATTCGATTCTCAAAGGCTTGGGTTTCTCCAACGTGGCTCTTTTGGAGGGCGGCATTCTCGCCTGGCCCTATGAACTCCGAAAGGCGGTATGAGAGCGGTCTTCCTCGCCGCGCGAAGGGCTCCTCATTCCTCATTCACACGCTTTCCGTCGCCGGGGAGCCCTTCACTGCCCCCGGCGACGATGACACAACTCCAATAGAAGCGACTCGATCCCTGAAAAAACCTTCTCCCATGTACGCCCCTCCACGCGCCGCGCCACCTCGTGGGGAGGCGGTATGTCCCCGAGAAGGCAGCGGCGCAGCATCGCCTCCAACGACTTCTCCAGGGCATCGACGAAAAGGATCTCCTCCTCGGGCGAAAATTGGTCAACACACGTTCGTTCCGGAAGAGAAACCAGGGTGAGGACGTCGTCGCCCACGGAAGCCGCTACATTCCGTACTCCAGGAAGATCCGTCGCGACGGCGCAGCATCCCGAGGCAAGGGCCTCGAGCAGAACGAGCGGAAGCCCTTCGAAAAGAGACGGAAGGACGAAAAGCGTGCTTGACCGAAAAAGAGACGCCAGTGCTTTTTGAGGAAGAGGACCGTGCAGAACGACGCGCTCTCCCAGGGGATGCGCAAGGGCCCGGCATTCCGCCTCCTCGGAACCGCCACTGCCGACAAGATGCAATTCCCACGGAAGAGCACGGAGACGGAACAAGGCGCGGAGCATCCAGGGAACACCTTTCGCCCGGGAAAGTTTGCCCGCGTAGACAATCCGCACCGTCCCGCACCGCGTTTTCCCCGGGGAAAAAAGACGTGGGTCGAAACCGGCCCCCGTCACGGCGATACGCCCCCGCGGAATCTCAAAAAGCGTCGCGATCTCCTCCGCCTGTTCCGTGGTGAGAGCCGCCACCGCGTCGAGACGCGAAAATCCCGCACGTACCCGGGCCCGCAAGTGGGAAAGTTGCAGAAATTGGCGAAGATCGGATCCATGACAGGAGGCAAGAAGAGGAAGTTCCGGAATGTCCTTGCAAAGCCTGGAAGTGACGAGCCAGAGATGCTGCGCGTGAATGACCTGGGGTTCGAAACGGGAGACGACGTCGCGGCAGACGATGGAAAACGCCTCCTCGTAGGCATCGATCTGGTTCGTCGTCAAATCCCGAAAGCGCGTGGAAGCATAGGGCATGACGTCGCTCATGCCGGGAACGGGAAAGGGAAGATCGCCCAGGGTACCGAAGGTGATGAACCGGCATCGGTCACGAGATACGGGAAGGGAGGGGATCTCCCACCCAACAGGAACGCCCGCCACGAGAAACGCCTCATGCCCGCGGCGCCGGGCCTCTTCGAGAAGAGCGCGGACGTAGATTCCGCTTCCCGTCGCTTCGGGTCGTTGACTCAAAACCAGAAGAATCCGCACCACACATCCCTCCCGGTCATGAAAAGAACACGTCGTCCCATCCGAGTACGCCCACTGCGTTCGCACACACCGTCCGTCGTCGCAACGCCGTTCAACGCCGTCGAAAAAACGTACCAACAGGTGCGACTCCACAGAGCAAACGGCTTACCACGACATGGGGCACGAGATAGGGAAGTCTTCCGCACCCGGAGAGAAGGTTCCGGGCTTCGTCGATTCGTCCCTGGCGAAGCAGCTCCCTGCAGGAAAGAGAGAGAAGGCGACCGCGGTAGGCGCGAAGGTCCCGCTCCAGAACCTCGTCGCAACGTGCCTCCTCCAGCACGTTGCGGGCCGTCTCGACGAAGGGAAGGGGCTTGTCCCGTCGAAGGCGGAGACAGAGACGATCCGTCGCATCCTTGTGGTAGGTCGCAAGCCCTCTGCGGCTGAACGCGACGGAACCGGCAAGGGCAAGACGCCCCCAGGTATCGAGGTCTTCTCCCAGGGAAAAGTCCTCGGGGAATCCCCCCACACCTTGAAGTGCGGTACGCACGACCGCCGCCGCGGAAGTCCAGACGGGAGGGTGACCGAGGGCGGCGCTTCGAAAATAACGGGAAAGAACTCCCTCCCAGGGAAAGGAAGGAACACCGGCAAGTCGCGGAAAACACACCCGCTGTCCGGGGAGAACGAAGCGATAGGCCGTGGCATAGAGGACCGCCTCCGGAAAACGCCGCCGGAGACGCAGAAGCGTCTCCAGGTGGTCTGGATCCCACTCGTCGTCCCCGTCGAGGAACGCCACGAGTTCCGTCTCCGCCGCACGCACGCCCGCGTTGCGGGCTTTCGAAACACCGCCGTGGCGAAGACGGAGAAGCCGAATTCTCTCGTCTTCAATACGCTCCACCACATCGGCTCCACCGTCGGTGGAGCCGTCGTCCACCACGATCAGAGAAAAGCACCGCTCCGTCTGGGCGAGCACGGAGGCGATCGTCCGTTCCACAAAAGGCTTTTTATTGAATAGGGGGAGGACCACCGAGAGCAGAGGCGTCATGAAAATCTCCTTTCTCCGTCGCTCTCCGTCCGTCGCCTGAAAAACGCGCCTCCTCGCGTCGCTCTCCGGGAAACGGAGACATCCGACATCTTGACGAAGGTGCTTTCTTCGGAGATACTTTCTTTTGGAATAGAAATAATTCCATATAAAAATATTTCACTCCGACACGGGAGGAATCTGTGTGCGTCTGGACATGCACGTTCACACGAAAGAGGGCTCGTTCGACAGCGAACTCCCCGTGGAGCAGGCACTGAGAAAAGCCAGAGAGCGAGGTCTCGCCGGGCTCTGCATCACGGATCACGAAAGTCTCGCTCTCCGTACCGAGGCGGAGCGCCTGAGTGAACGATTCGGACTCCTCGTCCTCGTCGGCATGGAGTACCTGACCACCGATGGGGACGTGCTCGTCTTCGGTCTCGATTCGGTCCCGCGAGGACCTCTTTCAGCTCCGGAACTCGCGGCACACGTCACATCCCAAGGCGGCGTCTCGGTTGCCGCCCACCCTTTCCGCAACAACGGGAGGGGCATGGGAGCCCTTTTCAGTCGCGTGCCACTCCACGCCGTGGAGAGCTTCAACGGCAGCACCCTTCCGAAGCACAATCTCCAGGCGGAAGCGCTTGCCGCGGAATGCTGTCTTCCTCGTCTCGGCGGAAGCGACGCGCACCTCGTCGAGCGGATCGGGCTTTTCGCCACGGAATTCAGAAACACGCTCCGCAACGAAAGGGATCTCCTGGAGGAACTCCGCAATGGCGCTTTTCGACCGGTGGCGTGGAACGGAAGAGAACATGTGGACGCCCTTCCCTTCGTTCTCGCACAGAACGGAGAAATCCAGGCAAAACGGCCGCTCTTCCCGGAGTTCCAGCACAACCGCTTTTCCGTCTGACGCCTTCACTGATCCTTCCCTCCGGATCCCTCTTCATGCGGCATCGGAGTGGGGTGCAACCAGTATATCCGGTTCGCACCCTCTTTTCTTTCTTACTTTCTCCTCTTTGCCTCACCCATGGTCTTTTCGCCCTTCCCGAAGAGGGACGGAAGGCGGAGGCTGCCTCCGGAGAACGGGACCTAAGGCCCAAACACTTCCACATATAGAGTGCTATACTCTCTACGCTCCCAATATATAGCGACAAACTCGAACCTGCGGCAGGCACTCCGAAAGGCTGGCGGTCTTGCCGTCTGCTATGGGTTTGTTCCGCACAAGCCTGAAGAGGATATTCCCGCAGAATTTCTCGTATCGCCATTCCGAGGAGGTACCCATTGATGACTTTTTCCGAGAACGCTCTGGTGATCCTGAAGAAACGTTACCTCAAGGGCGACGAAACGCCGCAGGAGATGCTCCGCCGCGTCGCCAAGGCAGTTGCCGCAGCGGAACCCGAAGCTGAACGCGCCCTCTGGGAGGAGCGTTTCACCGATCTCATGGCGCAGCTCGATTTTCTGCCCAACTCGCCGACCCTGATGAACGCGGGCATCCCGGAGGGACAGCTCGCAGCCTGTTTCGTTCTCCCCATCGAGGACAGCATGGACTCCATCTTCTCCACGCTCCGGAGCGCCGCCCTCATCCACAAGTCCGGAGGCGGAACGGGGTACAACTTCTCGAAACTCCGCCCAGCGGGAGATGTGGTGTCCACCACGAACGGTGTCGCCTCAGGACCGATTTCCTTCATGCGCATGTTCGACCTCGCCACGGACGTGGTGAAACAGGGAGGAACCCGACGCGGCGCCAACATGGGCATCCTCAATTGCGACCATCCGGACGTGCTCGCCTTCATCCGGGCAAAGACGGAGGAAGGAATTCTCACCAATTTCAACATCTCCGTGGGCATCACCGACCGATTCATGGAAGCCCTGGCGGACGGCAAAGACTGGCACCTCGTGAACCCCCGCACGGGCCAGACCACCGACACGGTGAAGAGCATGGAGCTGTGGAACCGCATCGTCCATGCGGCCTGGGCCACGGGAGATCCCGGCGTGATCTTTCTTGACCGCCTCGAAAGGGACAACCCGACACCCCACGTGGGCCGCATCACGTCGACGAACCCCTGCGGCGAGCAGCCCCTTCTTCCCTACGAAGCGTGCAATCTCGGCTCCGTCAATCTGAAGAACATGGTCCGGGACGGAGAAATTCTCTGGGACCGTCTGGAGAAGACCGTGCGCACCGCCGTGCGTTTCCTCGACGACGTGATCGACATCAATTGCTATCCTCTTCCGGAGATCGAGGACATGGTGAAGGGAAACCGGAAGATCGGTCTTGGCGTCATGGGATGGGCGGAGATGCTTTTCCTTCTGGGAATCCCCTATGATTCCGAGGAAGCGCTGGAGCTGGCGGAGAAAGTCATGGCCTTCATTCAGGCGACCGGACGGGAGGCGAGCAGAGACCTCGCCCGGGAACGGCACCCCTATCCCAACTGCGTCGGCGAACCGCTCCGGAACGCCACGGTGACCACCATCGCCCCAACGGGAACCATCGCGCTCCTGGCGGAGTGCTCCTCCGGCATCGAGCCGGTCTTCGCCCTCACGCACACCCGCAAGGCCTTCGGCACGGAGGATCTGGTCTACGTGAACGACGTGCTCCAGGCGGAGATGCACCGTCGGGGGCTTGCCTCTCTCGACTCTCTGCCTTTGGAAATGAAACGGGTTTTCGTCACTGCCCACGAGATCGACTATCCCTGGCATGTGCGAATGCAGGCGGCGTTCCAGAAGTTCACGGACAATGCGGTCTCCAAGACGGTAAATCTTCCGGCGGATGCAACCAAGGAGGACGTGCGCAAGGCCTACCTTCTCGCCTACGAGCTGGGATGCAAGGGCATCACCGTCTACCGCGACGGATGCAAGGCAAGCCAGGTCCTCACCACGACGCCCTCCGGCAAAAAGGACGACACGGTGACGCATCAACTGGTCATGCCCATGGGCAATCAGGGGACGCTTCCTCTCGATCGCCCTCAGGTTCTCACGGGGAAGACCATCAAAATGCCCACTTCCTACGGCAATCTCTACCTCACGGTAAACGAAACAACGGGCGGGCGCCCCTTCGAGGTCTTCGCCACGCTCGGCAAGAGTGGCAAGGACACCCAGGCCCACACGGAAGCCCTCGGGCGTCTCATCTCTCTGGCGCTCCGCACGGGTATCCCCGCACCGGAAATCGTGAACCAGCTCAAGGGAATCGGCGGAAGCCAGCCCGTGTGGGACGAGGACGGAGTCATTCTCTCTCTCCCCGACGCCATTGCGAAATGCCTGGAACGTGCCCTCGGGATGCCTGTCCACACCAATGCCACGGACATGTGCCCCGGCTGCGGGGCCGTTCTCGTCCGGGAAGAGGGATGCGTTACGTGCCATGCCTGCGGCTACTCGAAATGTTGAAACCCCCTTTGGGAGCACATCGATGGAACGCAGCGTGAACACCCTCGGACGATGGGGACTCCTCGCTCCCGAAGCGGAGGCACTTGTGACGTGGTTTCACGCCTTCACGGCCTCCTTCGCGGATGGGGACGCTCTGTCACCTCTACTGGAATTGAAGCGCCTCCACAGCTTCCGGGTAAGCACCATCGCCCGGGAACTCGCGGAAGCTCTGACATGGGACGACGACGAAATCCGCGCCGCTCAAACCGCGGGATTGCTCCATGACGTGGGGCGTTTTCCCCAGTACGCCTCTTTCGGAACCTTTTACGACGGGCGCTCACTGGATCACGGCGAAAAAGGAAGAGACGTCATCGCCACCGAAGCACCCCTCGCGGCCTGTTCCGGAGAGACCCGGGAAGCCCTGCTGCAGAGTGTCGCCCTTCACAACAAGAAGGCACTCCCTGAGACCATCCCGCTCTGTGCCCTGCCTCTGGCACGGCTCATCCGGGACGCGGACAAACTGGACGTCTTCCACATCGTTCACCGTCACGTGCAGGAGGGGCGCATCACACAGCTCCTCCCGGGAATCGACGAGACGGGACCTCTTTCACATGCGCTTGTCCGGGAAGTGGAAAACGCGCATCTCGCTTCCTACGCGAACGTGCGGAGCCTTGCGGACTTCCTCCTCGTACAGCTCACCTGGGTGTTCGACCTGAACTATCCGCCTTCCCTGGAACGACTCCGGAAGACGGGTATCGTGGAGGACATCGCGATTCGTGTGGAAAAAGGTCATACCGCAGTGCGGCGCCTGATCGCCGACGCGTGGGAACGCCTGGAAAACCCCAGGTCGCTCCTTCGGGAGGAACAACTCGGAAAAAAGACGCTGACAGCGCCGCCGGAACAATGATTTTCACTGCGTCGATGCCATGCAGTGAACCCGCACTCAGGCGAACATCCGGCGCCCTTTCCGAGCGAAGTGTGTCGAAACGGGGACAGGCCGAGCCGGCAGCGGCGGAATGCGACCGCGTTCTTCCAGGAGACCTCCCGAAGGGATATCCTGCGCGGATCTCTGTGCGGATGTTTTCTTGGGAGGGATGTGGACCACAACAAGGATTTTTCCGGAAAACGTGCGGATGGGAGAACGTGCGCAAGGATATTCCCGGAGGCTCACGGCGAAATCGGCGCCATCAAGAGAAATCGGTTGTTGCGAAGAGAGGAGATCGAAACACATGACGGGACGAGAGGTCGAAACGAGCCTCAGGCAAGCCTTTTTCATCCCTTCTCAAAGAGAAGGAACCTCACCGGGCGAAAGCGAAACCGTTACCGACTCCTACGTCACCAAGGACGCCAGCGACATCGTGGAAATTTTTCATCCCGACAGGATACCCGGTCTCCCCTACAGCCTCGCCGAGGCCACGGTGCACGCGGGGAAACGCACCATTCCCCACGTGCACACCCGAAGCACCGAGATCTACTATTTCCTCTCCGGACGGGGAACCCTCGCCCTTGGAAAGGAATGTCATGTCGTCTCCCCCGGAGTGGCGGCGCTCATTCCTCCGGAAACACATCATTGGGTAGCGGCGGAAGAGACGCTGCGATTCCTCTGTGTCTGCTGTCCCCCCTACGATCACGCCCAAACACTCCTCGACGAGAACTGACCGCAAAAACCGCCGGGGGAATTCCTCAACCGCCGCAGTCGCACCCGCAAGAACAGGAGAATGCGGGGGACGTGATGTCTCCCTCGGAGGGAACGATGCAGATGAACGTGAGGGGCTCCTCGCCGGCTCTTTCGAAGGCGTGGGGTTTTCCCGCCGGAACGTGGGCCCAGAAAAGAGGCGCCAGAGGATACTCCTCGTCCTCCACGCGCACGCGCCCCTCTCCGGAAAGAACGAAGACGTAATGGGGCCAGTCGTGTTGATGGAGGGGTACCGCGGCGTCCCCCTCCAGGGTGAAACAGCGGGCCGTGTAGTTCTCCCAGAAGCGTTCCGGACCGAAAACGATCCGCTTTTCGATGCCCCCGTGTCCTTGGAGGGTTACCGAGGGAAGATCCTTGATTTTTCCTGCGTAGACGACTTGATCTGCCACATATTTCACTCCCTTTCGCAGTGCTGTGCACATCTCGCTCTTTTGCATTCCGTCGAACCAAACGCAAGAACTCTCTTTCCCGCTTTCTTCCATTGCTAAAAAACACACGCAAAATTTTCGCTACGGCCTTGCCTGGAAGAAGGAGAGCGCGTATTCTGATAGCATCAGACGGCACGGTATCGTTGCACCAAGGGGAGGTGAGGAATCGTGACCTCGACAGCACCCCGAATTCTTATTGTGGACGATTCGGCGTTCATGCGGTTCATGTTGCAGAAAATCCTCACCGATGCAGGCTTCGACGTGGTCGGCGAAGCGACGGACGGATCCGAGGGAGCGGAACTCTATAAGACCCTGCGTCCCGACGTGGTGACCATGGACATCACCATGCCGATCCTCTCCGGCCTTGAGGGATTGAACCGCATTCTCCGCATTGACCCCGAAGCACGTGTCATCATGATTTCCGCCATGGGGCAGAAATCAACGGTTCTCAAGGCGCTGCAGAGCGGCGCTCTCGGATTCATCGTCAAGCCCTTCGACAAGATCAAGGTAATCGACACGGTGCGGGACGTGCTGGCCTTTTCTCACAAGAGCACGGAACCTCCAACATTCCCCGATCCGGCGCCACCCTCCCGGGAAGATGCGTAGCAAAACCCATGACGCGATGGCGAAACCTTCCCCAGGGAAGTCTTCCGTCTTCACGTCATGGGTTTTTTTCACTTGTCCCGAAACACCAGATCCTTGTCCCCCGGATAGGTCAGGGTATAGTGGACGGCAATCTTGCGGATCTCCCCGCTCTTCAGCGGGATCTCCCAGGTGAGCAACCCTTCCCTGTCGGAACTGGAGGGCTGCGGCTCCATGGTTTTGATCTCCACCTTCACCGACTCGTTGGCACTGACGGGAACTCTTTCCAGGATGCGCACCACTGTGTCCGCGGGAAGGCCGTTCGTCACGGTCAGCTCGTACCCATCGGCAAGACGTCCCTTGCCCAACCAGCTTTTTCCCTCCACACCAACACTCTTTTCCTTCTCCACGCGGACGAGGGGAGTGGTCCCGAAAGCCACGGTGAGATCCTGTCCCTTGCTGCGGGCCGGAAGCGTCGTTTTGCCCCCGGCGACGCCGTCCACGGAAAGTTCCGCCTCTCCGGGAAGAACGGCCTCGGGAAGCGTCTCCACCTCGGCAAGAAGCCATGCTTCCTGGCTGAAACGCGGTACCAGAACGATGGCCATGCTCCCCTGAAGAGCGAGGTCGCCCAGAGGAATCTCGGTGGACGTGCCCTCTCCAGGCACGCGCCCTGCCGTGAGGATGTCCACGCCCCGCAAGCCCTCCTCCCGGACGGGAGGCGCGGGAGCACTCCCGAGAGCGATCTCCTCAACGGCCATGTAGGGCGCGGGCGCTGCATCGGGAAGGGCGCCTTTCGCACGGAAATCGTCCTGGCGAGGCTGTGCGATGTCCACCACGAGGGGACGCAACCGGGGCGGACGAACAAGCCGGGGAGGATCCGCAGTATGCACGACGAGCGGCCCGTCCCAGTCGATGCCGGTTCGTTGCATCACCGAAGCGACCAGACGGCCCGTAACGTTCCCGCTCTTCGTTTCGAGGTTGAGCACGTACCTGTACGTCCAGTGCACCTGATCCGTCCAGGCGGTGAGGAGGCCGCCGCCGCGCCCACCGTCGCCGCGGACTTCGATCACCATGGAGTAGCCTTCCTGAAGACGCTCCTGCAACTGCCGATTCCAGAGCTCCGCTTCATGGCGCTTGCGCTGGAGCGTTTCCGTCACTTCCGCGAGGCGTAGTTCCTGCTCTCTGCGGAGCTCGGCGGCGGCGACGAGCAGATCGAGGGCCTTCTCGCCTTCGGGCTTCAGGGATTCAAGAGCTCCGGTCAACTGCCGAAGGGCGGCGGCCTCCGCATCGAGAACCGCCACCTCGGCCCGAAGTTCACCGACTTTTTCCGACAGAGCCTTCAGAGCAGGCGGAATCCATCCCGCCCGGGGAAGCAACGCGATATCAGGCGGAGAAGAAGGCGAATTCCCCTCCGGAAGCTGCAAACGGATCCGGGAAACGTCGAAGGTCCCCGGGAGACGCACCAGAAATGCACCGGCGGGCACGGGGATCTCCACTCTGGCGCCGCTTGGATAAAGGTGAACCCTTTCCGGCGGAGAGGAGGCTACGTCCTCGGACCGCGCCGGCTCTTCTCCGAAGGCGCTCCGTGCCCCAAAAGACAGATCCCATGCGCCGAGAACGCCCAGGATCAGAAGGATACTCATTCCCGCGACAGAGAACACCCGCATCGTCCCTTCCTCTCCAGGGAGTCGCCTCCCCCCGCCGGACACGCGGGAAAGAAACAACCCGCCTGCCCCATGAAACTCCCCCTCAGGAAAGCTCCAGTTTTTCGGCGAGAACATACATCTCGCCGCTTCCGACAGAAGACCGGACGCTTCCCTCGAGAAGTATCCGGTCCCCTTCCCCGCACTGTCGGAGCCGATCCTGCAACTCCGGATCGTAGGCGCGGGCGAGTATGTAGTCGTGTCGTTCATTTCCCCTGTAGTCCTTGCTCTCGTGTCTGACGGAGAATCGGAAGTACCTGCCGCACCGGTTCTCTCCCACTTGCTCCCCCTTGAGGAAGTGAAGCGTCCCCTCGAGCTGGACTACATTGATCGGTTGTGTCATTCCCTCATCTCCCTTCTCCATGGAAAACCAACCCTTTCTCCCTTTCCCGCCGTGTTCCTCCGTCCCCAGGGCTTCCACCGCCCGTCCCTCCGCAGCATGCGGAAAAGGGCGGACGGGCATTCGCGTCTCTGTGCACCATTATATCGCGGAACGCCTTCCCGGAAAAACAAAAACCGGGCAGGCTCCCCTCGGGGAGTTACCCGCCCGGTACACACCACCAGAAACGGTCGTGTACAAGGTGATCGCACACCTCATCCTCGCATCCTCCCGTGAACGGCGAGCCACACGCAGGGAGGCTCCGAAGAGGTGCGGGCGACGCGATGCCTCTCGTGGGCATGGAGAAAAATCCAGTCTCCGGGATGCACTTCCAGAACACCCCCGTCCTCCCATTCCAAAACGGCCTCGCCGGAGAGAAGCGCCACCCACTCGTCCCGCTCCTGGTCGTACCAGAAACCGGGCGGAGAGGACTGCCCGAAGGAGACGATGCGCTCCACCAGAACTCCCCGGTCCGGAAGCAACGGCTCAATGAACTCTTTCTCCAGGGGATCGCCTTTTTCGATGCTTCTTATCAGATCCCGGGAAAACTCGAAAAGGTTTCCTCCGGGAAAAACCCTTTTTCTCGGAGCACTCATGAGGGATCTCCCCGCTCCTCCGTATATCCATCGCGCCTCGAAACTCCCCCGGGGAGACGCTTCCCCTGCACGGGTTTTCCACTTTCGCCGTGGCGGGCGTTACGGAAGATGGTAGGAATGTCCACGGACGCACCCTGTCCTCTCGCCTCGTCGGTGCGGGGAAAGAGCAGTCCGTCGTCCGAAGGTCCCTGCAGGTCCGTTTCCTCCAGTTCGATACGGCGACGCTCCCGTCCTCCCCGATGAGATTCCGCGGGTTTTCCGGAGCCGCGCTCCTTGCCCCCGGGAACAAATCCCGCGGCGATGACCGTGATGTGCACCATCCCCTCCAGGGAGGGATCCAGTACATGTCCCCAGGAAATGCTCGCATCCTCGTCGGCGTACTCGGCCACCACCTGGGCGGCCTGGTTCACCTCCCAGAGACTGATGTCGGGACCGCTGGCGATGTTGAAGAGAATACCCCTGGCACCTGAGGCGGGAGTCTCCATGAGAGGGCTGCTGACGGCCATGCGTGCGGCCTGGACGGTCCGATCCGGCCCTTTCCCTGTCCCGATGCCCATGACGGCCGACCCGGCACCGGAGAGCACGGTCCGTACATCCGCGAAATCCACGTTGACCAATCCGGGGCGGAGAATGAGATCGGTGATGCCCGCGACGGCCTGACGGAGCACTTCATCCACCAGGCGAAACGCGTCGGCGAGAGGGGTCTTCTTATCCACGAGTTCGAGAACGCGGTCATTGGGAATGACGATGAGGGCATCCACTTTTCCCCGGAGCTTCTCGATCCCCTCGGCGGCGTTCTGAGCCCTTCGGCGTCCCTCGAAGGTGAACGGGCGCGTCACCACACCCACGACGAGAGCGCCCCGCTCCCGGGCGATCTCCGCCACGACGGGGCTGGCCCCAGTCCCCGTGCCGCCCCCCATGCCTGCGGTGACGAACACCATATCCGCTCCGGCAAGCGCCTCGGAAATTTCCCGCACGGATTCCTTCGCCGACTGAAAGCCGATCTCGGGATTGGCACCCGCTCCGAGCCCCCGGGTAAGCTTCTGCCCGAGAGGGATCTTGATCGATGCCTCGGAACGCTCCAGATGGGGCATATCGGTGTTTGCCGCGAGGAATTCCACACCCGTCACGCCGCTTCGAACGATGTGGTTGATCGCGTTGGTACCGCCACCGCCCACGCCCACGACCTTGATGACCTCCCGATAGGGACGGTGCATCCGTTCCATTTCGAAGGCATCGAGCGCATCTCCCATGGCTTCCACTCCCCCCGCTTCCTGGTGCGTTCGTGCTTCCTCTTTGTATTGTAACGCCTGAAACAAAAAAGCGGAGCAGTCTCCAAGGGAGTAAAAATGACGAGTTCGTCCCCGTTCACATGAGTCTAAAGGACTATAAGAGATACTACTCCGTGCCACATGCGGCATCTCCGGAATGAAAAGAGAGCGTTCCGGTCACGCCGGATTCTTTCCGATCCCTCCGGAGCGTGTCTCCTCGTAAAAACCGATCTTCTCCTCGATGTTCGCCAGGTTCGCCTCCCACCGTTTTTTCTTCGAGGACACGCCGACGGTGCTGCGGAACGGAGAACGCGCCGTCCCGGTTCCCGGCACCGGCATTCCGGAGATGCCGAACATACCCGGAAAAGCCGAAAAAAGACATCTTCGGCCTTTCCGGAGGGATGTCACCCACACATCACCACCATCAAACGAAAGGCACGCCGGGAAAACCCGTGAAGCCTCCAAGAGCTACCGAATCTCGAACTCCCCGAGAACCATTCCGGGAGTTTCCCATCGTTCCTCCACATCCAGGACGATAGCCCTCCGGACACGGAGGGCGCACCATTCGCGCATTGCGAGCAGGTCTTCCCGTGTTCCCTGGAGGAGCACCTCCACCCGCCCGTCGGACAGGTTCCGCACCCAACCACGCAGATTACGCCGATTCGCCTCGGTGAAAACCTGAAAGCGATAGCCCACTCCCTGCACCCGCCCCGAGAGCCACAGATGAAGCTGTTCCAACTCCACGGCACCGCCCTCCCTTCGGGACGCTCCCTTTATCTCTCGTTTTCTCATGATATACTCGAATTCAGCTTTCTGTGCGCGTCAGACGTGCATTTTCGGAGGTGGCTGTACCATGCGGATCGCCGTCATCGGCGCAGGCCCGACGGGCCTCGCCGCCGCCTACGCGCTCTCCGGAAGGGGAGCGAACGTGGTGGTCTTCGAGAGTACCTCCGTCTCCGGAGGAATGGCCAGGACCGTCACCGTGGGAGAAGAGCGCATCGAGGCCTTCTACCATCACATCTTCACCAGCGACGAGGCCCTGGTCTCCCTTGCGGAGGAGATCGGCCTGGGAGACCGCCTGGAGTGGCTCCCACCCCGGAATGCCTTGTACAGCGGAGAGAGACTCTACCCCTTCACGACGCCGGGGGATCTTCTCCGGCTCGGTGCCCTTCCCCTGATGGACAGGATCCGTCTGGGGCTCTTCGTTCTCGCCGCACGGCGAGTCCGTTCCTGGGAACATCTGGAGGAGCGGACCGCCCGGGAATGGGCCGTGGAGACCGGCGGGAAACGGGTCTACGAGACGATCTGGAAACCTCTTCTGGCCTCCAAGTTCGACGACTACGCCGATCAGGTGGGCGCCACCTGGCTCTGGAACAAGACCAAACTCCGGGGATCCACCAGGGGAAAGGGCCAGGGTCGGGAAATTCTCGGCTATTTCCGGGGAAGTTTCGGCGTACTCTACGATACGCTCACCGCACGCATCCGCGCCGCGGGAGGCGAGGTGCGCCTGAACACCCCGGTCCTCACGATCCGTTCCCTTTCCGCAATACCCCAGGAAGAAGGAACGCTCCTGGTAAGAACCCCCGAAGGAGAAGAACCCTTCTCCAAGGTTCTCGTCACCACCGCTCCGGCGGAACTGGCCAGAATGGCACCCCAGCTTCCCGAGGAATTCCGGGAAGCGCTCACGGCCATCCCTCACCAGGCGAACCTTTGCGCCTTGCTGGAACTCTCCCGTCCTCTCTCGCCCTACTACTGGATCACCGTCGCGGACGAGAAGTTTCCCTTTGTGGCCCTCATCGAGCACACAAACCTGCTTCCTCCGGCCCGATACGGCTCCTCCGTGGTCTATCTCTCCCGTTATCTCTCCCCTTCGGCGCCGCTTTTTCGAGCGGACGACGAGACCGTGGCGGCAGTGTTTCTCGACGGCCTCTCCCGTCTCGCCAGGACCGTCGAGCGGACCTCGCCGGGCCGGATGCGGTGGGAGCCGTCCCTTCTGAAACGGATCCGCATCTTCCGGGCTGACTCGGCCCAGCATGTGGCGACCAGGGGATACGGAAAGCGGATTCCTCCCCACCACACACCCATTCCCAATCTCTATCTGAACTGCATGGCCCAGATCTACCCCGAGGACCGGGGCCAGAACTACGCCATCGAGCGGGGGCTCCGTTCCCCCGAGATCCTGGACTTTCCGGGGAGGAGCGTGCCGTGATCGACTACGCTCCCCATCTTTTCCGGCAGGGGATCGTCTTTCTCGAATCCCCCTTCTTCTTCCTTGCGCTCCGATGGTGGGTGGCACTTCTTTTCCTGACCCTCGCCGCGGCACCTTTCGCCCAACGCCTTCTTCCCGTCTTCCGGGACGGTGCGTGGCCCTTCGCCAAAGCTCTGGGAATTCTTTTCGCCGGCTACCTGAGCTGGCTTGCCGCGGCGCTCGGAATCGCCTCCTTCGGCCGTACCTCCGTCCTGGGGAGCACGGCTCTCGTCGCGCTGCTCGGGGCGCTGTTCCTCCTGTGGCAACACGGCCGACGCGGTGAAACTCCGGAACACATCGCGAAGACGGTTCTTCCGACAAGCGATGGGGAGAAAGTGGTTTCCTGGAAACAGGTTCTCTTTTCAGAACTGCTCTTTCTCGCGGCTTTTCTTTTCTGGGCCTGGGTGCGGGGATTCCAGCCCTCCATCCACGGCCTGGAAAAATTCATGGATTTCGGCTTCGTGAACGCCGCCCTCCGAAGCGGTACCATGCCCCCCACAGACATGTGGCTCGCGGGAGAGCCCATCAACTACTACTATTTCGGACATTACCTCTGCGCCTTCCTCACCACCCTCACGGGAGTGGCGCCTCAGGTGGCCTATAACCTCATGCTCGCGACGCTCTTCGGCCAGACCGTCACACTCGCCTTCTCCCTCGGATGGGCCGCCGTCTCCCTGGTGCGGCGTTCCCGTTTCGTCCGCTCCGCCGCAGCGACGGACAAGAGTGCATTCCTGAAAAATCTTGCCGCGGGAACCATCGCGGCGCTCCTCGTCGCCTGCGGAGGCAACCTCCACGGCTTCGTCCACGGACATGCCCTTCCCTTTCTCAAAAACCAGGGAGTGTACGCGGGCCCGACCAAGAGCTACTGGTATCCCGACGCGACAAGGTATATCGGATATTTTCCTCCCGCCAAGGACAAGACCATTCACGAATTTCCCCTCTACTCCTTCGTGGTGGCGGATCTGCACGGGCACGTGTCGGACATTCCCGTGACACTGACTTCACTGGGAGTCCTCCTCACCACGGCGGCACGAGGGCCTTCGGCGGACCGGCTCGCCCTGGGAGGATTTCTCGTGGGGATCATGCAGATGACGAACTCCTGGGATTTCCCCGTGCACACGGCGCTCTTCGGCGGCATCACCTTCGTCTGGCTCTGGCGACGAAAGGGGCGGTTCTTCCGCGCCCTCGCGGGGGGTACGGGAGCACTCCTCGCCACGGGAGCGCTGTCGCTTTTGGTGGCACTGCCGTTTTTGCTCCGTTTCCAGAGCTTCGTGAAGGGAATTTTTCCCGTTCTGTCCCGGTCGCTGCCATGGCAACTCCTCATCCTGTGGGGAGACAAACTCCTCACGGCAACCCTCTTTCTGGGCTTCGTCTTCTTTCTCCTCGGGCGCTGCATGAAACGGCGCGGACCGGCAAGGGGGTTCGTCCTCTGGTGGCGGGCTCTCTCGCCGGGGGATCTCTTCGCGGGGGCGCTCTGCCTGGCGGGGATCGGCCTGGTGGCCATTCCGGAGCTGGTGTACGTGAAGGACATCTACGGCCCGGACTACCATCGGGCGAACACCATGTTCAAGCTCGGCTACCAGGCCTTCATCCTCTTGGGAATCGCCTCGGGATACGTCATGGTACGCCTCGCGGAGCTGCCCCGAAGGCTTTTGTTCCGCAAGGGACTCGCCGTGTTCTTCTATTTCATGGTGCTTCTTCCCCTGCTCTATTTTCCCAAGGCCGTGGGCACCTACTACCCCGCCAGGGAAGCCTGGAAAGGGCTGGACGGCCTGGATTTCATGAATTTCCGCGCCAAGGACGACCGGGCCGCCATCGCCTGGTTCAACGAAACCGTGACGGGCCAGGTTCCCATTCTGGAGGCGGACGGCGAGAGCTACAGCGATTTCGGGCGCATCTCCATGGCCACGGGGCTCCCCACCATCCTCGGATGGCACGCCCACGAATGGCTCTGGCGGAACGACGCGAACCTTCCGAACCGCCGGTCCCGGGAGGTCCGCGCCATCTACGAGGCGCCGAAGAGCGGGGAAGCCCAGGCGCTTCTTTCCCACTACGGCATTCGCTACATCGTGGTGGGCGCGGCGGAGCGAAAGCGTTTTCCCAAGCTCGACGAGGAAGGGCTTGCCACCCTTGGAAACGCGGTCTTCCGGAGCGGCGACCTCGTGGTTCTCGAACTCGGCGACGGAAAGGCACCCTCCGCGGAGGCGCGGAAGGAGCCTCCGTCCCCTTCCACCTCGGAAGAACGCGAAACGGAAGAAGCGACGCCCCACTGACGGAGCGTTCCGAAGGACACGAGCGCAGGACCCCTTTGAGGAAACTCTGCTTAAAGGAGTTTGCCTCTCTCGTTTTTAATCGCATCGCCTTTTTCCGAGGCCGACGTAACGTTTTTTCAGAGCTTCCTTGAACGTGAAAGTCGCTTTCGCGACACCGCTGCGGTACGGGCGTGCGCCAAGCACCGGAGACGGCAATACTCCCTCTCCCTCTCCTTCGCCGCTTCCGCTACGGTATGCGCTCGCGAGGAACTTCCGCGACGCTCCAGCCCTTTGCCTCGGAGCGCTCCGCTCTATCCGATTCCGCGAAAGTGCCTGTCCATCGGCACCGCACAGGCACTCCTGGAAAAGTGTGGCTAATCGCCGCAGACGGCCGCCAAACACCAGGAAAATCTTTTTGCAAACTTGACCGCACACAACTCCCGCTCTCGGGTTCTTCCTTCATTCGGTCGGAGGAAGAACCCGGGAGAACGCGAACGTTCAGGCAGGATAACGCCCATCCCCCCGCCGGAGGTCTCCGTTGTCCCGAAAGGCGCGCTCCTCCATGTTGCCCGTTTCCGCCACGAGATAGAGGGGGCGTCCCTTCACCTCCTCGATGATCCGGGCGATGTACTCTCCCATGAGACCGAGCATGATGAGGATCACGCCGTTGAAGAAGAGGCTCACCACGATGAGGGACGTCCATCCGGGCCAGGTGACGTCTGTGAAGAGCTTCAGGTAGATGTTCACCAGCAGGTAGAGAAAGCTGAGCCCCGACAGGGAAAACCCCACCCAGGTGGCGATCTTGAGCGGCATGGTGAACGCCGTGATGGCATCCATGGCGAGACGAACCATTTTCTTCAGAGGATACTTGGTGACTCCCGCGAAGCGTTCCTCCCGCTCGTATTCGATGAAGGTCTGGCGGAATCCCATCCAGCTCACCAACCCCCGCATGTACCGGCACCGCTCGTTCACGTTCTCCAGGAGAATGCGGCAGATGCGCCGGTCGAGAAGCCGAAAGTCCCCCGCGTCCACGGGAATGTCCTGGTTCGCCATGGCGCGGAGAACGCGGTAGAAGAGCGCGGCGGTGATCTTTTTGAAGGCCGTCTCCCCCTTGCGCTTGGTGCGCTTTCCGTAGACAACCTCGTAGCCTTCCTTCCATTTCGCCACCATGCGAGGGATCAGTTCCGGCGGGTCCTGGAGGTCCGCGTCGATGATCACCACCGCCTTTCCGGCGGAAGCGTCCACGCCGGCAGTGATGGCCGCCTGGTGCCCGAAGTTCCGGGAGAAGCCGATGAACCGCACGTTGGGATCCCGCCTCGCGAGTTCCCGGAGAATGGCTCTGGTGGCATCCCGACTGCCGTCGTCCACAAAGATAAGTTCGTAGCGCTCCTCCATGCCGGAAAGGACTTTCGAAAGACGCCGGTAGCTCTCCAGAAGCACTTCCTGTTCGTTGTAGACGGGTACGACCACGGAAAGATCGATGTCCGAGGTCGTCTCCGCCTCGGATTGCCCGCTCCTGTCCTGGATCCGCGCCATGTTCATTCCTCCCTGGTCCTCGATTTTCCGCCGTCGGCCCGGCAGAAAAGGGCGTCCCGAGACACGTCGCCTCCTCGGAGAAAGCGACCGTGGCCCTCTTCCCGCACCCGTTCTCCGTTCCTCCCTCCTTTGCTATTCAGCGGATTCCTTTTCCTGCAATACGTCGCAGTCCTCGTTTTTCGGCACGCGATAGATGGCCGTCCCGGAGGGGGGATGGGAAAAAACTCTTTCGAGCACCCTGTTGAGGAGCACTTCGTTCACCTTGAACTCCCTCCGGGTCTCCCCATCGACGAGAACGTATCCGATGCGGTTTTCCGCAAGAAGCCTCTTCACCGCCTCGGGATCGGTCCCCTCGAAGATCTTTCTGACGATCCGATCCCTGGACGCCGTGGGATACCCCGCCGACCATGCGTAGTACTGCCAGCCATTGTAGAGTTTCCTCCCCGCAGCCAGGAGGGGATGCATGTAGTAATTCTTCGTGAGGACCAGCTCGTTCGGTCCGATATGCTCCAGCGCCCAGAGCTTCACCGGATCCTGCTCCCTGATCCGCACCGCCCGGGCGGGGTCGTTGATGTTGTGCACCGCCCGGAGGTCCACCACGCCCGTCACGGTGAGAACGGCGAGAAGCAGCACCCCGAGAAGGCGTGTCGCCCGTTCACGGAAGAGTGTCGCCAGAAGAAACGCCACGGGAATGTTCGCCAGAAAGACCGCGATCTGGATATATTTGTGGTTCACCACGATGTCCGGAGTGAGTTGCACGAAGTTGGCGAAGAGGAAGGGCGCTCCCGCCGCGGCCAGAAAGACCGCGACCCCCGAGAGGGGCAGGGAAAGTGACGCGAGCACGGCGAAGGGGAGAACGCCGAAGAGTTCCAGATAATACCGGAAGACACCGTAGTTCGTCTTGACCGGCGCGACGAAGCCGAGAAAGAATTTCGGGGCCACGGCGGGGACATCGCCCAGAAAGAACGCCCCCTGCAGTTTGGCGAGCGCGAGGGCGAGAGCGGCCAGAAGCAGATATTCCAGACGATGTTTCGAGAAGAGAGCGAACACGAAGAGCACGAGAAGGGCCGCGATGAAAACCGCCCCGTTCCAGAAGGCGGACACTCCCAGGAGCACCCCCAGAGCGCACCCTCTCCGGAGATCGCCGGGGATCCAGACATCTCTCGCGAGCAGCAGCTCTCCGACGCGTTCGGAGAAGCGCCCCCGCCGAAGCCGATCCATCATGGCCGCGAAGGGAGGGAGCATGCAGAGCAGGACGAACAGCAGCAGCGCCACCGCGAAGGGAAAGTGTCTCTGGTTCACGAAGACGTTCTGGTTCCAGAGGCCCCAGTGTTCATAGGGGGTTTTTCCGATGTGCTCGCTCACGCGGAGGATGCGATGCCACAGGTCGGAAAAAGATGTCGCCTCTCCGGCAAAGGAGAAAAAGGCCCAGGAGCTTCGGAAGAAGGCGAGAACGCAGGCGAGGAGAGCCGCAATCCGGTCTCCGCAGAGAGCGACGGTAAGACTGAAAAGAAGTGCGATCATGGCGACGAAGGCGAGGATGCTCGTGAGGTTCAGCGCAAGGGCGAGGGGCATGCCCAGATATTCCAGGTTCCCCGTGAGAAACTGGAAAAGAAAGTGATAGCGCACGGTCCCGTCGGCGAAATAGACGTACTCGGTGGGGAAATTCGCTCCCAGTGAAAAGGAGCGGATCATGGACACGTGCGTCACGAGATCGCTGAAGGCGGACACGCCGAGAGCCAGATCTCCCCTGCTCTCGAAGCAGGTGCGAAAATCCAGATACCCCATCCCCAGGGCGGCGACGAGGAGGACGCCCATCTCAAGTTTCGAGGCCGTGAGTTCTCCGAGGATGTCCCCAACGCTCCATCCGTGGGCTCCGGAAAAGAGCCGCCGCCGTCGCAGAAGCCAGACGGAGAGAAAGGTACCGAAGAACAGGAAAGCCAGCACGTTCGCCCAGAGGAGCGGCGCGGTGGTCCTCCGCAGGGCGTAGGCGGCGAGATAGACGAACCAGGTGACGCAAAGCGTCCCGGAAATCCATGACGCCGGAAGGAGCACCATCCACCGTCGAACCGTTTCGCCTTCGTATTTCGACAGGCCGCTCTCCGCTCCCCGGTCTTCCATTCCGGTTTCGCTTTCTCGGCACCTCCGCCTCCGGAGGAGGCGATGGACATTCAGGCCGTCGTCCCAAAGAGAGGGCAGCATTTCCCGGAGAAAGACGAATCCCACGGCGGTACAGAGGCAGAGAAAAAGAAAACCGGACAGCATCTCAGTCGGGTTCCCCGAAATCTTTCCCGGTGGAGGCGGTGGCCTCGGCGATCACGTACCGGGGCCTGTGCTTCACCTCGTCGAAGATCCTGGCGATGTAGATGCCGATGATGCCCAGGCTCATCATGAGAATGCTTCCGATGAGCAACTGGAGCAGGATCACCGTGGTAAACCCGTCCACGGCAAGTCCACGCACCTTGTTGGCCAAGGTCTGCGCGCCGAGAACTCCGGCGAAGAGGAAGAAAAAAAAGCCCAATATCGTGACGACATGCAACGGCGCCGAGGTGAAGGAGGCGATGGCGTCCACGGCGAGCCGGATCAGCTTGAAAGCCGACCAGCCGCTCCGCCCCGCCCCGCGCTCTCCCACGGCAAAGGGGACAGTGGCACGCCGGAAACCAAGCCACGCGGACATGCCGCGAAAAAAGGTTCGGCTCTCGCCCATCCGCTTCCAGGCAGCCACCACCTTGGCATCGAGGAGCTTGAAATCCGAGCCGTTTTCGAAGGAAAACCCCGAGAGGCGCTCGAGAATCCAGTAGAAGGAACCCGCCAGAAGGCGATAGGAAAGGCTCTCCTTTCCCCGACTGATCTTCACGCCCTCCACCACGTCATATCCCTCCCGCCAGAGGGCGACCATGCGGGGGAGCACATCCGGCGGGTGCTGCAGGTCCGCGTCCATGATGAGGCAGGAGACGCCTTCGGCGAGATCGAGCCCGGCGCAGAGCGCCGCCTCCTTGCCGAAGTTCCGGCTGAGGCGCACACCCCGGAGGTGCGGCTTGCCATCGGCGAGTTCCGAAATGGCCCGCCACGAACCATCTTCGGATCCGTCGTCCACGAGAAGAAAACGGTACCGCAGATCGGCACACCCCCCGAGGGCCGCCTCGACGGCAGCCACCGTTCGTGCGATCTGTTCGGCCTCGTTGTAGACGGGAATCACGACGGCGAGTTCACGCATCTCCCGAGCCTCCTTCCGAAACCCAAAGCCTTCGGGTCTGCGGAGCCGTATTTCTCCTTAGCAGCGCTTCTGCACGCCACGCCCTCGGACATCTTCCCTCTTCGGCAAAGAGTCACCTTCCATCCCTCCCGCGAGGAACGCGTGCGGGCGAAGGCGTCACCCCGTTTTTCCGACTTTGGCGACAACACGTATCCCCGAAGCATAGACTATCTGGTGAGACACCAGACTCCCGCCACGACGAGCACCAGGCCGACGCCTTTCACAAGACTGAAGGTCTCCCCGAAACAGAACACCGCCACGAACGAGAGCCCCGCGGCGATGCTCCCCATCATCAGGGGGTAGACCACGCTCAGATGCATTCTCGCCAGCAGGAGACTGTAGGTAACGAAGCCGCCGCCGAAACAGGCCACCGCCGCGTAGATCTGCCAGGTGCGCAGCATGTGCAACACCGCGCCTCCCACCTCGCCGGAAGCGCCGCGCATACCGATCTTGATGAAGACACTCGCCAGAATGTTGAGAATTAAATTGAGAACGAGCATGAAAACGATCATACGTCTCTTCTCCCTCGGGTGCGTCCGCGCACTCCGCTCCGGTGCGCCGGGCGGCACGGCGCACCGTACCTCGTTCCGAATCCACCCGCATATCGTATCGCTTCCGTGAGCGGAAACATGGTACCACGAGCGACCAGGGAAAAACGCGCCCGTCCCTCTTTTTTGGAAGTCGTCGCGGGAGGAACAATGGCTCTCTCATGATCATGGCTGTTGGTTCGGGACACAATGGATTGTACGCGATATCATGAAGGGGAAACAAGAGAAGACGTTCAAAACCGTCCCCTCGTCGGACGCGATGAAGGAGGCAACACCTGCATGTACGTGCTGGGCATTCTTGCGGCACTCACCAGCGCCGCCATCTGGGGCCTCATAGGTCCCACTTTCCGCGGCCTCTACGCCTTCGGCGTCGAACCGATCACCGTGGGACTCGTGCGGGGTACCGGCGCCGCCCTGTGCGTCGCCATCTTCGCCCTGGTACGGCATCGAGATTCTTTTCGAGAACTGTTCCGGCAACTCCCATACCGCATTGCCAGCGGTCTTTTCGGAGTCGTCGGCGTCTATCTTCTCAGCAACATCGGCATGGTGCGCATCCCTATCGGCTTTGCCACCGTTCTCTTCTACACCTCTCCCCTTTGGGTCATCGCCATGGCAGCCCTCTGGGGAAAGGAGTCCCTCACGCGGATCCGTCTCGTCGCTCTGGCCCTGGGCCTAGGGGGCGTGTGGTTCGCCGTCGGAGGAGTCGAACCGGGACATCTTGATCTTGTTGGCATTCTTTGCATGCTTCTCTCGGGGTTTTCCTACGCGGCGTTCATCCTGAACGGAAAATACGGCCTGGGAAGAACCGACCCCTTCGCCAACTACTTCGCCACGTTCTTCTGGGGTGCAGTGCTCATGTGGTGCATCGCCGTCCCAACGGGGTCCCTCGCCTGTCTGCGGGGACTCCCCCTCAAGGGATGGCTCCTTCTGGCCTACGTGGTGGCCATTCCCACGCTCTTGGCTTACGGCATTCTTCTGGCGGCGCTGAAGGTCATTCCCGGAACGGTGGCGTCCATCCTCTCCACGGCAGAGCTGGCTTTCGCCATTTTCTGGAGTGGTATTCTCCTGGGAGAACACGCCTCTCTCCAGACCATTCTGGGCGCCGCCGCCATCGCCGGCGCCGTGGCCCTGCTCACTCTCGAGGGATCGGACAATTCACTGGATGCCCTGAAACGCTTCTTTTCCCGGGAGAAGAAAGCCTCCTCGCTGTCCAAGGAGCCCTGATCGCACGGGAAGGTCCCCCTTGCCTCTCGTCAACGCGTGCGATCAAAGAGCAGCTCTCCGCCGCGATAGGTGCGCCAGACACGCACATTCCCCAGTTTCTCCGACTCCATCTCCCAGGGGTCATCCTCAAGAAGAAGAAAATCCGCCAGCATACCCGGTTCGAGCCGCCCCGCCTCATCGAGGCCCACCGCTTCGGCGGCGTTTTTCGTGAACAGGGCGAGCGCCTCGTCGAGGGTCAGTTTCTGCTCCGGCCCCCACCCTCCTGCGGGCGTCCGCTCCAGGGCACGCACCCGGTTCACCGCCGCTTCCACGCCGAGCCACGGATTGGGATGGGCGGCGGGACAGTCGGAGCTGCCCGCGACGAGCAGGCCTTCGTCGAGAAGCGATCTCCAGGCGTAGGAGAAGGGACGCACCGGCCCGGGAAGATTCGCCTCGGCGATGTCGATTTCGTCGGCGAGAAAGCGTGGCTGCACGTCCGCCGCAAGCCCGAGGGCGCGCATGCGTTTCCGCTGGTCCGGCCGCACCACGTAGCAGTGGATGACGCGATGCCGCAGTTCCGGCCTGGGGAACGTGCGTTGGGCACGCTCGAAAGCGTCCAGGATCTGGTCGAGGGCCCGATCACCGATGCAGTGCACCGCGATCTGCACCCCCCGCTGCTGGGCGTCGCGGAAAAGGGCGTAGAGCTCCTCGTCGCCGTAGGCGAGCAGGCCCCGATATCCACTCGTCTCCTCTCCGGGATAGACGAAGCTCATGGCTCCCGTGCGAGCGCAGAAGCCACCGTCTGCAAAGAGTTTGAGCCCTCCGAAACGAAGCAGGGAAGAGCCGAAGCCCGATTGCATGCCGAAAGGCGGAAGGCTGTTCGTGTGGACCACCACGCGCTGGAGCTGTCTTCCCCGACGCTGCAGCTCCTGGTACGCTCCCAGGGACTCCACGATGCCGATATGCTCCGCCGAGGTGGTATTGAAGGAGGTGATGCCGAAGGATGCCCATTCCTCCATCATTCGAGCCATTCCTTCGAGCAACGCTTCCTCGTCGCCTCCTGCGGCCCGATAGGCCCGGTACAGGCGGTCCGCCCCACTCTCGAGGACCACCCCCGTGAGCGCCCCCTCCGCATCGCGCTGAAACCCCTCGGGCAAGTCCGGTGCATCCAGCACCCCCGCGGCACGCAGTGCGGGCGTGTTGGCGCAATGAGCATGGTAACAGAGCCTGGTGAGCAGGACGGGATTGGAAATCCTGTCGAGTTCGCGTCGCTCGGGCAATCGTTTCTCGACGAAACGGTTGTGATCGAAGTGCATGCCCCTCACCCACGCTGAAGGGGAAAGCGTTTCCGCCCTGCGGGACAAGCGCTCCACAACCTCCCCGAGTGTCGCACAGGAGCTGAGATCCACGGCGGTCCGCCCCTCCACGGCGGCGGCAAAATGCACATGAGCATCAACGATGCCGGGAATTACCCGTCGCCCCGCCGCGTCCACTTGTTCCGCCATGTTGGCGAGAGGGTGCCTTGCCACCTCGTCATCCTTTCCCACAGCGACGATCCGTTCCCCCCAGGCCAGAAGGGATTCGCTCTCACTCAAATCCGTTCCAGGAGAGACGATTCGCCCCTTGCGGAGCCAAAGCGCCCGAGAAGAAGCTTGTCCCTTCCTCAGGAGGGAACCGTCACAATTTTTTCGAAACGGCATGACACGTCGCCTCCCTTTTCTCCATGAGAAACATCCTGCATCCACAAAACCTCCGACCTGTGCATTTCATTGCAGTCCGCCATGGTTTTCACCGGAGAAACATGACCTTACCCAACTCCGATGGCCACGAGGCTCCTTGAAGGAGACGTTCCCAGCCCCATCGACCCTCCGCCCGGATGTGCCTTCTTCAGCCGTTGTCCCGAGGCATCAGCACACTGCAAAGAGAGTTCTCCTTCGTTAAAAGATCTCGACGGAGGGCATTTCGTAGCCTGTGTGTCCCGGTAGCACCGCCGGGGCACACAGGGATTCCTACCACCCTTTCACGGTCTTGAGTACCTCGTCGGAAATGCGCCCCGCAAGAAAATCCCGCATGGCCTCTTCGATGATTTCGAGGGCCCGGTCCGCTTCCTCCCGGGTAATGACCAGGGGTGGCTGAATCCGAAGCACCGAGCCGCTGAAGAAGGAGAGAAGCAGCCCCTTCTGCCATGCCTGGTAGCAGATCTTCGCCGCGGCCTCTCCGTGACGCTCCCGGGTCTTGCCGTCTTTCACCAGGTCCACGCCGATGGAAAGCCCTTTCCCCCGCACGTCGCCAATCAGCGGATAAGAATCCTGCAGCGCCCGGAAACGTTCCATCAGGTAGTTCCCCATCTCTTCGGAGCGGGCGATGAGCCCTTCTTCCTCGATGACCTGCACCGAAGCGTAGGCAGCGGCACAGCACACGGCGTTTCCCGCATGGGTGAAGCAATGCGCCGGGGCATCCCAATCCGCCATGAGGTCCTCCCGGGCCACGATGGCGCTCAGGGGAAGACCCGATCCAAGGGCCTTTCCCAGGATCACCGCGTCGGGGACGATGCCGAAGTGCTCGATGCCGAACCACTTTCCCGTGCGGCCAAACCCCTGTTGCACCTCCTCGGCGATGAGAAGGATACCGTGGTCGTTGCAGAGACTCCGCAGCCCTTTCATGAAGGAAACCGGCGGCACGAGGATCCCTGCGTCTCCCTGGATCGGCTCGATGATGACCGCCGCCACTTCCTCGCCGGGGATGTAGTCCGCAAAGGCTCTCCGGATCAGATCCAGATGGTAGTCGGCGATCTCCTCGTCCGTGCCGGAAAAGGGCGGACGGAACGTATCGGGATAGGGAAAGTGATACACCTCGGGGAGGAACGGTCCCATGCGGCGACGCATGGGAAGGCTCAGTGAGCTGAGAGAAAGGGCTCCGTAGGTACTGCCGTGATAGGAGCGCTGAAAGGCAACGATCTTCGAGCGTCCCGTGGTCCACCGGGCGAGCTTGATGGCACCGTCGTTGGCGTCGGAACCGGAAAGACCGTAGATCACCCGCTTGGGGAAATTCCCGGGCGTGATGCGGCAGAGGGCCTCGCTCAAGCAGACGAGCGGTTCGTGATACATGTACACCGCCGTGTAGGACATGAACGCCTCCGCCTGTTCCCGAACCGCTTCGACGACTCTGGGATGGCAGTGCCCCACGTTCACCGCGGCGGCGCTGGCGAGAAAATCGATGTACCTGTTGCCGTCCGCGTCCTCCACCCAGCTCCCCCGAGCTTTCTTCACAACTAAGGGATAATAGGGCACCCTGGCAGCGGAACAGAGAACCGCCTTGTCGGCCTCGACGGTGCGCAAACAGCGCTCCAGATGCAGTGGCTTCATGATCGTTCCTCCCCATTCTTTGACACATTTCTCGTCGTCTCCGCAGGTTGATCAAAATGGGGGACGGAAGAACCCCCCGCCCCCCATCGTGCCGACCTTTTCCCGCCGGGAGAGAATGCACCCTGCGACTACTGCTTTTTCACCGATTCGGTCATCTTGTTGTAGAGTTCGTCGCCGAGCATTTCCTTCAGCTTGGGCCACACTACCTCGCGGACCTTGTTTGCGCAAGCTTCCAGTTCGGCATCGGAGAGCATGATGATCTTCCAGCCATTCTCCTTCTCCAGCACATCCCGATAGTGCTGGTCCTCGTCCTGCACTTGGCTCCAGCGGATGTTCGACGCCTCCGTGGCAGCCTCCTGAAGAGCCTGCTGCAGCTCGGGCCCCAGCTTGTCCCAGAGCTGGGCGTTGATAACGATCCAATGCTGTTCGAAATAGTCATTGTATTGGATCCAGACCTTGTTCACATCCCGGAAGGACCAGGCCTGGAAGGGAGGTCCGCCCATCTGGCCGTCGGCGATGCCCGTCTGAATGGCGCTGTAGGTTTCGGCATAAGGAATCGGAGTGGCAATGTAGCCCAGCGCCTCGTAGGTCATGGAGCACGCGGGCAAGGGCATGACCCGAACCTTCATCCCCTTGGGGACGTTGGGATCGCCCGGGGAGGGCGGTTCATCCCGAAGCGAGATCCCCGCCATGCCAATGGGATAGACCGCAAGAGCCTTGATGCCGTGTTCGGCCCAGAGATCCTTGATGATGTCGTAGGCCCAGCCGCCGGGAGCATAGGCCTTCTTGCCCTCTTCGAGGTCGCGCACCACATAGGGCATGTAGTAGGCAAAGTTCAGCTTGGGATCGTAGGCGGCGTTGGCGATCTGGAATCCCATCTCCACCGTGCCGCGGGAGATCAGCTCGAAGGTTTCCGTCCAGTCACCGAGCTGACTGTTGGGAAACAGGGAAATCTCAATCTCGCCCTTGGTCTTCTCCTTGACAAGTTCGGCGAATTTGTGTGCCGTCTGGTCATAGGGGGTGTCCACGGGATTCGGATGCCCCATCTTGAACTGGTATTTCGGAGCCGCACATGCCACGGCAGCGAAAGACACCGTCAGCACCGCCACGAGAAACAAAGCCAGATACTTCCTCATCTTCCTCAGCACCTCCTCCGAATCGCTCGAGCACTCCAAAGATCAATCTGCTCTCATCGGAACTCTCCTCGGGAAAATTCCCGAAACAATCGGGGCCTCCCCCTCCCTTCGCACCTGACTCGTCTTTTCAGAGGCCTTTTCCCGCTCCCCCCTTCCTTCTTCCGCAGAAAAACGCCTGCGACATTCTCTACTTGATGCCCATGAGCAACCTGGGCAGAAACAGTGACAGGTCCGGGAAATAGGTGGTGAGAAGGACCACGGGAACCTGGGCGAAGAGCATGAACTTCAGGGCGTATCCGAAATACTGGTCGAACGAGGCGCCTCCGATGCGCCCCGCCAGGTACAGGATGGGCGCGCAGGGAGGCGTGACGTTCCCCAGTCCCAGGTTGGTGCCCATGATGGCCGCGAAATGCACGGGATGCACCCCGATGTGCACCATGAGCGGCAGCAGGAGCGGCGCCGCGAGCATGGTGCCGCTGAAATCGTCCATCATCATGCCGATGATGATGAGGAAGAGGTTCACCATGAGGAGCAGCACGATCTTGTTGTCGGAGATGGTCATGAGAAATTTCGCCAATTGCTGGGGAATCTGCTGCATGGTGTAGACCTTGGCGAGGATGGACACAAAGAAGAGCATGAGCACGCAGACTCCCGTAGTCGTGGAAGAGGAGACCAGCGCGGACCACAGGGTTTTCGTCGAAAGCTCCCGATGGATGAAGAATCCCACAAGAATCGCATAGGCCACGGCGAGAGCCGCGGACTCTGTGGGAGTGGTGATCCCCCCGTAGATGCCCCCCAGAATGATCACGGGCATGAGAAGGCTCCAGATGCCGTGCTTCGTCGCGTGTCCGATCTGGGCAACCTTCTGCCGAAAGGGAACCTGGGGCTCGACCTGGACACTCGGAATCTTTCGGACCTCGAAATAGTTGAGCACGCACATGAAGATCGTGGTGAGAATGCCCGGAATGACCGTGGCGAGAAAACACGCCGCCACGGACTGCTGGGTCACCCAGGCGTAGAGGATCATGGGCACGCTGGGCGGAATGAGCTGGCCGAGAACGGAGGCGCATCCCACCATGGCCACGCTGTACTGCCGGGGGTAGCCCAGTTTCTCCAATCGGGGGATCATGATTCCGCCGATACAGGCCACCGCGGAGGAGCAGGTTCCGGAAATGGCGCCGAAAATGGCGCAGGCCACGATGGTGGCGGCGCCCATTCCTCCCCGGAGACGCCCGAGAAAGGCCTGGGCGAAAGTAGTGAGCCGCTCGGCGATGCCCGACGAGGACATGAGAGCTCCGGCCATGATGAAAAAAGGCACGGAAAGAAGCGTGAGCGAATTCAACGCATAGTACCCGGAAGGGAGGAGGAATCCGAAGCTGAAATTGTACACGAATCCCATGTAGATGGCGGCGGACATGAAACACAGGGGAACGGGCAGACCGATGACGATGAGACCGATGAGAATTGCTAGGTTGATGGCGATGACCACGGATTTTCCTCCTTTCTACTTCGATGTGTGCACAGGACAGGCCGCTTCGGAAATGGGTACGTCGTCCTGAGGCGAAACATCGAGGGGTTTTTTCCCGATGGCCTGGAGAAAATAATCGACAAGCTCGACGCAGAAATAGAAGACCATGAGGATCGCACCCAGAAAAACACTGGCCTGGGAATAGATCATGGGGATCATGAGCGTGTGGGAAAGCTGTTTTTTCGTGTAGCCCCAGACGACGTACTCCCACCCCCAGAAGGTCATCATGATCGCCAGAACCACCGAGAGAAACGCCGTAAAGACCTTGATCCAGATGAGTTTTTTTGGATTCTTGACGATGGCGCTCATGACGTCCGCCTTGATGTGCGTCCGCTCCGCCGTACCCCAGGAAGCGCCCATGAAATAAAGCCAAAATCCCGTCATCGTGGCGATTTCCTCCACTCCCATGATGGGCTTCACCAGGACATACCGGAGAAACACCTGAAAGAGCACCAGGAAAAGGATCGCCAGGGAGGATATCACCATGGCCATCTTCTGGAGAAAACCAAGGACATTCCAGAACTTGGTGTGCATGATTCCCAGCATCGTGTGCATCTCCTCCTTCTTCCGCGGCGAATTTTCGCTCCCTGAAGAGAGCGTGCCGCCGTCAGTCCCTGTAGACCCGGGGAACTCTGGCGCCGAGGAGCGTGGGAAACACGCAGATGAGTGTTCCCAGTTTCTGCGCCATCTCCTCAAGGGAGATCATTTCCTCTCCCTGCCGCCCGACGAGAACCACCTCGTCTCCCACAGCCACGTCATCGAGGTGGGAGACGTTCACCATGGTCTGGTCCATGCAGATTTTTCCCGCCACGGGACAACGTTTCCCGCGGATGAGTACTTCAACGCCCCTGGTGTAGAGTTCCCGGTAGTATCCGTCGGCGTACCCCAGAGGCAGCACGGCGAAACGCTCCTGTCCGGACGTGACGTAAGCGCTGCCGTAGCTGACGCCCGATCCGGGAGGCAGATCCCGAAGGGCCGCCACGGCGGTCTTGAACTCCATGCAGGGCTCGAGCGGGATGGTCCGTCTCACCTCCGGCGTCGGATACATGCCGAAGAGCAGGTGCCCCGGACGAACCGCATCAAGAGCGTATTCGGGCGTTTCGAGGGTTCCTCCGGAATTGCAGCAATGCCGCATGGGGATGGAGATACCCTTTGCGGCGATCGTTTTCAGGAGATCGGCAAAAATCCGGTATTGCTCGTGCGTGACCGTGAGATCCCCCGAATCGGAGGCGATAAAATGCGTGAAAATTCCCTCCAATTCAACTTCCGGGAGGCTTTGAACGGCATCGACGACCTCCAGGGCTTTGTCAGGCCGGAAACCGATGCGTCCAAGGCCGGTATCCACCTTGAGATGCACCCTGGCGGGCTTTCCATTCTGCCTGGCCGCGCCTGCAAGGGCATGGAGCATGGCCGTATCCGTGAGAGCGGCTCGAATACCCGACCGCACGTATTCCGCCGCCACCTCGTAGGGGGACGCACCGAGAACGAGCACGGGATCGGTGATGCCCCCGTCGCGCAGCGACAACGCTTCGTCCGGCGTTGCCACGGCGAAGAAGTCCGCTCCGACACTCCGGAGGGCCCACGCCGCCGGCAAAGCCCCGACGTTGTAGGCATTGGCCTTCACCACGGCGATCACGCGCGTGCCTCCCACGTGTTTCCGGATGCGGGTGTAGTTGGTGCGAATGCTGTTGAGGTTCACTTCGAGGCGCGTCGGGCGCCAGTTCATTCTTCATTCCTCCTCGATTCTTCAGCAGCGTGAAAAGCGACGGGACAAAAACAGAAACGGAACGACATCGTGAGATGCATCGGTTTTTCTCACGCACGCGAGTCCGGTGGAAGAGAGCGGGGCCCCGCCCGAAACAGGAACCGGCGAACGTCACCGATGAGCCGCCGAAACCGAGATGCCGTTCTCCCGGAGTACCCGCCGGACCTCCTCCGGCGAAAGACGGGTGTCCTGAGCAAGAAAAGCCGCGTCCTCTTCGGAGACGGTCTTGTCCTCGCCCAGAGTTGCGCAGGCATTCCGCACATAGGATGTGCGCAGACGGTTCAGATCCACCGGAGTGACACCGATCTGCCGAGGATGTTCGGGAATGACGATCACCGAACCGGGACGCTCCTCTTCGGGATCGCCCCGACGAACTTCCACACCCATCCGCTCCGCAAAGGCGAGTTGGGCGTAAGGATGCTTTCCGGCGCCGGTGTACTCCGTCTCGTTCACCACCACTACCGCCTCTTCAGGGAGCGTCTGTGCAAGAGCGAAGGCAGCGGTGAGAGAGGTGTTGCCCGCAGGACCCCGTTCAAGACCTTCGAGCTGCGCCAATGCCTCGGTCATGTAGAAAACCGCCCCCTGGGTGACTGTCACGTAGTCGTCCAGATAACGGAGCACCCGAGCGGCGTTCCGGGGGACATCGGAACGGTCCGGCCACACCGCGAAGGGAATGCCGAACCCCGTGTGTCCCGTGGTGAAGGATTTACGATTGAAATCCCTGTCCGAAGCCATGTGGAGCCCCTGGAGATTCACACTGGCTCCCACGATGCGCGTGGCCGGACATCCAGCCTTGAGAAGTCCCCGGGCAGTACCGGTGGTGATGCCGCCTCCGGCGTGGGTACTCACCACCACATCGGGATTTCTTCCCGTAAGGCGTCTGGTCTGCTCCGCGATCTCCGTCCCCAGCGTCTCGATACCGGCGATGGAAAAGGGAGTGTAGAGGGAAGCGTTGAAGAATGCCGTCTCCTCAAGAACGAGGAGGAAGACGTAAAACAGCTCCGGCCCCACGGAGAGCTGGAGGACCTCCGCGCCATAGGCTTCGCAGGCCCGTCCCTTCTCGGCGATCTCGGGCTGTTCGAATCCTTTCGAATCGAAAACCTCCTGAACGATGATGCAGCCCAGGTTCTTCCTCGCCGCCTGGCTCGCCACGGCAGCACCGTAGTTGCCGCTCGTGGCAGCCACCACGCCTTTGTATCCGTTGCGCTCCGCGTGGAACACCGAGAGCGAGGCCCTGCGGTCCTTGAAGGAACGGGCGGGATTGTTCGCCTCGTCCTTCACGAAGAGTCGTGCTCCCCTGCCCGGTTCCGAGAGAGTCCGCGCCAGACGGGTGAGGTTCTTCAGTTCGAGAAGCGGTGTGTTGCCCACGTTGCTCTCCCGTTGAATGGTCTCGACTTCGTCGAGAGAGTAGCCGGTCTCGCACATCATGCCCTCATAGTCGAAGGCGAGCCGCCCCCGGGCAAAACGCTCGTAGTCGATGCCGACGGATTTGCGCATGATCTCACCACGTCGGGCCATCACGGCGCCATAGTCCCCGGTCATGGCCGTTCCGCCTTTCCCCGAAGCATGCCTCGAAGCTCCTCTCCGATCCCCAGCAGTGCCTTCGGAGGCGGGCCGAAGCCCACGTCATAGGGAGGATCGACGGCGATGAGAACTCCCCGATGCTCTCTTCCAACGGCGGTGCGTACCGTCACCGTTTCGCCGCAGCGGGCCGTCTCTTCCACGAGAAACCCCTTCACTTTCAATTCCAGGGGAACCGCCGCCGTGTCCTCGGGAACCTGAGGCGCCCGAGAACCTGCGGACAACACAACGCGGCGGATCTGCACCCACTCTCCCCTTCGCGCCATCGTCATGTTTTCGCCTCCTTCGCACCACCGAAATAATTGTCGCGGATTTTCAGTTCAATTGAAGGTGCCGGATGCTCCTTGAGAGGAGCGGTACGTAACTGTAGCACTATGCTCTATTTCAGCCGCCACTGTCAAGTGAATGATCATCGTCATTCCTTGCAGTAACGATGACTCACTCTCTTTGTATTCTGTGGCATGTGATGTTTCAGCCATGCACTATCGACAAAACGAGATGTCGAACGAATTCTGTTTCGAGAACAATGACAATTTGCTTCATAATCTCCACTGAAACATCCTTCCTGGAAAGATTCTCACTCATTCTTTTCAAAAGCATTCATGAACCGGTGTTCCATTTCACGAAGGGGTATGCGGCGAAAGAATTCTTCCGTCGCACACCTTTTCGACAGGCGAAGTAGTATCATGGAGGAAATATGGAGAGCGACGATCCATCACGCTGCGACGATCGCAACGTTGATTCCGTCATCCAGGAGGAGATGCTCATGAAGGCAACTCAGCGGAAAAAACTCGATCTCGCAAAAAAACCCACCCCCATCGAACTGCTGCCACGTCTTTCCAGGCTGATCGGCGGCCCCGACATCTACATCAAGCGCGATGATCTCACGGGCGGGGGCGTTTCCGGCAACAAGATCCGCAAACTGGAATACTGCGTGGCCGACGCCCTGGACAAGGGCGCACAGGTGCTCATCACCTGCGGGGGCGTGCAGTCCAACCACGCCAGGGCAACCGCCGCCGTGGCGGCACGCCTGGGACTTTCGAGCCATCTCGTCCTGAACGGCACACCGGAAGAGATCCCCGAGGGAAATCTCTTCCTGGATCTTCTCTTCAACGCCCGGATCACCTTCCTTCCGGAGGAAAAGGGACACGAACGGGACAGCACCATGGAACGCCTGGCCCAGGAATACGAGACACAGGGCACACGCGCCTACATCATCCCCCTCGGTGCGTCGAATCCCCTGGGGTGCCTCGGATACGTGGATGCCGTGACGGAAATGATCCCTCAGATGGCGGCACTGCCCTCCCGCCCCCGCCATCTGGTCACTGCCGTGGGTTCCGGAGGCACGCTCGCGGGACTCGTCGCGGGTGTCCTCCTCCATAAGCTCCCCTGGAGGATCACCGCCATCAGCGTGGCCTATCCGCGGCAACAGGTCCTGGACACAGTACAAAATCTTCTGGAGGGACTTCGAAGGAGCGATTTTCCCGACCTTGGCACGCTGCCCCGGGAAACCCTCACCGTTCTCGACGACTACCTCGGCGAGGGGTACGGAACGACCACGCCCGAACAACTCCGTTTCATCGCCACCGCCGCCGCCACGGAAGAACAGCTTCTCGATCCGGTCTACACGGGGAAGGCCTTCTACGGCCTCTCCCGAGAGATCGCAGCAGGACGTTTTCCAAAGGACGAGCCCGTGCTTTTTCTGCACACCGGAGGCGCCTTCGGTTTGTTTCCCTTCCGGAAGCACTTCAACCAGGCGGTTTTCTCCACCCTTTCCGCCCCAGGAAAGCACTGAGGCCTTCCGCCCGCCCCCTCGGTGGGAATGCCGCTTCCTCGACAAAGACGCCACCGGAGGAGAACCAGTGGCAAAACCGGAAAAGAACAGAAGAAGGGGAACGGGCGCCTTGAAAGCGCCCGTTCCCCTTCTTCTCCAATCCTCCGGACGAACCGGCGTTATTTTCCCAGCCAGGAACCGAAGACGCGGAGAAAATTTCCGCCCAGGATTTTTCGCATCTCCTCGTCGTTGAAACCGCGTTCCAGAAGAGCCACCGTGAAGTCACACACGTTTTCGTGACCGGCGATCACATCGTAGGTCTTGATGTCGTCCTCCAGAGTGAGGTAGTTCTCGAAGCCGTCGCAGAAGTCGAATCCCAATCCCACGTGGTCGACACCGACGAGATTCGCGATGTGCTCCACGTGGGCCGCCAGATCCGCCGGAGTCGCCCGACGCGTCGCATGATCCTCCCGAACGAAACAGCTGATGGCGTTCATCCCCATCACGCCACCCTTCTCCGCGAGAGCACGGATCTGTTCGTCCGTGAGGTTCCGCATGGTATGGGCAAGACTCCGGCAGTTGGAATGGGAGGCGATGAGAGGCCCTTTCGCGATGTCCATCACGTCCCAGAACCCCTCGTCGTTGAGGTGACTCACGTCGATGACCATGCCCAACTCCTGGGCACGCTGCACCGCCTCCACGCCGAAGGGAGTGAGTCCGCCCTTCTTTCCCTCGCGCTTCGGTGAGAAGAAACAGCCGTCACCGGCGTAGTTTCTTCTGCTCCAGACGATCCCGGCGGCGCGGACCCCCAGATCGTGGAAGATGTCGAGAAGGTTGAGATCGTTGCCGATGGGATCAAGCCCTTCAAAGGAGAGGAGAATACCGACCTCGCCCTCCCGGCGTGCCCTTTCGATATCCTCCATGGTCCTGCAGAGCGCGACTCCTTCCGTGTTGCGGATCTCGCGCACCAGCACCGCCAACTGATCCAACGCCCGCCGAAGGCCCATCTCCGGAAGGAAGGAACCACTCACGAAGAGCGAGGACACGACGAGGCCGAATCCGCCCTTCCGAAACCGTTCCAGCCAGGGGAGAAGGGGATGTTTCTTTCCTCGTTCCCACTTGTAGAGAAGATCCATGGCGAGGTCGAAATGGGCGTCGACGATCATGGATTCCCGTTGGAGTCTCGCTGCTCTTTCCTGCGCTGTCTCGCTCAAAATGAACGCTCTCCTTTCGACTGCTTCCGAAAGCTCATGCCTTGATTCCCAGAGAAATAATCCTGGTAAAGGCATCCTCCGGAGTCAGATTCGTGTAGACCACATCCCGTTCTTTGAAAAAAAAGACAAGTCCCGATGTCGGATTGGGCGACGTGGGAACGAAGACGGTGAGATCCGCGTCACCGTCTTTCCCCTCCGCTTTCCTCGTGACGAAACCGAGGACATGCGCCTTGCCGAAGGGGACCTGCACCACACCTAGGTATTTCTCGTCCTGGGAGGCACCGCTGAAGGAAGCGACGAGATCCTTCAGGATGCCGTACCACGAGCCAAGAAACGGCACGGAGAGGATAAGCTTCTCCATATACGTGAGAAGCCATTTTTCTCTTGAGCGAAACTTGTGCCCCGCATAGGCGAGAAAGAACACGATGCCGAGAAGTATGCCCACCGTGGCTTCCAGGGACTGGGTCTTTCCGAAAAGAGCACTCCCGATCTGAAGCGTGATCTCCAGAAGAAAGCGAACGATGAAAAGAAGAACCACCAAAGGCAGAAAAACGAGAATGCCCATAAAGACGTTTTTCCCGAAGTTTTCGAGAAAGGAGGGCCGTTGCGGAGGAGAAACTCCCGACTCTCCGCCGGTGCTTCCCTCGTCGGCGGGAGCGCACGTGCCCTCCGAGGGATTTCCACCCGCAGCCATCCACCGCACCAGAGCTTCCGAAGATGCCGCCTCCGACTCGGCCTCGCTCTCCCCGGAGACATCCTTGCCGGAAAAACACGACACGTCCCCATCCACCGCACATCGCTCCTTCCGTTCCACTGTTTCTCCATCACGGACTCTTTTCCGTATCTCTTCCGAAAGCTCTGAATAAAGGCCTTGCGCTTTCCCTTGACTCGGGTCGCATCAGGCTCTGCAAGGTGCCTTTGCGGGGCTGACGCAGCCTTATTCAGAGATTCCTTCCAAAAAGCCTGAGGTACGTTGAAAATATCGGACACCAAAGTTACTATCCAACCAAAACGGAGGTGTCTGAATGGCAAAGAACGCAACGAACGGTCGCTATTCGAAAGAATTTCGGCATGAAGCCGTCAACATGATCATTGAAGGCGGCTTGACAGCATATGAAGCATCGCGTCAACTCTCCCTGCCCAAGTCGACCCTGGAAAACTGGGTGAGAGCGTACAAGGCCGGAAAACTTTCCGATATTGGCGGCGAGCGGCGGCCTCTCACTCAGGTTGAGGAGGAGCTTGAGCGCGTCAAACGAGAGCTTGCTCAAGTAAAACAGGAGCGCGATATCTTAAAAAAAGCCGCCGCGTACTTTGCCCGGGAGTCGCTGTCCGGTACGCGGTAATCAGGCGGTTTCGATCGAAGTATCCGGTTCCTCGGCTATGTCGGGTTCTGGAGGTTTCAACCAGTGGCTACTACGCCTGGCTGAAACGACCGGATTCTCTCCGGAATCAAGAGGAAAAACGGCTCGAACTCGAAATCATAGCGGCTCATAAAAGAACGGAAGAAACCTACGGTCCGGAACGTCTGCAGAAAGAGCTTGCCTGCCACGGCGTTCACATTGGAGTTCACCGGATCAAACGGATTCGCAGGAAACTGGGGCTTCGCTGCAAACAGGTCAAAAAGTTCAAGGCAACCACAAACGCAAACCACAAGCTGCCGGTTGCCACAAATCTTTTAGAACAAAACTTTGTCACGGAGGCCCCGAATCAAGTCTGGGTAACGGATATCACTTACATCCCCACAGCCGAGGGCTGGTTATATCTTGCCGGTCACAAGGATCTTTTTACCGGAGAGATTGTGGGCTACGCCATGGGAGAACGCATGACAAAGAATCTGGTCACCCAGTCCCTGTTTCGCGCTGTCGCTGCCAAGAGGCCTGCGGCTGGTTTGATTCATCATTCCGACCGTGGCAGTCAGTACTGCGCCGCGGGCTACCGAAAACTCCTTGACCAGTTCAAAATGCGGGCATCGATGAGCCGCCGTGGGAACTGCTATGACAACGCGCCCATTGAGAGTTTCTGGGGTGTGCTGAAAAACGAACTCGTTCATCATTGCCGTTACGAAACCCGGCAGGAAGCTATACGGCAGATCACGACGTACATCGAAATCTTTTACAATCGGCAGCGACGGCAGAAGAGACTTGGTTATCTCTCCCCTGCCGCCTATGAGAAACAATTTTTCAAAGAGCAGTAGGCTGCTTACATATTTTGGTGTCCGCTATTGACGACCGACCCCAAGCCCTCTCCGCTCCTCGTTTCCCACCCCTGTGCCGCCTCCGCGCATGCCTCTCTCGCACCATTTCCGCTTGTTCCACGGCCACATCACGGTCTTCCTCCCAAATCCGACAAACCTTCCTCGGAACATTTGTCCCAGAGCCATCTTATCCTCTTTGTGTCTCCTCTCAAAGAGGGATTCATGAGGTAGACTAGAGGGTAGGAAAATTTTCCACAAAAACGCCGAGGATGTTTCAAGCCTGTGGAGCGCGCTTGTCCCCCGAGCGCGAATTCGGGCCATTCCGCGAGGAGGTGTGCCATGTCCCCGTTTCGATTCTCCCGCTTCATGGATTTCGACGGTCCCAATCTGTTCGTCCCCCACGAGTGCGCAGCGTGTTTTTTCGAAAGAGGGCGGTACCCCTCCGGAGGAAACGACCTCGTCCACACTCTCGGCACCCTGGCACACAGTGAACCCCTGCTCCGCCTCTTTCCAGGACTTGGGGAGATCTTTCCCCAAACTTCGGAGGAACTTTTCGGAGCGCTCCTGAGGGAGATGTGTCGGCTCGGACGTGGTCTCCCCCTCGCACCTCCCGCAGTGCTCCTTCGGGAAGATCATGTCATCGTGGCGGTGGAGCACTTTCCGGGCCTCGATGTTCGACCCTTCGCGGACCTCGCCGCGGAATGGCTCACTTCCCTTGCCGAGGGAACAGCTTTTCCCGGAGAGGAGCAGTTTCAACACACCCTGGCACACGTGTCGGACTCCGGTATCTGCACCCCCTTCTCCCTGTCCCTCTTCGCCGAAGCGAAAAAGCGCCGGATCCCCTTCCGACGACTCCCCCCGGAGGATGCGTTTCTTCTCGGCTACGGAAGCCGCCAGCTCCGCCTCGCGGGAGAACATTTCTCCACGGACATCGTGCCCGATCTGGCTCTCCTTTCCCGTCCCGACAGACTCGCCGCTTTCGCCGCCGGATGCGGGTTCCCCTCGGCGTCGCAAACGGCATCGCCCGAAGGAACCGAAGAAACCGTCCTGCGCATGATCCTCGCCGGAGGCGCCTGCGTGGCGGCCCGCATGGGCAAGACGGACGTGCTTTCTCTGGTGCACATGGACAATATTCTCCTCGCGGAGGCCCTCGGAAGTTTCTTCGGCAGCACCCCGCTCGTTCTGGACTGCATCGCTCGCAACCCGGGCATCTCCTGGAAGGAAGGTCTCTTCGCCGTCGCGAAAGCGTACCTCGGTGTGGGCAACGTTCCTCCCGAGGCAACGGGAGCGATCCTGGAACACCTCTGCCCCCAAGGCAACATGTTCGGTAACGGCAAAGGCACACGACGAATCCCCCTCATCGCGGGGAACCGATTCTCTCCTACTTTCAGGGCGCTTCTTCTTTCGGAACTCCGGGGAATCCGGGAGAGCGTCTCCTGTCCCTCCGCCGCGGCGCAGCACCTCGGCTTCGCCGGCCCAGAAGGATTCTTCCTCGACGGGCAACCACTCTGCCGCCCACGAACGGCGGGGGACGCGCTTCGGCTCCTTCTCCGACACCCCTCGGTGGATCTGGGACTGATGGAGCACCGGAGCGAACACATTCTCCAAGAGGGTTTCGTCCACGAAGGCGCGGATGTGGTCATTCTGGAAAGTCCTTCCGCGGAGGAAAAGGTGCTGGAGCGAGACGTCCTTTCCGGAGGCTATCTCGTGGATGTCCTTGAGGATGAGATTCTGGTCTATAAAGGAGAGGAGCACGTGGATACCATGACACTTCGTTTCCCCGAGGAGAAGGACGAAATGCTCGTCGAGGCGTTGCGCCCCCTTCTCGAAGAACGCCTGACCCTGTACACGCCGGAGGCATCGCGATGAAAAAAAACGTCCTTTCCGAGACGAACCGACATTCCTGGCCGAATGCGCCGGAAGCTCCCGAGGCGGAATCCTCCGCTTCGGAAGAGTGTCTCCAGTGTACCCGCCACATCGAAAGCTTCGTTTCTCCGGATGAAGACACCCTTCCGGAAGACTTCGATCCGCTCCGAAAAGCCTCGGCCTTTTCTTCGGGAAAGGAGGAGATACCCATGCAGCACGGTAGTCTCGCCTGGTGGGAACAGGTTGCGGAAATCGCCCGTCTGCAGGAGATTCAGGATCGTTTTGCCAAGATCATGCGCGTGGGAGCGATTATCACCACCAACGACGGCAAACCCGTGACAAGTCCGAGCAACTTTACGAGTTTCTGCCTCAAGGTACGCACCTTCTCCGAAGGCCGGGCCCGCTGCTGGGAGAGCGACGCCGACGGCGGACGCAGATCCCTGGAGGCGGGACACAGCTTCGCCTATCGCTGCCGCAATGGCCTTCTGGACATGGCGAGCCCCATCATCGTGGAGGGACGCATGGTGGGTATCCTCCTCTGCGGCCAGGTCCTGCTTCAAAAATACTCCCGCGCCGAGGTGGAGGAGATCGCCGACAAAGAGTGGCCCTTCGCCCGGGGCAAGGACCGGGAAGCACTCATCGAGAATTTCCTCTCCGTTTCGGTGGTGAACGAACAAGCCATTCGAGACGCCATGGACCTGCTGCACCTCGTGGCATCCCACATTGTCGGGCTCTGCGAACGGCACCTGACCGAACGGCGCCTTCTCCAGCGGGGCATCACGCTCATTCATGAACAGCGCAACAAGGAAGCTCTCGAGCGGAACCTCAAACTCGCCCAGGTACGGGCTCTCCGAAGCCAGTTAAACCCCCACTTCATGTTCAATACCCTGAACAGTATCGCCCGGCTCGCCTTCTTCGAGGAAGCCCCCAGGACGCAGGACCTCACGCTCCAGTTTGCCGAATACCTCCGCTACGTGCTCCGCAAGCAGTCCCAGGGAGAACTCGTCCCCCTGGGCATGGAACTGGACTGCATCCGACGCTACCTCGAGATCTATCAGGTCCGCTTCGGCGAGCGCCTCCGAAGCCATGTAGAGGCGCTCCACGGCTCAGAGGAACTTCTCGTTCCCTTCATGTTCCTCCAACCCATCGTGGAGAACGCCATCATCCACGGTATCGAACCCCTTCCCCAGGGAGGAGAGGTGCGCATTTCCTGCCGGGTGGACAAGAAACAGCTCGTTGTGGAAGTCACCGACAACGGTGTAGGCTGTACACCCTCCTCGATCGAGGAAGGCGTCGGGCTCGAAAACGTCCAGGAGCGGCTCAAGCTCCACTACGGAGAAATTGCCCGCCTCCGGGTTGAAAGCGCCCCGGGGAAGGGAACGTCCGTACGCATCGCTCTTCCGGCCCGGGAAGGAGTTCTCGTCTCATGAACTGGCGCATTCTCATCGTCGAGGACGAGCCCCTGGAAAGAGAGGCCCTCTCCCGCTTTCTCCGGGAAGCCCCTTTCCAGAATGAAACACGCACCTGCGCCAACGCAACGGAATTCTGCGAAACCGCCATGGAGTGGGATCCTCACATTGTTCTCCTCGATATCCGCATTCCCGGCGGAGACGGCCTGTCGGCGCTCGAAAAACTCCGGGAGCAGGGATTCGGAGCGAAGGTCCTGGTTCTCACCGCCTACGACGTGTTCGAATATGCCCGTCGCGCCATGGGACTCGGCGTCTCCTCCTTTCTGGTGAAACCCGTCTCTCCCAAGACACTCTATGAAGCACTGCAAAAAGTGCTGGAACAACTGGACAGGCAGAGCGAGGAGGAGGAGAGGTTCCAGCGCATCCAGACCTTCGTGCGGGAAAACCGAGGGCCACTCACCATGGCTGTCGTCTCGGACCTCATCTCCGGCGGTACCGATCCGGAATCGCTGGAGGGAATCGCCCGGGAGCTGGGACTGCCTCCCTCCGAGGCGTGTCATGTCATGGGTGTGGTGACTCTCGAAGAACTGAAGAACAACAATCTGAGCATGGTCCAGTTCCTCGAAGCTGCCGCACGTTCCTTCGCGGACACCATCGTCCTTCCCTGGCGACGCTCCATGATTCTCTTCCTCGTTCCCGTCTCCCGGACGCCCCATGCGGAGGAACTCGCCGCCCGTATCCTCGAGGTGCTGGCGGCGAACGACATCCAGGGAAACGTGGTCTTCGGCGGGACCGTGAACACTCTCAAGGACATGGGAAGTACCGTGACGTCCCTTGAAGAGGCCCTCGAGGAAAGCCTCCTCGGCGGAACAGGCCGGGTGGTCTGGGTGGACGAACTCCAATTCCTTCCGGACGAAGGTGCGAGCTGCGACGATGTGGAGTGGCAGGAAATCCGGGACGACATCGTGGAAGCCTTCCGCAACGGCCGTATGGATCTCATGGCCTCGGGACGGGATACCCTCGTCCGGCTCATGGAACGCTCCGTCTGGAATGACGTCGAGCTGTCCAAAATGCTCGTTCTCGGCCTCCTTGGGCAGATCTGCACGGTTCTTCTGGAACTCCGATGCGATCTGAACACCGTCAAGGCCTGGGCACGCCGCCAGATGCTGAACATCCTGGGCGCGAACAACTTCATGGGGCTCCATCCCATACTCGTCCAGGCCCTGGAGGGTGCCTGGGGTGTGCGGGAGAGCGCCCAGGACGGAGGCGCCCTTGTCATTTCCCAAGCCATGGCCTTCATCCGAGAGCACTACGACGAGGTGACCCTCGAAAGCGTGGCGCGTCATGTCCACGTGAGCGTGAGTCATCTGAGCCGTCTTTTCCAGAAGGTCCTCCGGAGACGCTTCGTGGACGTGGTGAAGGAGATCCGCATGGAACGGGCCAAAGCACTCCTCGGACAAGGCATGAGTGTCCGGGACGTGGCTCTCCAGGTGGGATACGGCAACATCGCCTATTTCAGCACCCTCTTCAAGCAAACCTGCGGCAAAAGCCCCAGCGAATACCGCCGCCAGGGGATTTGAAAAAACCCTGCGGTATCCACCATAGGAGCCTCAGCAACCGACACGGCGAGGGTTGCCGTGTGCACTCCGAAAAAACATGCGACTTTCCGCAGCGTGTCCCGCGGGCGCTCTTCTTCAAGAGAGACGAGCGCCCGCGTTTTTGATCGCCTATCCTTTGGAATCTCTGAAAAACTCCGCGCGGATGTCGCCGTTTTTTCCTTGAGACCGTAAAATGAATCCCAAAGCCACCATGTTCCTCCGGTGCGACCTTCTTTCCAGGGGGCTGAGGTACGATGAAGCGACAGAAAACTTTCGCGAGCGCCATTTCGTTCGAGAAATACCGAAAACCCACCAAACGGGAACTCTTTCTCGCCGAAATGGAACAGATAGTTCCTTGGAAAGAGCTTTGCGCTCGTCTCGAACCCTTCTATCCGAAAGAGGGAAGAGGACGTCCTCCCATAGGGCTGGAGAGAATGCTCCGGATCCACTTTCTCCAGAACTGGTTCAACCTCAGCGATAGGGGTGTAGAAGAAGCCCTCTATGACGTGGAGTCCATGCGGCGCTTCGCCCGTATCGATCTCGGCAACGAACCCGTTCCGGACGAGACCACGATTTGCAAGTTCCGCCATCTTCTGGAAACCCACAAGCTCGCAGAGAAACTCTTCGAGGCGGTGAATCTTCATCTCGCCTCCCGGGGCTTAAAACTCTCCGAGGGAACCATCGTGGATGCCACGATCATCCATGCTCCTTCATCGACGAAAAACCGGGAGAAGAAACGCGACCCGGAGATGCATTCCACGAAGAAGGGCAACCAGTACTACTTCGGTATGAAAGTCCATGTCGGTGTGGACAAGGAAAGCAAACAGGTCCACAGTCTCGTCACCACTCCGGCGAACGTGCACGACTCCACCCGAATCGGTGAACTCCTGCACGGAGAAGAAAAAGAAGTCCGGGGAGATTCGGCCTACATGGGCAAAACCGAAGAGATCCGGACGAAAGCCCCGCGCGCCGTGGATTATACCCAAAAAAGAGCCACGAAGCACAAAAAGCTCACCGAAGAAGAGAAAGAGCAAAACCGTCTTCTTTCAAAAGTCCGTTCGCGGGTTGAACATGTCTTCCACGTCGTCAAATGCGTCTTCGGATTCACCAAAGTGCGCTATAAAGGTCTCGCCAAAAATACCGGTGTCGTGTACGTGCTCTTCGCTCTGTGCAATCTCTACATGGCGAGAGGTTTTCTCCTGTCCACAGGGGGGTAGTGTCTCTAAAAATCGCTACCGGGGTTAAAAAGGGTTGGAAGACGGAGATAATTCCTCACGTTTCGCTGCCAAAGGTGCGGGAAACGTGGTCTTTGCGGGGCATTTCCTCTTTTCCTCCCGCTGTGAACATTTTTAGAGAAGCTTGTTCAGGGTTTCCCTTTCTTTAACTCTTTTCCAGCGCCATCTCCTCTCCTGAGAGTGGACCCTTTTCCCGTTGTTTGATTTCAAAAAGAATTTCTTCTTGACATCATTTCAAGTTTGAGTATACTAACACAAGTTCAGTCATTCAGGCTCCTTGCGGAAAAAGAGAGCCGGACACACCACAAATCCTTCAAGGAGGTCGTGTAGACATGGAACAGCAGAAATGCCTTTGTATGCCCCTTCTCGGTGATTCCTTCCCCGAACTCTACGTGAACACCACCCACGGTCCGATGAACATCCCCGGCGATCTCAAGGGGTCCTGGTTCGTCCTCTTCAGTCATCCCGCTGATTTCACCCCTGTCTGCACCACCGAATTCGTGGGTTTCCAGAAGCGAATCGCCGATTTCGACGCACTGGGTTGCAAACTCATCGGCATGTCCATCGATCAGGTTTTCTCCCACATCAAATGGGTCCAGTGGATCAAAGAAACTCTCGGTGTGGAGATCACCTACCCCATCGTGGCCGGCACGGAGACGCTCGCACAGAAACTGGGCATGCTCCATCCCGAAAAGGGGTCCAACACCGTCCGGGCCGTTTTTGTGGGAGATCCCGAGGGCAAGGTTCGCCTCGTTCTCTACTACCCCCAGGAGATCGGACGCAATATCGACGAAGTGGTCCGGGCCGTCCGGGCACTTCAGGTCTCGGACGAACAGGAGGGGGCTCTTCCCGCAAACTGGCCGAACAACGAACTGATCAAGGATCATGTGATCGTTCCTCCCGCAGCGGATCTCGCCACCGCGGCGGAGCGGGTCAAGCTCTACGAGAACTTCGACTGGTGGTTCTGCCACAAGCCACTGAAACAATAACATGCCTTTTCGTGTCATGTCCACGACACGGACAGCACGAAGCAAAGGGGAGGCCGGAATGTTTCCGGCCTCCCCTTTGCTTCGTGCTGTTTTCGCTTTGAACCGTTTTCGTTCTCCGGCCCGGTGAATTCCCTTCTCCGAAGTTACTCCAGATCCGCCCACGCCTTGGAACCATCCCAATGGAGCGTCACGACGGAGATGTCGCAAAGATTGAGGTTTTCCCAGGTCAGGGAATTCCCGTCCGAATCCTTGACCATGAGGTCCCACTTACATCCCTCGTGCCCCGTGAAATTGATCATGACACTGTCGCCATCCTCGAGAACATCCACACCCAAAATGTCCTCTTCCCAGGAATTCGTCTTCACCGAAGACACATAGACTTCATAAATGTCCACACCCGTTGCGTTCACAAGTTCAAAATCCTGCACTCCAGCAAAGGCGACTCCGGACAACACCAACAGACACGCCAACACTGCCGCAAAAAGCCTTTTTCTCATGATTGACCATCCTCCCGATGAAAAACCTGATATTATGACACGAACGGCAACGATCATACGTCGGCCATCGGGAAAAGTAAAGAGAGTCTTTAAAAAGTCAGAAAAAAACTTTTTGTGCCCGCCTCATGAATCCCAAATGATGATGCCAGCCCAAAAAAACCAAGACCTCGGGGAAATCAGACCCAGTCGAGGATAGTTCCCGAGTACCGCGCAATGCGCTCTCTCTCTCCGCTTCCCGAAAGCGCGTCACTGATCTTGCCCACCAATCGTGGACACCGAGCTAAGCGGCAAATTTCGCCTCGAAGGATTCGGGGCTCAGGTATCCCATGGAGCTGGAACGACGCATGCGATTGTAGTTGACGGCAATGTACTCGAAGACCGCCCGGCGCATGGCTTCCCGCGTCTGGAACCGGTTGCCGTGGATGACTTCGACCTTGAGCGAGTGAAAGAAGCTTTCGGCGCAGGCGTTGTCGAAGCAGTTGCCCTTGCCGCTCATGCTGCAAACCAGGTCGTGCCACGTCAACAGCGTCTGGTACTGAGCGGAACAGTACTGACTTCCGCGATCGGAATGGACGATGACGCCACGAGGCGTCCCTCTCCGCCACAAGGCCATCTGCAGTGCGTCGCACGCCAGATTCGCCGTTCTGCGTTTCCCTATGGCCCAGCCAACGACCATGCGGGAGAAGAGGTCGATGACGACGGCGAGGTAGAGCCAGGGAAGTCGGTGAAGAAAAGCTCGATGGTTGTCGATGGATCATTGATGACCGGAAGCGACGGAATCGCGACCAGCCAGGCCGTCGTGATCTCCGCCGCCGTCGCAGCAGTCCTGTAGGCGCTTGATCCGCGCGGCATTGCGACATCTCCTCTCCAAATCCATTGACATATGTTTCAACATATGTTATCTTATCCTCGAAGGGAGTTGTGGCCATGGGCAAAAGCTATTCTTCATCGGAAATCATCAAGTTGCTCAAAAAGGACGGATGGTTTCTCTACAAAACCACGGGGGATCACCATCAGTTCAAACACCCGGTAAAGAAAGGCAAAGTGACGGTCCCCCATCCCAAAAAAGATTTGAACATCTCGGTTTTGGAAAGTATCAGGAAACAATCGGGGCTCAAGATATAGAGCCTCAAAGGAGGTTTTTCCCATGAAAGACAAATACGTGTATCCCGCATTTTTCTGCTACGACGAGGGTGGGGAAATCGGGGTTGTCTTTCCCGACCTTCCGGGTTGCGTCTCCCAGGGAACCCCCGAAGAAGAGGCGTTGCGCATGGCCAGGGAAGCTCTTTCCCTGCACCTTTTCGGAATGGAAGAGGATGGGGACGAGATCCCGGAGCCTACCCGCCCGACGGAGCTTTCCCCGGGGAAAGATCAGGTGATCGTGCTTGTGGACGTTTTCATGCCCCCGTTCCGGGAGAAGATGAACAACAGGGCTGTGAACAGGATGGTTACACTTCCCCGGTGGCTGGATGCGGAAGCGAAGGCGGCAAAAATAAGCTACTCCCAGGTTCTTCAGGAAGGGCTGAAAACCCGCCTGGGAATAAAGGCATAACGTAAGCCCCTCCGGAGAGGGGCTTACAACACTTCCCTGAAGGTCACGCCGGCAAGATGCCCGTTCTTCGTTCCGTCCCACGAGGCGGAAAGGCTTTCGTCTTTGAATCGCACCGATACGGACGCACTCTCCCCAGGGGAAGTCCAGCTGAACGCCTCAAAGCTCCCCTGATCTTGCCCCCCAATCGTGGACACCGAGCTAAGCGGCAAATTTCGCCTCGAAGGATTCGGGGCTCAGGTATCCCATGGAGCTGGAACGACGCATGCGATTGTCGTTGACGGCAATGTACTCGAAGACCGTCCGGCGCAGGGCTTCCCGCGTCTGGAACCGGTTGCCGTGGATGGTTTCGACCTTGAGCGAGTGAAAGAAGCTTTCGGCGCAGGCGTTGTCGAAGCAGTTGCCCTTGCCGCTCATGCTGCAAACCAGGTCGTGCCACGTCAACAGCGTCTGGTACTGAGCGGAACAGTACTGACTGCCGCTCCAGAGGACGAAAATGTCTCGTTTCCTTCACCGGCAGGACAAACACGGACAAAAGTCCCAGAAACCGTCACACGCCGCCGGGAATTCGCCTTCTCTCCAACGCCGCTTCCGTGGCGGCGACAACGGTTTTGAGCACTTTGATCCGGGCATATTCCTTGGAATTCGCCTCCACAACCGTCCAGGGAGCACAGGGAGTGCTGGTCCTCCAGAGCATCTCCTCCACGGCCTTTTCGTAAAGCGGCCACTTCTCCCGATTCCGCCAGTCCTCTTCGGTGATCTTCCACATTTTTTCGGGGGTTTCGCTCCGCTCGGTGAAACGCCGGAGCTGCTCTGGGGTCGGTCGTCAATAGCGGACACCAAAATATGTAAGCAGCCTACTGCTCTTTGAAAAATTGTTTCTCATAGGCGGCAGGGGAGAGATAACCAAGTCTCTTCTGCCGTCGCTGCCGATTGTAAAAGATTTCGATGTACGTCGTGATCTGCCGTATAGCTTCCTGCCGGGTTTCGTAACGGCAATGATGAACGAGTTCGTTTTTCAGCACACCCCAGAAACTCTCAATGGGCGCGTTGTCATAGCAGTTCCCACGGCGGCTCATCGATGCCCGCATTTTGAACTGGTCAAGGAGTTTTCGGTAGCCCGCGGCGCAGTACTGACTGCCACGGTCGGAATGATGAATCAAACCAGCCGCAGGCCTCTTGGCAGCGACAGCGCGAAACAGGGACTGGGTGACCAGATTCTTTGTCATGCGTTCTCCCATGGCGTAGCCCACAATCTCTCCGGTAAAAAGATCCTTGTGACCGGCAAGATATAACCAGCCCTCGGCTGTGGGGATGTAAGTGATATCCGTTACCCAGACTTGATTCGGGGCCTCCGTGACAAAGTTTTGTTCTAAAAGATTTGTGGCAACCGGCAGCTTGTGGTTTGCGTTTGTGGTTGCTTTGAACTTTTTGACCTGTTTGCAGCGAAGCCCCAGTTTCCTGCGAATCCGTTTGATCCGGTGAACTCCAATGTGAACGCCGTGGCAGGCAAGCTCTTTCTGCAGACGTTCCGGACCGTAGGTTTCTTCCGTTCTTTTATGAGCCGCTATGATTTCGAGTTCGAGCCGTTTTTCCTCTTGATTCCGGGGAGAATCCGGTCGTTTCAGCCAGGCGTAGTAGCCACTGGTTGAAACCTCCAGAACCCGACATAGCCGAGGAACCGGATACTTCGATCGAAACCGCCTGATTACCGCGTACCGGACAGCGACTCCCGGGCAAAGTACGCGGCGGCTTTTTTTAAGATATCGCGCTCCTGTTTTACTTGAGCAAGCTCTCGTTTGACGCGCTCAAGCTCCTCCTCAACCTGAGTGAGAGGCCGCCGCTCGCCGCCAATATCGGAAAGTTTTCCGGCCTTGTACGCTCTCACCCAGTTTTCCAGGGTCGACTTGGGCAGGGAGAGTTGACGCGATGCTTCATATGCTGTCAAGCCGCCTTCAATGATCATGTTGACGGCTTCATGCCGAAATTCTTTCGAATAGCGACCGTTCGTTGCGTTCTTTGCCATTCAGACACCTCCGTTTTGGTTGGATAGTAACTTTGGTGTCCGATATTTTCAACGTACCTCACTCCTCCCTGTCGATGTGGAGCCAGAACTTGATCACAACCGTACCGAAACGACTCCATTGGCTCTCCATTTCATTGATCTCTCCGTAGGCTCTTCGCCAGGCATCTTCGGAGCAAAACCCCTCCACCCGCTCCACCAGAACGCGCCCGTACCAGCTTCGGTCGAAGATGGCAACGTGTCCTGCCTTGGGGAAGGCGGTCCAGAAGCGCCAGAGGTAGTGATGGGCCCGCTCGATGTCGTTCGGCGCCGCCACGGGATTCACTTCGTATCCCCTTGGATCCAGGCGCGACGTGAGGCGCTTGATACACCCTCCTTTGCCCGCAGCGTCCCATCCCTCGAAGAGGACCACCACGGGAATCCGCTCGCGGTACAGCGCGTATTCAATCTCTCGAAAACGGTCCTGGAGACGGGGAAGCTGTTTTTTGTACTCCTCGAAGGAGATGTTCCTCGACAGGTCAACCCGGCCGAGCACGGTGGGGCGGAGCACGTCGTCCATTTCCTTCCGAAGCGCATCCCCCCCGGAAAGGTCCGCTTCGTCTCCCTCCGCGACAGACGCAGGCGTCTCCTGCGAAAGCGCAACGGGATCAGGGAGAGGCTTTTTTCCAAAGACATCTGCCTTCAAAGCGGCGAGCCGCTCCTCCAGGGCCTTCACCAGCGTGGCGAGGATTTTCACCTCCGCGTATTCCCGGTCATGGGATTCCACGAGCGTCCAGGGAGCCTCGCCCCGATCGGTGCGGAGCAGCATCTCCTCCACATACCCCGCCATCTCGTCGTAGCGTTCGTGCCGCTCCCAATCCTCCTTCGTGACACGCCAGCTTGTCGCCTCTTCCGCCTCAAGGGCCTTGAGACGCTTTCTCTGTTCTTTCTTCGAGATGTGGAGAAAGAACTTGACGAGCAGTGCTCCTTCCTGGGTCAGTTGGCGCTCGAACTCAAGGCTCTCCTGAAACGCCTCGTCGAGGCGATGCGGCGAAAGCGCTTCGGTGAGCCGGTCGTCCAGAACACGACGATACCAGCTCCGATTGAAGAAGGCGATGCGACCGTTCGCGGGAGTTCGGCGCCAGAAAGCCCAGAAAAAAGGACGAAACCGCTCGTCTTCTCCAGGACGCCCGACATTCTCCACGCGGAAGCCTCTCGGGTCGAGAGGCTGAAGAAGTTGATTGAGCACCGTTCCCTTGCCGGAGGTCTCCCATCCCTCGAAAACCACCAGAACGGGCATGCCCGTCTCCTTCACTTCCCGCTGCAGTTTCGCAAGCCGGAGTCGCAAAGCAGGCGCGGTCTCCTTGTAGGTCTTTCTGTCCAGTTTCTTTTTGAGATCCACCTGGTCCAGCACAGCTCATCCCCCCTGTCGAGCGTATTTTACCTGATTACAACAATTCTATCGCAGTGTGGAAATGTTTGCAGAAAAACGCTCCGGCGAAACCGTCGCTCCTTCACCCCGGGAAAAACACCCGCGTCCGCAAGGGCCTCGAAAGCACCGCCGCCTCACCGCGCGGTCTTCGAGGCAGGCCGGACCTCTTCGGAACCCTCCACACCTTCGCCGTGCAAAGCGGCGAGGATGAAGAAAACGATGCATGCCCGAAATATCTCGAAGGGGCTGAGGAGTTATACTCTTTATGTCTTTTGTTTATGCATTCTCCGGAAAAACGACACGGACCTGACAAAAGAGGACTGCATTGATCCGATGCGAAGTCGAAAGGGGGGAGTACTCCGGAACACCCCGAAAAAAGGCTCGAAAACCACACTGGTGCTTTTTCACTCGACAGGACGCGCCCTTCCGGCGACTCCGATTCCACACCGGAAAACGGCCTCACACAAGGGCGACGAAGCGCCCCCTCAGGCTTCCGATTCCGGCGGTGGAACATCACAACAGACAACACCGGACAGAAAGGTGGACGATCATGCGTTCTTTGGACAAGCTGCTTCTTTCCCGTCTCGGCCCAGTCCTCGCCGGAGGAGTTGCGGGAGTGCTCGCAGCGCTTCTCGTCACGTGGGGAAATCCTGGCAACATGGGAATCTGCGTAGCCTGTTTCACCCGGGACATCGCGGGTGCCCTCGGGCTGCACAGGGCCGCGGCGGTGCAATATCTCCGTCCGGAAATCGCCGGACTCGTGCTCGGAGCCTTCGGCTCGGCACTGCTCTTCCGGGAATTCCGCCCCCGTTCGGGCTCGTCGCCGTTGGTGCGGTTCTTCCTCGGCTTTTTCGCCATGGTAGGCGCCCTGATTTTTCTCGGCTGTCCCTGGCGGGCCTATCTCCGCCTCGCTGGAGGCGATTGGACGGCCATCGCAGGTATCGCAGGACTTTCCTCCGGTATCGGCATCGGCATCGGCTTCCTCTGGAAGGGGTTCTCCCTCGGCAAGAATTCGAAAAACCTCTCCGCCGCCGGATATCTCATGCCTCTCGCAGCGGTGGCCATCATGGTTCTCCTCGTGATGGCGCCGCTCTTTGGTCGAGATGCACAAGGCACTCCCGTCGGCCCCATCTTTTTCTCGGAAAAGGGGCCGGGATCGCAACATGCCCTTTTCGCCGTCTCCCTGGCGGTGGGGCTCGCGGTGGGCTGGCTGGCGCAGCGAAGCCGCTTCTGCACCGTGGGGGCGCTGCGAGATCTCTTCATGCTCCGGGACGGACATCTCTTCTTCGGCGTGCTCGCCTTCGTCCTCGCCGCCTTCGCGACCAACCTCGCCCTCGGGCAGTTCAAACCCGGCTTCGAAGGGCAACCGGTGGCCCACACGAACCACCTGTGGAACTTTCTCGGCATGACGCTTGCGGGGCTCGCTTTCACTCTCGCCGGAGGCTGCCCGGGACGCCAGCTCATTCTGAGCGGCGAGGGAGACGGTGACGCGGGCATCTTTGTTCTCGGCATGCTCGTCGGGGCGGGGTTCGCCCACAACTTCTCCCTCGCCAGCTCCGCCTCCGGACCCTCACCCTACGGCCCGACGGCGGTGGGCATCGGGCTGATATTCTGTCTTGCCACCGGTTTTCTCATGCGGGAACGACTGGACTAGAAGCCGATTTCGGAGAGGAGGCGCATACGCGATGAACGCAGCACACGAGGAAAAGACACACCGTTTCGAGGTGGACGCCCGGGGCCTGTCCTGCCCACAGCCGGTCCTGGAGACGAAAAAAGCCCTGACAGGGCGTACCTCCGGAGAGGGAACAATCCTGGTGGACACGGTCACATCCCGGGAAAATGTGAGCCGCTTCGCCCGAAGCCAGGGTTGGCAGGTCACGTGGACAGAGAGTGCCGACGAAGGATTCCGGGTACTCCTCTCGAAATGATCCTGAACAACAGGAAACACCTCTGAAAAAGGTCATACACGGCGTTCGCGTGCCGAAAGTTCGAGAACACCTTTCCTGCGGCGGATGCCCCTTTGAAAGGGACATCCGCCGCAGGAAGAGGACGGAAGGTTTTCCGGAACGCCGGGCAGAAAGGAAACGAGACAGGAAACAAAGGAACAAAGAGACATCCGGCGGAGACCGCAGCGTTGCGATTTTCCTCCGGATGTCTCCCTCTTTCGGATCTCAGGGGAAGTGCAACGTCTTCTCTCCTTTCTTGGTTTTTTCGGCGGACGCTTCCTTCGGATTCCCGGCAAGGGGCTCCCTGACGGACGGTGCGGACAGGATTTCCCTCGCCGCCCGAAGCCCCCGGGCTCTGCCATCACCATGAGGGTATCGTAGGGCGCTATGCGGGTATGCCCCCTGGGGACGACAAACCCTTCGTTGCGCCGGATCAGGAGGATGAGCACGTCCCGGGGCAGTTCCAGTTCGGCAATGCTTTTTCCCGCCGCAGCCATGTTGGGCAGGATCTCGAACTCACGCACGTCTCCCTGCATCTGAGGCGTCCGCTCGAATTCCAGAGGATTCTTCGGCCGGGCGGACATGGGTTCGTCCACTCCCAGCAGGCTCGCCACAGGCATGAGTGTCTTTCCCTGAACCAACACCGACGCAAGTACCGTGAAGAAAACCATGTGGAAGATGCTGCTCGAACCGGCATATCCCGCCGTGAGCGGAAACGTGGCGAGCACGATGGGAACCGCGCCGCGCAATCCCGTCCAGGCGACGAGAGCCCGTTCCGCCAGAGAAAAACGGCTTCCCAGAAGTGCGGTGAGGACCGCCAGCGGGCGGGCCACAAACATCAAAAACCCTGCGACGAGGAGCGCCGGAACGGCCACCTGGGGAAATTTGGAGGGGAACACCAGCAATCCGAGCACGAGAAACATGCCGATCTGCATGAGCCAGGCAAGTCCGTCGTGAAACTTCAGCACATAGCGCTTGTTTGGAAAATCCGTGTTTCCAAGGGTCATGCCGCAGGCGTAGACCGCGAGAAATCCATTGGCGTGAACGTACTCACTCACCCCGTAGACGAAGAGCACCACTCCGATGCTCAGCGTCGGGTAGAGTCCTTCGTAGTCGAGGCGTATTCTGTTGAAGATCCATCCCGCGGCGACTCCGAGGGCAACTCCCGTCAGAACGCCTCCGGCCATGTTGAGGACAAAGGCCCCTGCCAGGGACGTCCAGGCAAAACCGCCGTGCTGCAGAAATCCGAGCACGCCGAGGGTCATGAACACCGCCATGGGATCGTTGCTGCCCGACTCGAACTCAAGGAGGGGTTTTAGTTCACCCCGAAGTCCCACGCCACGGGAACGAAGCACACCGAACACCGCCGCCGCGTCGGTGGAAGAGACGATCGATCCCAGAAGCAGACCTTCGCCGAAGGAAAAGCCGAGCACTCTCCAGGTGAACAGTCCCACCAGAAGTGCCGTGATCGCCACTCCCACGGTGGAAAGGACAAGACCTCTTCCGAACACGGGGCGCACGACTCTCCAGTTCGTATCGAGTCCTCCCGAGAAGAGGATGAACGCGAGCGCGAGGGTTCCCACGAAGTTCGCCGCCACGGCATTGTCGAAGTAGATGCCTCCCAGGCCGTCCGACCCCGCGAGCATGCCCAAAGCGAGAAACATCACCGCCACGGGCACGCCGAAGCGGTCCGAGACCTTGCTCGCCAGGATGCTCAGCAGGACCAGGACGCCCGTGGTGAACAGAATGTGAAAGGGCTCGTCCATTCTCTTTCCTCCTTGACAAATACAGGAAATCTCTGAATAAGGCTGCGTCAGCCCCGCAGGGCACCTCGCAGAGCCTGATGCGATCCGAGTCAAGGAAAAGCCAAAGGTCTTTATTCAGAGCTTCCACAGTTCTTACTCATAGTACCCCGAAAAATACGAAAACAGAGGCAGATCGCTCCTCACCTCCGGAGCGATTTTCCCGTAGTACAGGTCAAACAAGCCTCGTGGAGCGTATTCTCCGGCGACAAGGCACTTTTGATCCGAGCACCCCGTTCGGCGTTGCGGTCGGGGTGGGTACGTAGATCAAACGGTGTTTCGTTTCTTTTCCGGATCTTTGAGCAAAATGTTTCCGAAAAGCGCTCCCGGGGAAGAGCCTTCCCGCCATGCCAGCTCTTTACGGGTGCACTGGACGAACCGTGATCCGCAGCGCCTTCTCCGGTTCCGGCACGGTCGTGTCCACATCCACGCGAAGGTAGTGATAAAAGGACGCAGCGGGATCTTTTCCGTACAGGGAAGCTCCTCCGCCTCCGGTGACGATGAAGGGAATCTTTCCCCATCTCCCCGCATAATACGCGTGTACGTGGGAGGCGAAGAGGAGCGTCACGTTTCCGCGCTCGAAGATTTCCAGGAGCTTTCGGGCATAGGAGGGATCGGACATGGCGTGTTTGAAACGCCCTCCCCTCGGGTCCTCCAGTGGAACGTGCAGGAAAACAAAACGAAAACGCGCCTTCCGGGCCTCGAAAAGCCGCTCTTCGAGCCAACGCTCCTGTTCCCGCCCGAGCGAGTGGGCGTTGCTGTTGTCGAGGACGAGAAAAACCGCGTCGCCCACGGAAAAGGCGTACCAGGGATCACCCACGAGGCGCTGGTACAAAAGCCCCTTGGGATCGGCAGCGCGCTCGTGGTTGCCCATGGCGGCAAGAAGAGGCATGGAGGCTTTTTTCGCAGGAGCGAAGAACTCCTTTTCGTAATCCTCGGGAGAACGGGAATAGTTCACGAGATCCCCCACGTCGAGCGCGAAGAGAACGTCCCGTTCTTCGTTCATGGCGGCCAGAACGGCAGGGAATTTCGACCCAGGCCCGCGCGTGTCTCCGAGGACAAGGAAGGAAAAGGTCTCCACATCCCGGGGAATGCGGGCGAGCATGTCGTCGTTCCAACGGAGTGCGCCTGCGGCGCTCCATCCCGGAGCAGGGCAAACGAGCGGAAGAAGCAGGACAAGACAGGCCAGCGCCACGATGGCGTGTTTCAGAACGCTCCGTGAACGGGAAGGCCCTTTTCGCAAAGGCGTTTGTTGCGACACCGTCGCTGCAGAAGGCGAGAAAGCACCCCCTTCCGGAGGATTCCACCGGCAACTGCAAGCGAAGAATTTTGTTCTGTCCACGGCTCGTCCTCCCTTTCCGAAGAATGCATCTTCTGTTTTCGGAGGTACGAAAAACCCTCCCGACAGTTCCGAAAAACCGTTTCAATAATAAGGAAGCTCTGAAAAATGCCACGCCGATCTCGGAAAAACGCGATGCGATCGAGATCGTGAGAGGGACAATTCCTCCTTGATCAGAGCCTCCATAAAAGAACAGATATGCCATCGTCTGATACGGGCACTGTGCGTCGAAACCTCCGAGGCGCAGCGAGAGTCCCGCCGCTCCCGCGGGCATGGACCTGTTGCTCAAACATAAAAAAAAAGCGCTCCTGGAAAAGTGTGATGCATCGCCGCAGACGGCCGCCGAACACCATGAAAACCTTTTTGCGTGGCGGAATGCGTACACCTTCCGGACCGATACGGCGTCCGTGAAAAACGAAACGTATCCCATCTGCCGCTCCTATCTTAGCGCAGAAGGTGGAAAAACACGGTTTTCCAGTTTGCCGCAAAGGCCACGGCACCATCCCATCATGGCGCAGACGCGAAACATCGAAAAAGAAGATTCTCCATGCTGGCGGATGGAGGCTCCGTCGAAATGCTACAGCGAGCCGAACGACGGAGCGATTCCGTTCCGTCCATCCGATATGCGCGACTTTCCGTTTGCAAAGCCCGGAGAGTGGCTTTACACTTCAAACGTACCGAGCGAAAAACAGCATTTCAAGGGGCAGATTTACACTTCAACCATCAGGCGGCTCTGAAAAATGCCACGTCGATCTCGGAAAAACGTGATGCGATCGCAATCGTGAGAGGGGCAATTCCTCCTTGATCAGAGCCTCCTTAACAAGGACTGAGGGACAGCGCCCCGAGAAAAAACAAAGAGACCATGGCAAGCCCTTCGCCAAGAGGGAGTTCCCCGACAGCCGGCCAGCGGGGAGGAACCTGCCATGAGCCGCCACCTTCCTGTCGGCGGAGTGCACCAGATCATCGCCGTCGGCGTGCGGATCGGAGCATCCCGGTGGAAGCCTCCCGGATCAGGCGGCACGGGGGAACCACCTGTACTTGCAGTGTTTTTCATACCGGAGGGGAAATTCTATCTTCACGGAAAAGGAGGATCAGAATGAACAAGCGTTCTCTCATGGAATTTCTCGCGTTGCGGAAGAGCATGGTGGGACTTCTGACCATGGTAATCCTCGTGGGCATGGGGGAGAAGATGGCGGAACGCTTTCTCCCCATCTATCTCGTCGCCCTCGGAGGCGGTGCTCTCTCGGTGGGACTGCTGAACGGGCTGGACAACCTGCTCTCCGCCCTCTACTCCTTTCCGGGAGGCTATCTCTCGGACCGGCTCGGAACGAAAAGGGCGTTGCTCGTCTTCAACGTGCTCGCCATGGCGGGCTTTCTGGTAGTCATCCTCATTCCTTCCTGGAAGGCGGTGATCCTCGGCTCCGTCCTCTTTCTCTCCTGGACGGCCATCTCTCTCCCCGCCACCATGGGCCTGGTGGCGCGGGTTCTGCCCTCAAACAAGAGAACCATGGGCGTCTCCATGCACTCCCTGGTGCGACGCATTCCCATGGCGCTCGGCCCCCTCGTGGGAGGAGCCTTCATCGGGCTCTTCGGAGAAGTCTGGGGCGTGCGCCTCGCCTTCGTGGCGGCCCTCCTCATGGCAGGAGTGGCACTGGTGGCACAGCAGCGTCTCATCGAGGACGATCCGCCGAAAAAGGGAGGCACCTCCGGAGCGGAGAAAAATCCCCTTCGCCTGTATGCCCTCATGGGTCCGGACCTGAAGAATCTCCTCGTGGCAGACATTCTCGTGCGCTTCTGCGAACAGATTCCCTACGCCTTCGTGGTGCTCTGGGCCATGAAGGAGATCTCCTCTCCCGTCAGTGCTTTCCAGTTCGGCCTGCTCACCACCGTGGAGATGATCGTGGCCATGCTGGTCTATATTCCCGTGGCAGCCATGGCGGACCGCATGGGAAAGAAACCTTTCGTGGCCCTCACCTTCGTCTTTTTCACCCTTTTTCCCGCAATGCTCTATTTCAGCCGTTCCTTCGGGGCCCTCGCGGCAGCTTTCGTGGTGCGGGGGCTCAAGGAGTTCGGCGAACCCACGCGCAAGGCACTCATCATGGACCTTGCGCCGGAGGAGCGCAAGGCGGGCATGTTCGGTCTCTACTACCTGCTTCGGGACACCGTGGTCTCCGTGGCGGCCTTCGGAGGCGCCTTTCTGTGGATGATCTCGCCGGGACTGAATTTCTTCGTCGCCTCCGCCTGCGGCCTGGCGGGAACCGTGTGGTTCATCCTGAAAGGACGCGACCTGCCCCGGGCCTCCGACTCCTGACAGGGAAAAGAAATGCCGGGACGCTGGGAAACACCCATGCTTCCGGGAAAATCCTCCAAACACAGCAAATGAACGCCGACCTCCACAGGGGGGTCGGCGTTCATTTGCTGTGTTTGTCTGCGATCTTTGTGGCCACGAAGGAATCCGGTTTGGTGCGGCAGGTGTAGCCGCACCCGCGCACCATCCCAACCACGGAAGTGAGCACATCCCGCGTCTTGCCGTTGGGACCGAGGTCCAGGTGGATCTCCAGATGCACGTGACCGTCGCTCGACTGAAAAAGACTGTCCACGTCCAAAATGGGGCGAAGGATATCCGCGATCTCGAGACTCAGCGAAGCCTCTCGGAACATGCGCTCCGCCAATCCCATCCGAGCCTGCGAACGCTTGACGCGGTAGAAATAGATGCCCCCCTTGCCGGGGAAATAGGCCGTCACGGCACAGACGAACTTCACACCGTTTCCGGCCCGTTGGGAGTCGGCGCCGACAATGATGGTAGGCACCCTTGCGGTGCGCTCGGACATCATCCGGATCTTCGCCACCATATCCTCACACGTGACGGAACCCCAGGTGGGGCTGCGAAATACCATGAACTTCCCTCCCATCGTCCGCGGCTAGGGAAAACGCTGCGGAGCGGAGACGAACAAGGAACCTTCAGGTGGACCACTTCCGAAAAACCACAGGAACCACGGAAATCGCCGAAAAACACAACATCTCGCGGCGAGTTCCTTTTCCGCTCACCGGGAAGTATAGCCCCGGGATGTGACGGACTCCTCACGGCTTCGTAACGAACGACAACGACCGTATGTTTCTTCCCGCATGACGGAGCGCTTCCGGAAGGTGGCTCAAGTGCTCTCCGGGCCAAATTCACCGGCATGGGCGAACGACCCGGAAGTCCAGGACTTCCGCACGAGGGGTGGCGCTTCCGCATGATTGTACTGATTTCCCTTTGTTCCGACAAGATGGCACAGAAAAATCCTGGAGCCGATCCGTCGGAACAACGCAGCGACATCGCGCTTTCCGTCGCTCCGAATGCCTCGAAGCCCACCGGTCGGGCAAGGAATTTCCAGAAGATACCGTCCCCCGTTTGCAACAACATCCGCGCATGGTGTCAAGCGACATCGGAAATTGACCTCCAGGCGACATGAAGAAATGCCCCACCCCGGCCGCAAACGAATACGAACCGGACGTGACTGCAACATCCTTCGCCGAACCAGATCGTCCTCCTGCGTGTCATATCTGCGTGCCTGCTCCATCCGGTGTTTTTCCCGCAATCGAAAACGCTCTCCCGGAGAGTCAACACCGTGCCGTGGTGGAGGAGACGATCGAGGATGGCCGTCGCCACCACGGCATCGCCGAAAACCATTCCCCATTCCCCGACGGCGCGGTTGCTCGTCATCAGCATACTCCCGCACTCATAGCGCCTTGAAACGAGTTGGAAGAAGAGCTGTCCTGCACTGCTTTCCAGGGACAAATAGCCCCGTTCATCGACAATCAGGAGTTTCGGCTTGGCGTATAGAGCGAGCTGGTCGTCGAGGCGTCCCGGGTACCACGACCGTTTTCCAGTTTCTACGAGCGGACTTTCCTGCACGCCGTACATTCCGCAAAACGCGTCTTTTTCCGAAAAGAGAAAAATCCGGCTCCTGCCGCAGTGTTCGAAACATTCAGCCTTCCTCCTTGACAGGAAGGCTTGAAACTTGATAGAGTTTTGTCGGATACGATATTGGATACGATTTTGTGATAAAAGGAGCAAACCAAATGAGCCTCATGAGCGCCGAAGACCGAGCCTATCACCAGATCGTGGAGCGCGTGCTCTCCCATCACTTCGCGCCGGGAGATCGCATCATCGAGAGTGAACTTGCGGAAGCGCTCGGTCTGTCGCGCACGCCCGTGCGCAACGCTCTGCGCAAACTCATCGCCGAGGGGCTTCTGGAAAACCGGGACAATCGGGGCTGCTTCATTCCGAAGCTCACGCCCATGGACATGCGCGAGGTCTTCGAAGCCCGCATCTCCCTCGAAGGCCAGGCAGCGGGAGCGGCGGCGGGACGGCTCATTCCCGAGGATGTAGCCTTTCTCCGAGTGCTTCTGGAGCGGGAAAAGGAACTTTATCGCTGCGGAGACATCTCGGGCTACGCCGCGGCAAACAAGGATCTGCACCTCTCCATCGCATCCCTCGCCCAAAACGCCTATCTGGAAAAATTCATCCGCCAGACCTACTGGCGATCCGAACTCTACGTCTTCTTCTTCGACCGTTTCTATATCCCTCCCGGCGGAGAGGCACCGCTCCGCGATCCCGACCAATCCGTGAGTTGCCGAGAGCACGACCGCATCGTGGAGGCCATCGCCTCCAAGGACAAGGAGGCCGCCACCACCGCCATGAGCGACCATCTCCGCACGACCTACACACTGCTCACGCGGAGAATGCCTCTCTATCACACCCCCGCATGCCTGCAACCTCAATCGGGAAAGGCCTGACCCTACCAACCTTGCCCATTGGAAAGACCAGGAGGAGGTGAAGAGACGCCGGAGTCGCCGAGACAGAAAAATAACCCCGCTTTTTCATTTTTGCGTGCGCAGGAATCGGTGCTTCAGCGATGCATTTTTTCCCGAAAGAAGGGAGAGGACGGCATGAGAAGGTCTCTGTTGTTCGCACTGCTTGCAGCGGTATTGTGTTTCGGAATGGCTCCTCCCGCCGGAGCGGAGGATGCCCCCTCCATGGAACTCCGCGTTTCCGAGGAAGCCGTCACTGTGGGAGACTCGTTTTCCGCGGAGGTTCTGGTGCGCCTGCCCCAGGACAAAACGCTTCCCGGCGTGACCACCCTCCTCACCTTTGATCCGGCGATCCTGGAACTGCAGGGAATCGAGAAGACCCCTGATCTGGGACTTTCCGTCCTCAACGAAGAGGACAACCGCGGCAAGGGAAACGTCAAGATCGCCTTCGGCGCGGACAATCCCGACGGCGTGCGCCCCGGCGATGAATTCCGCCTTTTCACCCTCACGTTCAAAACCCTGAAGGACGCCAAGGACGCGCCGATCAAGCTCCTCGCCTTCGAGGGGCGCAATCCACTTCACGCCGTGCAGGACGCGAAGATCACCGTGAAGGGTCTGCCTCCGAAGAGCTACGGCGTACTCTCCATCGTTCCTCCCCTCGTGGCGGTGATTCTCGCCATGCTTTTCAAGAACGTGCTCGCTTCGCTTTTCATCGGTGCCTATCTCGGCGTGGTCATTCTCATGGGGGGCAATCCCCTGGCGGGTCTCACCACGCTCATCAAGGACTATATCTTCGTACAGGCTTCTGACAGCTACAACTCCAGCTTGCTCGTCATGATGGTCTTCATCGGCGGCTTCGTGGGCGTGGTGACCCATTCCGGCGGCGCCGCGGCCTTCGCGGAAAAGGCGTCCCACTGGTTCAACACCCGCGCCAAGGCACAGCTCGCGGTGTGGTTCGGCGGCATCGCCATCTTCTTCTCCGACTCGGCGAACCCCCTCATCCTGGGACCGACCTTCCAGCCCATCACGGACAAACTCCGGGTGAGCCGCGAAAAACTCGCGTGGCTCCTGGACTGCACCTCCTCGCCGGTATGTATCCTCATTCCCTTCATCGGCTGGGGCATCTACATCATGGGGCTCATTCAGAAGGAGTTCACCGCCCTGGGTATCCCCGAGACCGACTTCGACGCCTTCCTCAAGGTTATTCCCTATCAGTTCTACGCCATCGGCACGCTTTTCATGATTCCCTTGGTGGCACTCCTCGGCTTCGAGTTCAGCGCCATGTACAAGGCGGAGAAACGCACCGTCGAGACGGGACAGCCCATGTGGCCCGATGCAAAACCCGCCCGCCCCTCGGTCTCCATCAACCTGGAGGAGGGCGTGAAGCCGAGGGCTTCCATGATGGTCATTCCCATCGTGGTGCTTTTCGTCTGCATCTTCGGTCTCCTCATCCCCCACGGTTTCCCGGTGAAGCGCATTCCCGGCGCCGTGCTCCGCACCGCCCTCTGCACGGGCTATTTTCTGGGAGCCCTTTCCTGCCTTTTCCTGATGGTACAGCACAAGGTCAAGACCGCGGGTCAGGCTTTCAGCATGTACATGGAGGGCGCCAAGGAGATCGTGTTCATCCTCATGATTCTCGTCCTCGCCTGGTCCCTCGGATCCGTGTGCAAAGCCCTTGGAACGGCGAACTACATCGTGGGACTTTCCCAGGGCACACTCCCCGGATGGGCCGTTCCCGTGCTGATCTTCGTCACCGGCGCCTGCATCAGCTTCGCCACGGGCTCCTCCTGGGGAACCTTCGCGATCCTCATGCCCCTGGCCATCCCCATGGCAAACGCTCTGGGAGCACCGGTCCACGCCGCCATCGGAGCGGTGCTCTCGGGAGGACTCTTCGGCGATCATTGCTCCCCCATCTCGGACACGACGCTCCTCTCCTCCATGGGAGCCGCCTGTGACCACATCGACCACGTGAAGACCCAGCTTCCCTACGCGCTGACCGTGGCCCTCGCGAGCGCCATCGCCTACATCGCCTCGGGATACGTGGAATCGCCCATGCTCCTCGGGCTCGCCCTGGGACTGGTTCTTGTGTTCATTCTCGTCTTCGGAAAGATCTGGGGGGCGAAAGTCTCCGATTTTCGGAGCGAAGAGGCCCGATAGACTTTTAAAAGACTAAGGAAGGTGTTTTTCGTGAAACGAATTCTGGTTCTCGGTGCGGGGCGAGTCGCCCATCCCTGTGTGGACTACCTGCTTCAGCATACCGATGCCGCACTCACGCTGGTCGATCAGGACAAGCACAACGCCGATGCCGTCGCCGGAGGCAGCTCCAGAGTCACCACCTCCGCCTTCGACGCCACGCAGGGAACGAAGGAACTCCTCGCCTCCACCAAACCGGATCTGGTGATCAATCTTCTCCCCGCGGCCTTCATGGTCCCCGTGGCAAGGGATTGTGTCGCCACAAGAACGAACATGATCAACGTCTCCTACATCAAGGAGGACATGCGCGCCCTCGACGCACCCGCCAGGGACGCGGGCGTGCTGCTTCTCTGCGAGCTGGGACTCGATCCCGGCATCGACCACATGTCCGCGGCGAAGACCATTCGGGAGATCCACGACAGAGGCGGCAAGCTCGAGTCCTTCTGGTCCTGCTGCGGGGCACTGCCCTCCCAGGAAGCGAACACCAACCCCTTCGGGTACAAACTGTCCTGGTCGCCTTCGGGCCTCATCGGCGCCAGCAAGCGCGAGGCACGCATTCTGAAGAACGGCGAAGTGGTGGTCTATCCTCCCGGTGAGACGTTCCGCCACACGAGTTTCATCGAGATCAAGGGCCTCGGCTGGTTCGAGCAGTACGCCAACGCGGATTCCCTGCCCTACATCCGCCTCTACGACATGCCCGAGGCAAAGAACGTCTACCGGGGCACCATCCGGTACATCGGCTGGAGCGAGACCATCCGGAAAATGCTCGATCTGGGGCTCTTCGAGGAGGAGGAACTCGATCTGACGGGACTCACCTATCGGGAGTTCACCGCCCGCCTCGCCGGAGCGACTTCCTGCGAGAGCGCCGAAGCGGCCCTCTGCAGAGTGCTGAAGCTTGAACCCTATTCGTCGATCCTTCACAAGCTCGCATGGCTGGGGCTTTTGGACGACACTCCTCTCCCCTTTGCCAGAGGAAGCGCCCGCTCCGTCGTGGCGGATCTCTATCTGAAAAAGCTCGTCTTCGAGCCCGGCGAGCAGGATCTGGTCGTCATGGAACATCGCTACGAAGTATCCTTCACCGATGGCCGACGCAAGCGTTTCGTCTCCACTCTCGTGAATCTAGGCATCAAAGGAGGCGACACCTCCATCGCCCGCACCACGGGACTCCCCCCCGCAATCGGTGCCCGGCTCTTTCTGGAGGGCAAACTTCCCTTCACGGGCGTGCACGCTCCGGTACTACCGGAGGTGTACAAACCGTCCTTGGCGGAACTGGAACGTCTCGGCATCGTCTTCCAGGAACGGGAAGAACTCCCGGCCTAACGTCGGGGAAAACCGTTCCGCACTCCGGCAGTGAAAGCTCCGTGCACCGCTGAACAAGGTGTTCTTCCTTCGCCCCGAACAACCGCAGCGGCATTTCTCCCAATCACCACCAATGCGGAGAGAACGCACGGAAAACAGGACGAGGCGGTGCCCCTGAAAATGGAGCACCGCCTCGTCCTGTTCGTCAACGGCTCCGATTCTTCCTATTCGGCGAGACCAGGCTCGGATGCCTTCTCCATGCTTCGTGCCCTCCCCACCCGGAGCCAGAGCAAGTGTACACCCACGGCAGCTCCAAGCGTCACGAAGGCGGCGGCGCGAAAGGCGTCGGGCAACCCCGTGATTCCTCCAAGAAAACCGAGTCCCAGGGGAACGGCGAACCAGGCGATGTCCATGGTGAGATAGAGCAGGGACGTTCCCTTGGCGCGAAGTGAGGGCACCGCGAGGTCCGACACGAGGGCGAGATGGATGGGGTGGGCATAGCCGACACCCACGCCGTAGAGAGTGCCGCAGAGGGCGAGCACAAAAGCGGATGCCGCATAGGAGGCGCCGAAAAGGGCCACGCCCATCAGGGCGAAAGCGGGAGCAGCCACGGAAGTGCGCGGTATGCGGTCGAGCAGACCTCTGCCGAAGATGCGCACACCGATGGCGGCGAGCGCCACGGGAATCATGAAGGCCGACGGTGAAAGCCCTCCCTCCGAGGCCATACGGGCCACGTAGACAATGGCCGCATCGGGCAGGGAAAAGCAGAGCGCCGACAGAAGAAGCGTGGGATATCCCCGGGAACCCATCAGTTCGGCAAAGGTACCCCAATTCTTCGGCAACGCCCCGCTCGCGTCGAGAGGTTCGAGGGAGAAACTCATGGCGAAACAGAGAACCGCCGCCAGGGGCGCCAGCCCGAGATAGAGCCGCACGTGCCCGGAGAAGAGGAGCGCCTCCGCCGCCGGAAGAATCGTGAAAAGCGGCGCTATCGAACCGACACAGGCGAGAGCGAAGAAGGATCCTCGAACCTGTTCAGGGATCGCAAGACCCTGGTAGGTGGCGAGCGCCACCAGAAAAAGGCTGAAGCCGGCCCCCATGACAACCCGGGCCGCGAAAATCGCCGGGAAGGACGTCCCCGCCCCGAGGAGCCCGAGCGATCCTGCGCCGCAGAGACAGGCTGCGGCGATCATGGTGCGCCGCACGCCCAACCGCTCGGTGATGACTCCTCCGAAGGGACGGCAGAGAATCGTGCTGGCAAAGAAGGCTCCTACGAGAATTCCCGCTCTGGCCGAGGACATGTCCAGCTCCGCCAGGTAGTTGGCGAAGAGGTAATAGACCTCCGTGAAGGCGTAGATACCGAAGGTCGCGAGAACGATACGAAACAACAGACTCCTGTACTGGTGCATTTCCCTCACCGCCGTTCTTCTGGTGCCGGATGAACCGGCGCGAAATCCGCGCTTCAGGCTATCCGTCTTCCGCCGGCACGTCAAGAGCCGGGAACGGCTCAGGGACACAGACCATGTTTTCACCGCCCGGATCCGGAACACATGCCCCAGCGCGTGAGAGGGAAAAGAGAAACGACGACCGAGCAGGCGGAAAGCAGCACCGCCCGGAATGTAAAGCGCCGGAGCGACGAGAAAAAGCCGGAGGGGTTGTCTCCCCTCCGGCTTTTTCTCTCCCGTCCGCATTCCGGTTCCGGCTCTTTCTGGAGCTCGGGTCCCCTGCCGGAGCTGCCGTCTACTGGTCGTAGCGCACCCGATAAGGGCCGACGAGACTGTTGAAGAGCAGGTTTCCGTTCGGAAGATACTGGAGAATTGCATACGCGCCGTTACCGAAGTTCTTTTTGCCGAACACGGTCCGGTGCACCGTCTCCCCCGTGTCCCAGTCCATACCCGTGACCTCCCAGCCGTCCTCGCGGGTGTAGCCGTTCACGAGGGCCATGTTGGACGACCGGCTGTTCACGGGAACCATGCTGGTGGAAGAGACATCGGGGCGGGCCCAGACGGATTTCCACTCCTTGCTCTCCGTGTCCCACCGGAACCGTTCCACCCCCGAGGGAGCATCGAGGATGGGCCCCATGACCGCGACGTCCAGAATCTTGTTGACCGCGCCCATCGTCGCCACGTCCCCGGGAATGTTGTTCACCACGAAAGCGCCGTAGCCGCGCACCACCACGGACTGCTCCGACTGGATCCACTCCGGCTGGGGAGTCAGGCCGCAGGTGACCCGGATCTGCCCGGCGATCCGCCGGGATGCCGTACCCGGCTTCTGGACAAACCCCTCGGGAATTTGATCGCGCCAGAAGGCGACGAGCTTCATCCGTTTTTCTCCGTCGGTGATGACCACCAGTTTGTCCGGGTCGGAACCGAAGCCCATGAGGGTCGGCGTGGATCCCGTTCCGGTCCCGAATTTCACCAGCGGCGGAATGGCGTCGCTCGGTGCGTCGTAGGCACTGATCCAGGCTCCGTCAACTTCGCGCTCGGAGAGAGTCGTCCCGGTCCAGACGAGCTTGCGCATGAATTTGTTCGAGGCGATGTACAGACCGTTCTCTTCGTCCACCGCGATGGAATTGGTCACCGTCTCGTCGGCGCCGAAGGGCACGAACTGCGCCGTGGCGGGATCCAGATTCCGGTCGATCACGGCGACGCCGTTGCTGAAGATCACCACGAGGAATCCGTCGTAGGTCATGCTCAAGCCGAAAAGCGACACCGTCACCCCTTCGGGCAGATCTTCCCCCTGGATGGTCCGGACGTCATCGATCCTCCGAAGAATCCGGATTCCCGCGGAGGGATCGGCGGGATCCGTCAGGGCAAAGGCATAGACGCCGGAACCGAAGTTGGCATAGAGCACATTGTCGCGATCAACCACGGAGTAGGCGCCGTTCCGGATGCGGTAGGCGTAGTTCTCATCGTAGTAGCTCTTCAGAATCTGATCCACGTCGCCGGAGGTCTCCCCCTCGAACACCATCTCTCCCACGAGCTTGTGATCAGTCCTCGAAATCGGGTCGAGGCCGGGCGCGACGTAGGCCGGAGCGTCGATGCGGGCCGTCTCCACCCACGCATCGTCCTTATTTCGGATGTAGGATACCCGATCGGTTCCAACCCCCCACATGTACGCCGGATTCGTCGACGCCAGGGTGATGATGTTCACGGGTCCGCCGTAGGAAATGGGCTGCCGAGCCGGATCCACGGAAAATATGCCCCTGGGCGGCCCGTAGGGCGTAGAATCGCTCTGGGAGGAATCGAAATGGGTAATGCCGTACAGCGAAGCGGAAAGATACGGATTCGTCACCGGACCGTTCTCGGCGACGTTGTCACTGCCGCCGCACCCCCCAAGGGAAAGAAGAAAAACGCCAAGAATCACAACAAGCACCGGAGATCCGACTGCTTTTTTCACTTTTTTCATGCATCATCCCCCTTTCCGGCCGGTCAGCACGACAAAAACGGGAGCCCATTCCATTGGTCCTGTTTTTCAGCTTTCGGCACTTTTTGATTTTTGTCAAGCTTTGCCCCTCGCCTTTTCCCGCGATCGTTCAGATTGTCAGGTGAGACGTCGCTAATGACGCAACAATTCAACAAGCCCCAGGCTGACGGAAGGAACATACGTGAAAAGCATCAGACAGACCAGCATGGCGAACACAAAAGGCAAGATTTGTTTCGAGATCCCCTCGATCGATTCTCCGGAGATCGCGGACGCCACGAAAAGGTTGATCCCATAAGGTGGCGTGATGAATCCGATGGCCAGATTGACGGTGATGATGATGCCGAATTGAATGGGATCCATGCCGAGCCTGGTAACCACCGGAAGGAGAATCGGAGTGAGGATGATCACGGCGGCGATGTTGTCGATGAAACATCCGACAATGAGAAGAAACACGTTGATCAGCAGCATGATCACGAAAGGACTCTGCGACACGCTGCCCAACCACTCGGCGATGGTCGTCGGAATCTGGGCCAGGGCAAGGTAGTTGGAAAACGCCATGGAAAGGCCGATCATGAATTCCGTCGCGCCGTTGATGAGGCCGGAGGTCCTCAGGCATTCGTAGATCGCCTTTCCGTCAAGTTCCTTGTAAACGAATTTGCCGATGACGACCGAGTAGACCACGGCCACGACCGCCGCCTCCGTCGGCGTGAACACACCTCCGTAGATCCCCCCCAGAATGATGATGGGAACCATCAGGGCTCCAAGGGATTCCTTGAATGCGTGAAACACGTTTCCGAGCGTCGGCGGCTCCTTCGAACTCAGGTAGTTTCTCTTCCTGGCGATGAAGTAGCAGACCGTCATGAGGGCAATGCCTATCAGGATACCCGGAACGACACCGGCGATGAACATGTCTCCGATGGACGTCTGGGCCACCACGCTGTAGATGACGAAGGGGATGCTCGGAGGAATGATCACCCCGATGGTACCCGCAGCCGCCGTCAGAGAAGCCGCAAACGTTCCATGATACTTCCTCTCCTTCATCGCCGGAATCATGAAGGAACCGATCGCCGAGACCGTCGCCGGGCCGGAACCGGAAATGGCGGCGAAAAACATGCAGGCCAGGACCGTGACCATGGCCAGTCCTCCGATGATGAACCCCACGAGGCTCTCCGCAAGAGCTACGAGCCGCCTCGAAATTCCTCCGTTGCACATGAGCGCACCGGCCAGAATGAAGAAAGGAATGGCCAACAGAGGAAAGGAATCCAGTCCCGTAAACGACTTCTGTGCGATCAGAACCAGCGGTATGTCGGTCGTGAGGGCCAGGCAGATGCCTGTGGCCAATCCGAGCGTGATGCCGATGGGAATGCTCAGGCCGATGAACAGGATCAGGAGCCCGAAAAGAAGAAGTGCTTCCATGATCAGGCCCCCTTTCCGCCCGGGGTTCCGCTGAAAAGCTTCTTGATTTCCACGATCAGACGGAGAGCCATCAGAGCCGATCCCACCGGTACCGACGCATAGGCGTACGCCATGGGAATCTCCATGGCCGCCGACAATTGCCCTCTCGTCAGCAGATGTCTCGTCACGGTACTGCCTTGATATGCTAAAAATACACAGAAACCGAACCATGCAAGGAGCACGAACAGTTCGAAATACTTCCTGCTCGCTCCCGTCAATTTATTCGCAAACATCTCTACCCTGAAATGGCTTCTCTCTTTGACCGCATAACTTGCTCCGATCCACGAAAGCCACAAGAAGATGTACCTGGCAAGTTCTTCGCTCCAGGACAGGGAATTTTGAAAGACATAGCGCATGACAACCTGCACGAAGACTAGAAGCGTCATGAAAGCCAGGGAGTAGACAATGAAATATTCTTCAAAATTATAGACAAGCTTCTTAATCATACGCACTTCCCCTCGCACGGAAATAGGTGCGGCCCCCGTCCGAGACGAGAGCCGCACATACGTAATGATCGCTATTTCACCTTTTTTGCGATTTCGACAATTTCCTCACCAAGCTGGTCCTTGAACTGATCGTATACGGGTCTCGTCGCCTCCACGAACAGGGCCTTCTGCTCGGGAGTCAGGGTGTTGACCTCCATGCCCTTCGCCTTGAGTTCCTCGAGAAGCTTGTCCTCCTGTTCGGCGATCATCTTTCGCTGGGCGAGCACGAATTCACGGCCACCCTTCATGACGATCTCCCGAAGGTCCTCGGGCAGCTTGTCGAGGAACGCCTTGCTCGTCAGGGCCATCGTGGCGGAGAAGACATGCCCCGTAAGGGAATAGTATTTCTGAACCTCGTAGAATTTGGCGTCATAGACGATCGCCACAGGATTCTCCTCACCATCGACCGTCTTCTGCTGCAACGCGGTGTATAATTCACCGAAATTCATGGGTGTCGGATTGGCCCCCAAAAGCTTGAAGAAGGCGATGTGCATGGGATTCTCCATCGTCCGAAGCTTCAGCCCTTTCATGTCGTCCGGAACGAACACGGGTCTGCGGCTGTTCGTGACATGCCTGAACCCGTTCTCGAAATAGCCGAGATTCACGAATCCCAAAGGAATCAGATAAGAATCGAGCTTCTGGCCAAGTTCGCCGTCCAATGCTTCGAATGCAGATTCCCTGCTCGTGAAAAGGAAGGGAAGGTCCAGAACCTGGAACCGCTTCTCGAATCCCGCGATGGCCGATGTGGCGGGAAGGGCGATCTGGATCGTCCCCATCTGGACCGATTCGGAGAGTTCCCGATCTCCGCCCAGCTGCGCGTTCGGATAAATCTCCACCTTGATCTTTCCATTCGACTCGCTCTCCACATACTTCTTGAACACATCACGCATGCAGATGTAGTCGGGATGGGACTCGGAAACAATCGTTCCGACCTTGATCGTGAACTCCGCCGCCACGGCGGGAACAGCGATGAGGCTGACAAGGGCCAACGCAAGCAGGAGCTTGAACAACCGGGCTGCCTTCATGAGACATATCCTCCTTCGCGCACAGATCATTCCCTCTCGGGACCGATGTCCATGTTCACGCCTTCTTCACTGGGATATGGTCATTTTCCTCGTTCGCTTTTCCCTTGTCCCCCCATTCCGCTCCTATTCTTCAAACAAAGGAGCTTTTTCCGTCACGGTGCGGCCCTGACGCGAACAAGCTGTTCGTCCGCATCTACTTCCACCCAGTCTCCATCGCGGATGACATCGAAGGGGTCCGCTTCGAGGCGATCCACCATAACGGCATCGACGACCACAGCCGAAGACACGAGAACAGGCTCGGTCTCCCTGACGATGATGGCTGCCGGAAGTTTCCCTTTCACCCAGAGCTGATAGAATCCGTCCACCTGCACGACGGAACTCCCCTTTCCGGATTGGAGCACAAGAACTTTTCCGGCCAGCGATTTTCCCTGCAGGGGATGACTTTTCTCGATGACCGTCCCGGTCTCGGGATCGCACAGGTAGAAACACATGGGTTCCCTAGAGACGATGGCCTCTCCGCACCCGCTTCCCTTCACGATGCATCGGCACCGATAGGTTCGTTCAACTCCGCTCATTACAGGACCTCCCCGCAGACGGCCGCCTCAACGCAGCCGGAAAGTCTTCGTATGACGAACGGTTGCCCTCGTCGCTCGCGGTAATAGGCACATTTGGGCGAATCCGTGATCCCAAGCCCCCCCTCGAAGGATTTCCAGCAGGGCTCATCGATACACGTATCCGCCACGAGATCGACCCCGAGCTCCGCCAGTCTCTCTTTTTCGCCGGAGCGCGATGCCAGTTCGAGGGCGTCGCAGGAAGTGAGTATCCAGAACGCGACACCGTCCCTGACGTGACGTCCCTTCATCAGTCTCTCTACCTCTCGGATCTGTGCGTAGGTGTAATGGGGACACCCCAGCATCACGAGATTGATGCGACCGCCCTTTTCCGAAACGGCATCCTCCTGCTCCTGCAGGTCTCCTTTCGTGACCACGAATTCCGCCTCCGGAACAGAACCTCCGAAGGCCCTCTCCAGCGTCTGCGCCTCCGGGGTTATCCCTACGATATGATACATCGGCACAGCTCCACTCGTGTTCAATTCCGCACCGAGATAGAGAAGCGATTCCGGCGAGGGCCGCGATCCCACATGGGGCATATGGAGAACAGGAACCCTCGATCCGGTGAATCGCCCTACGTACCAGCCGAGCAGGCCCCAGTCGTAGGGTTCCTCGAGAGGCGCTTCCACACGGATAAGAAATTGCCCCCGCCTGTTCTCGTCCAGGTGGAGTCCGTAGAGCGGAGTTTTTCCCACCACGGCTGCCGCGAGGGCACTGACGGAGGACTCCCGGTTCGTGCGCGCTCCCAGAATCGAGTTGACGTATGGGGTCGCACTGGACTCGGAAAAAGCAACGTGTTCACCGAAAGCGGGGACGTTCGTCCCAAGACCGGGCGTACAACAGAAAGTCAACGCCGCACCGATGCGTCGATAGACATCGACTGTTCTCAGAGCCAGATCGAGTTCCTCTGCGGTGACTTCGTAGCGTTTCGTCAGGCTCGCCACGTCCCAGGCAGGGTTCGTCGTGGGAATTACCGTGCACCGGGCTCCTCCGTCGGCGAGAAGACCACACCAATAGGTATCCCCTTCCTGCCCACTCAACGCCACATGGGCTCTCGTGACGGGAATCAACCGCTCCGCATCGAAGGCTTTTCCCAGCGCGACCAGAAGCTCCATGGCCTTCATAATCCCTTTGCCGCACTGCCCGTCAAGCATTCGTTTCTCTTCATCCGTCAGGAGCACTTCGCTTCCCCTTCCCCTCATGCACGGTTTTTTGAGAACAGGCCACCAACACAACCCTTGGATTTCAGCGTCGAAACGTGGGCGATTTCGGTACCGGAGAGCATTGGGTTCCGGTTCCTCCCGGCCTCTCCGCTTCTAGTCGATCAGCTTCGCCTCAATGATCTGTTCCATATTGAAATCGTGGACCCGAAGATAATGGGTGACGACATCCTTGAGTGCGTCCAGGGGAACGGGACCGACAAGTTCGGCTCCGCCGACGGCGACACCGTAGGATTCCGCCAGAGCTTTCACCGTTTCGAAGACGACGGGAATGGAGGTCATCCGGTAATTGACGAGATTCATCGATACCTGTACCTGGTGGTTCTCTTCCAGAGGAAGCGCGATGGCTCTCACGGAATGGAAACCCCCACTGCTGAAGCGAACCGCTTTGGCGATCGCCTTCGCGACATTCAGGTCCTCGGTTCTCAAGTTCACATTGAAGGCCACCAGAGAGAAACGGACCCCCGTCACCGTCGCTCCCCATTTGGGAGGAAACACCGCAGGACCTTCGTCGGGAATCCAGGCGGGATCCCTCATCTTTTCGGCAAACCCTTCGTACTGTCCTTTCCGGATTGTGACGAGCACCTTCCGTTCCGGTTTCGTGGCTGCGTCCTCGTAGTAATAGACAGGAACTCCCCTCCCACCGAGAAACGATCCGTACGCCCGGGCGATACCGAGCGCCTCCGCCTCCGAAACATTCCGTATCGGGACGAAAGGAACTACATCCACCGCTCCCATTCTGGGGTGGCTTCCCTTGTGAACCGTCATGTCGATTCGGGCAAGAGCCGCATCGGTCACCCGCTTCGCGCCCTCGAGAACATCCTCCGGAGCCCCCATGAAGGTGTAGACGGTCCGGTTGTGATCGCTGTTGGAATTGATGTCGAGCACGACAAGCCCGGAAACATCCTCCAGAGCCGCCGTGATGGCGCCGATTTTTTCCGAGTCGGTTCCTTCGCTGATGTTCAACTCGCAAAGAAGAACTTTTCTCATTCCGCTTTCCCCGCCTTCTGCTCTTCCACCCCGTCCGTTTCCATTCCCATCTCTGTCTCCTGGAGAAACGCCTCCAGTTCGGCAACGCGCTCCGGATCCTTGATGAGCCCCAGATTTGCCCGAATATTGGCAAGACATCCTCCTACAGCCGCCCTTGCAAATACCGCGCCCACTTCCAGATCGGACCCGGCATTGCCGTTGGACCTTCCCTTCATGTCTCTCGCCGCATGCTCCACCTTCAGAGCAAGCAACGCATTCCGGCGGGGCACGTCGGCCGCAACATAGGCGGCTTTCCCGATGGCCTCTCTCCGCAACGCCTTCTCCGTTTCCGTCACCTTGGGCAATGCATAGGCCGCCTTCATATCCAGGAATGCTTCGAGATCCCGCACAGCACCATCCCGAAGCAGAAGGGAGATCTCGTCCATTTCTGCGGCGGTTTTTTCATATACTTCGTCGGAAAGACCGCACTGCTTTCCCACGGACAACCGTGCAACCATGCTCACGAGAGACGCAGCCATTGCTGCAGCAACTGCAGACGCTGCCCCGCCTCCGGCGGTGAAATCCTTCGAGTCGTAAATCCTCGCCATCACATCTTCCAGGGTCATTCCCACTCCATCCCTTCCGCAGCAAAACCTCACCCGCACAAACAACCGTCCTGCACGACAACTCGCCCTCTTTTCATGACCCTGGTCACTAGTTTTCTGCCATAGCGGTAGAAAACGTCCTCCCAGCGTTCTACGTTCCAAAACTGGAGATCCGCAAGTTTTCCGGGCTCCAGCGATCCCCTGTCCCCGGACAAGCGAAGAGCTTTCGCTCCTCCGAGGGTTGCCGCGATCAGGGCTTCGCCAGGAAGCATGCGGTGCCGTCGGCAAGCGAGAACAAGAGCAAACGGCACGGATTCACACCACGTTCCAGGGCAACAATTGGTCGCAACAGCCAAAGAGAGTCCAGCCTGCCGCATGGGATGAGGATCAAAGGGATGGGAATGGGCAACAGCGAAATCCGTCGCCGGGAGAACGACGCCGATCGTTCCGACAGCCGCCAGCTTCTGCAGAGCAGAGGGAGGGGTGAAATTCAGATGTTCCGCCGAGACGGCACCAATCTCCGCAGCCAGGTCGGATCCCCCTATGTAGGAGTATGCGTCCGTGTGGATTTTCGAGGCTATGCCGAGCGCACTCGCGGCGGAAAGAATTCGGGCACATTCCGCCGCGTCGAAGTGCGAATCTTCACACCAGACGTCGCAGAAAACCGCCAGACGGCGGCGCGCCACCTCGGGAAGCATCTCTTCAAGGAGCACATCGATGTAGGCCGCCTTTCCCATTTCCGGGGGCCAGCCGTGGGCGCCGAGAAACGTGGAAATCACGTCCACCGGGAGACAGTTTCCCAATGCCTTGGCGACTTCAAGCATTTTGATTTCCGATTCCACGGTGAATCCGTACCCGCTTTTCACTTCCACCGTCGTCGTCCCACAGGTGATCATGTTCGACAGACGGCCCGCCGTTTGGGACAGGAGCGAGGCAAAGTCCGCATTCCGCGTCGCCGCCACGGTGGCAGCGATTCCTGTCTGAACGCCTCGAACCCGAAGAAGGTCCGGATCCTCCTGAATGGCCTTCGCAAGGTATTCGTCCACCCGGGATCCCCCGAAGACAAGGTGTGTATGAGCATCCACGAATCCGGGCAACACCACCTGCCCGGCGGCATCGATTCTCTCGGCGTCGTCCAGATCCGCCGCCTCACGGACTTCCCTTTCCGTTCCCACCGCGAGCAAATGTTCCCCGGAACCGGCGATCCATCCGCCGTCAATCACGCCCGGGGCGTTTCCGCACACCGAAGAACATGTCACCACCTGGGAAGCGCCCGCGATATACCAACCTGCCTTCGGGATTTCGGGACATGTCATCTTTTCCGGCTCTCCTCTCGGAAAACAGCTCGCCGTGCGACAACCACGGCCCAAAGCAACATGGGATCAGGGCTCGGCGATGTCGTCCACGGGCTCTCCCCGGAGAACCTTGACGGCGTTGCCCGCCGTGCGTGATTTCAGTTCAAAGAACGATTCCTGGGAAAGATAGGAGACGTGGGGCGTGATCACGATTCCAGGGCATGTGAAAATCGCCTCCCGGAACGTGGGCGGCTCGACGGGAACCACGTCGACCACGGCCCCGGCGATACTTCCCTCCGTCACGGCACGGATCAGATCGTCCACTTTGACGATCTTTCCTCTGGCCGTGTTGATGAGGAAGGCGCTTTGCTTCATGCACGCCAGCTCCCGCTCGCCGATCATGGAATCGGTCTCCTCGGTCAATTTCGCGTGAATGGTCACGAAATCCGCCGCAGCCAGGCCGGAGTACAGGTCCGTCTTGCGGACACCGAGGGATGCCATGGTTTCCTCGTCCACATAAGGATCGTAGGCGGAAATGTTCATGCCGAGGAGCCCTGCCTTTTTCGCCGTTGCCCGTCCGATTCTGCCGAGACCGATGACGAACAGGTTCGACCCGCGAACACGATGCGGTAGTTCTTTCATGGCGGGGACGCCCCAGAGCCCGGAGTGCATGGCATCTCTGTAGGAGTCGATTCTCTTGTTGACGTGAAAAATGGCGGCGATGACATAGTCCGACACGTCGTCCACACAATATCCGGGTACGAATGTAACCTTGATTCCTCTGCGCATCGCGCTCGCCACATCGACCCGATCGTATCCTCCGCCGAAGACGGAGATGACCTTGCAGCGGTGAAGTTTTGACAACGCCTCATCGTCCAGCTTGACATAAATCTGGGAGAGAATCGCATCCGCATCTTTCCCAAAGGCCTCCAGATCGGCCCGGTATTCGTAGCCGGAAATCCGGATCGTGCACTCCGGGAAGGCCTCTTTCAACACGGCCTCCTCGACGGCATAGTCCGGCCACTCCTCGTCGATGATCCAAATGAAAGGCTTCATGGAAAGCGCCCCTATTTCGGCCTGACCGGAGTGCTCTTTTCGGGACCGAAGGTGACCTTGTCGGCGGGCTCCCACCAAAGAGGCACCTTGATGCTTTCCGAGGTCAGTTTGCCCTTGCCGTTCGCGACATCCCGGGCAATCTCGTACCCAGCCTGGGCGTGCCGGATGACACCAATGCCGGAATCGACCGTCATGGCAACCTCAAGCCGAACATCGGCATCGTCGGTTCCATCGGCGATCTGCGTAACTCCCGTGTGAACCGCCTCACCCATGGAGTAATTGGCCTGAATGGCAATGAGGTCGCACATGCCGCAAGCGTTCAACAGCCCGTTCAGCATGGGCCAGTCCGAGATAAGATCGCCCCCATCCTTCATCCGCTCCGATTCGAAGGTTGGATTGACGATGGAACCAGAATCGAGATTATCTCTGGAGAACGCCACAGGTCCCTTGATCTCTCCCTTTCTGATGAGATCGTTGATAGCGAGGGCGAATTTCTTCCGCTGACCGAAGCCCATGTAGCACACTCTCGCAGGCAGTCCTTCTATGGGAAGATGTTTGCTCGCAAGCCGAATCCAGCGACCAACGATGGGATCATCACCGAAAAGTTCCAACGCGAGCTCGTCGGTGCGTTTCAGATCTGAAACTTCCCCGGAAATGCAGGTCCAACGAAAAGGACCACGCCCCTCGCAGAACAAGGGACGGATGTAGTCGGCCACGAACGCGGGAAGCCTCATGGCTTCCTTCTCGGGAAATCCCGCATCACGACACTCCTTCCGAATGCTGGTGCCATATTCGAACACGGGAACGCCCTTATCCAGGTACTTCAGCATGACTGCGAGCTGACGCTTCATGGTCTCCCGGGCCTTGGCGAGATAGCCGTCGAAATCCTTCTCCCGGAGAACGGCCGCCTCTTCCGGCGTATATCCCGAGGGAATGTAGGAAAGAGGATCGTGGCAGGGACACATTTCGCTCATGACATCCGGCACGAAGCCCTTCTCGTAGGCCTCCTCGAAGCAGTCCGCCGCGTTTCCGACAACTCCGATGGCCAGGGTTTCCCCATTCTTCACGGATTTTCGCGCCAGGGTGATCGCCTCGTCCATGGTGGTCACGATGACATCCATGTACTTTTTCTCGATACGCCGCTCCAGGATTTTTCTGTCCGTATCGACCACAATGGCCACGCCGCCGTGCATTTTCATGGCCCAGCTCTGGTTGCCACCCATTCCACCCGCTCCGGCCGTCAGGTAGATCCGATCTTTCAGCGATCCGCCGTAATGCTTGATGGCCACCGCACCAAGAGTCTCGAAGGTTCCCTCGATAACTCCCTGGGTTCCGATGTACTCCCATGGAGCTGCCGTGTACTGGGCGAAAATCGTCAGGTTTTTCGCTTCCAGATCGTAGAAGACGGGCCACGTGGCCTTCATAATGTTCGTCGTCGCCATGACGACCACCGGAGCGTATTTATGGGTCTTGAAGATCGCCACAGGCATTCCTGATTGAACGACCAGCGTCTCGTCGTCCTCGAGTTCTTTCAAGGATTTCACGATGGCATGGTAGGATTCCCAGTTTCTCGCACACTTGCCGTTACCGCCGTAGATGACGAGTCTCTCCGGATGTTCCGCGTTCTCCATGTTGTTCTCGAGCATTCTGAGGATTGTCTCCTGCCGCCATCCTTTGCACCGGAGAACAGGTCCTCTCTGTGCCTTCACCGAGTAAAGAATCTGCGCATTGCCCATGTTGCGCACCTCCTTCGGGATGTCCGATTCCGTTATCGACGATGTCATATCTGTCCCCACGCGTTTCGGGGAAAAAATTCCTCCCTACCCGCGCAGACGTTTCTCCGTTTTCCGCCCTACTATTCCGCGTTCTTCGTGACATTCCCCCGCGCTTCTTTTCTTCAGCGCGACAACAGTCTGAGCACTCCGGCGTCGGCATCCAGCTCAATCGTTTGTCCATCCTTGAGCGTTTCGAAAAAAGAATCCTCTACCGCATAGACCGACGGAATTTCCATGATGAGCAGCGCCGACACGAAAACCGGATCGGGGTTCCGCAAAACGACTCCCACCGGGCCCTTTCCATGCTTCGTGATTTTGAAAAGGCCGTCCATCTGCACGACGGAACTCCCTTTTCCCGCATGAGCGACGAGAATCGTCCCCTCCATGGACCGCCCCTCCAGGGCATGTCCCTTTTCCACCACGACACCGGTTTCGGGTTCCACGAGATAGAAACAAACCGCCTCGTCGCTGACCAGTGCGGGACCGCTGCAACGTCCTCCCGAAATGGGAGAACACGCGAACGAACAGGAACCGCTCATTCCATCACCTCCCCCACCAGAGCAGCCTCTATGGCTTTTTCAAGGGGCCGTACCTTGAATGCGATCTTCCTGATTTCGTTGTAATAGGCGCATTTGGGAGAATCCGTCACGGCGGACTTTCCGTAGTAGGGATACCAGCAGGGCGGAACATCGATGCAGGTGTCGGTGATGATGTGCCCTCCGGCACGGGTGATGGTATCGAGGTACCCCATGCGATCCGCGAGCTCTCTCGTCAATGAGCTTGTGAGGATCCAGACATCGACGGCGAATCGTTTTCCCTCAGCAATTCGGGCGATGTCGCCCACCTGCCTGATCGTCAGATGAGGACAGCCGAACATAGCAAAATCGATTTTTCCGGGAGCTCCGCAGATTTTCCTCCGCACGTTCTCGATATCGTCCTTCGTGATCGTGACGCGATACTTGGGGGCCTTTCCCCCGAAAGCAGCAGCGAGATCTGGGGCTTCCGGGGTGATTCCCACGAAGTGGTACATCGCCACAGATCCCGATGTATTGAGCTCCGCCCCAAAATTCATGAACCCTTCCGGCGTAGGGCGTTCCTCAATACCGACAAAGGCAGGAACTTCCGGGCCGGGGTGTTTCAGGGGATAACACCAGCCGAGGAGTTGATAGTCGAAATCGGTACGAATATCCGCCTTCACCTCGACCAAGACTTCGGCCAGGCGGTTTTCGTCGAGAAGAAGGCCGTACTCGGGCACGAGCCCGGTGATGGCCGCGCAGAGCGCGCTCTGGGACGATTCTCTGTTGGATCTGGCGCCGAATACGGAGTTCACGTACGGCGTCGCGCTCGATTCGGAAAAGGCGATCACTTCCCCAAAGGAAGGCACATTCTGCTGCAGATAGGGTGTACAACTGAAGCTGAGAACAGCTCCTATTTTCCGATAGGCTGTGTTCGTCGCCGACACGATGTCCATGCCGGCCTTCGGAATCTCCACAAGATGCCTGTTCAGATATGCCAGATTGATACTGGGATTGACAGTGGGAGGAATTTTGCATTTCCCTCCGAGCCCAACCAGTTTCTCGACAAACCAGAGATCCGCGTCCTGAGCGCTCAGCGCCACATGAGCCCGCGTGATGGGAACCATGCGCTTTGCTCCGAACACTCTGCCCACACCAGCCTGAATACGCATGGCGTATTCCACGGCTCTTCCATGTTTTCCCGCCAACATTTTCTCTTGCTCCTCCGTCAATCTCATTTTTCACCGACCTTTCACTATATAAAATAGATTAATCTAAAAGACCATTTATTTATAATTATACAAGCTGTATTATGAACTATACAAAAAATTTATAACATTTTCCTCAGATGATACCGATTATTGAATTCAATATGTGCACGCAATGCGCCCTTGAGTCCCTCCGCGTCCTTCATCTCGAGAAAACGAAGAATGTCCATGTGCTGGTGAATCGTGTCCTCGACGTACTCCTGCGTTTTCCAAGATGCAAAAACGTAACGTAGGATCTGAAAACGCAACACGTTGAGAAAATTCCGGAGTCGGTTGTTCTTGCAATGATTGAGGATAACACCATGGAGATTGGTATCCGCTTCCGAAAGGTGTTCCGGCGACAGTTCCTCACCTTTTCCGATCCGCTCGAGAAAATGTTCCCAAATGGAACGCTGGTGTCGAATCTCTTCCTGCGTGATGCTTTCGAGTGCCGTTTCCGCAGCCAATGGCTCCAGAACCATCCGAAGATCGTTGATCTCCTTGATATCCTCCACAGTCATCTCTGCGACGATCGCTCCACGACCAGGAATGATCTTGAGCAATCCTTCCTGATCGAGCTGACTGATCGCTTCACGCACAGGAGTCCGGCTGATGCCGAGCATTTCTCCGAGACGGACCTCGCTGAGAGGCTCGCCCGGCTCGAAGACATTGCCGATGATCATATCCCGTATCGCCTCCGCAGCTCTTTCGGCAAGACGGGGATGGTTCTTTTTCTGCTGTTGCAGCAAGCTGGAAAAATCTTTGATTTCAATCATTCCAAGGTTCTCCTCGTCGGAAACATTTCGCTCTTGTCATAATACTCTCTGTATTATGACTGTCAAGACCAATAACAAAAGAGCAACGCACTCCATTCACTGTAAAACGTCGTTTCCGATCTCTGTCATGGCCGTAAAAAACGGCGTTCATTTACCTTGGAAAACCCCTTTCGCTTCTTTCCTTGTGCCCCATGTCCCGAACAGCATCATGCTCTTCACGCCCCGTCGGAAATTCTTTCCATAATAAAAATCCCATGAAAAACATCGTCCGCAGATGCGAAAAATCATCACCTCTATCCGGAGGGAACACATTTTCAGCTGTGGGGAACATTGTGCAAAAAGGTCGTTATGGCATTCGGCAACCGTTAGCGGCGATTCTCCGCCTTTTCCAGGGAGCTCCTTTTTATGTCCGAGCAACAGAGCCATGTCGAGACGACGGCACGCCTGCCTCGATTCCATTATCCCAGCGGGCCAATCACCCGCTCTATCGCGTCAACAAGTTCTCCGCTCCCGATCATCGCAGATGCGGCGGCCTGATCCTCAAAAAAGACTCTGTCTTCCTGCAGAAAATCGATCTTCTCACGCAACAGCCCGTATGCCGGAGCAGTTCCTTTTCCCGCCGCAAAACCCGGCCTCAGGTCCGCCGCCTGCGCGGCAGCCATCCATTCGATACCCAGCACGGCCTCCACATGCTCCACGATCTGCCGTGCCTTTCTGGCGGCAATGGTTCCCATACTGACGTGATCCTCCTGGCCCGCCGACGTGGGAATCGAATCCACGCTGGCCGGATGAGCGAGGACCTTGTTCTCCGAGACAAGAGCCGCCGCCGCATATTGCGGCACCATGAAACCACAGTTGAGGCCACCTTCTTCAACAAGAAAGGCGGGCAGGCCGTGATTGTGTGCGGGATCCACCAGCTTGGCAATCCGCCTTTCCGAGAGATTTCCCAATTCGGCCACGGCAATGCCGAGCGCATCCATGGCAATCGCGACGGGCTCTCCGTGGAAATTTCCTCCGGACAGCACCTCGCCGTTTTCGAAAACCAGCGGATTGTCCGTTACGGCATTCATTTCTACCTCCACAACCTGGCGGACATACGTCACGGCCGCTCGACAGGCTCCGTGAACCTGAGGAATGCATCGCAAAGAATAGGCATCCTGCATTCTCAGTTCTCCCTGCCTGGAAACGTACTCGCTTTCCTTAAGTAGTCTCCGGAGATTTTCAGCACTTACGCACTGCCCCTGTTGTCCGCGGATTTCGTGAATCCTCGCGTCGAAAGCATCTGCGATGCCCCGCAACCCTTCCACCGTCAGCGCGGCGATAATGTCCGCGCATTTCATGAGATTTTCGGCCTCACACAGCGCAAACGCCGCGATGGATGTCATCACGGGCGTTCCGTTGATCAGCGCCAGCCCCTCCTTCGCTTTGAGCCGCACCAACGGCACACCCGCACGACGCATGGCTTCGGCTCCAGAAAGAAGGGCTCCACCGTACACAGCGTACCCCTCTCCGATCATGGGAAGCACCATATGCGCCAAGGGACAGAGATCTCCGCTGGCGCCCACGGATCCTTTTTCCGGAATGACCGGCGTTACCCGCTTATTCAGCATTTCCGCCAGAGCCGACACAATCTCGGGTCTCGCACCCGAGTATCCTTTTACTAGAGCGTTGACCCGCAGGAGCATCACACCCCGGACGATCTCCTCCAAAAGGGGATTGCCGACACCGACTGCATCCGCTCTGATCAGATTGATCTGCAACGCGCTCAATTGTTCCTCGGAAATCGAAACATCTGCAAACCTGCCAAATCCCGTGTTGATCCCGTACATGGGAACACCTGCCATAAGGTGCTCCTCCACGATTTCTCTCGAACGGCGCACCTTATTCATGGCGTGCTCCGTGATGATCACCGCTGCTCCGTCTCTCGCGACGGCGAGAAAATCTCGAAATGAAAGAGGTCTTTCTCCCAACTCCACGCTCCGCTCCACTTTGAAGCCCCCTCCGCAACGTTTTCTCCCAAGCAGGGGAAAGAAGCCTCCGCGCTTTTCCGTGCAACGCGAAATTCCTTCTCCGTCGGCAACAGCCCGTTTTCTCATCCGAAACACGCGCTTCTCTCCGACAACAGATACGGTTGGTCTCACTACGAGAACACGCGATTTTTGCACATTTTTATAATACTGCCTGTATACTGCCTTGTCCACGCGTCATCTTCGCCCTCTTCTATCTATTTCACCGCCGGGTTCCGGCATCCCGCTTTTTTCACATCGCGCCTTCAATACTCCACCCATGTCACCACAGTTCCGCAATCAGCATGATCACCATCAAAACAGAACTTGTCCCGTACATTTTCCCGCCGGGCAAAAGCCGAAGGAAAACATCCCCCCAGCGGAAACGGAATTTCCTCACGCAACAATCCCCAAACAATCGATTATAATGCTAACATATCTCCCAACAGCAACCGAGGAGGTATCAAAACATGAGGAAGCCCTGAATAAAGACCTTTCGCTTTCCCTTGACTCGGGTCGCATCAGGCTCTGCGAGGCGCCCTGCGGGGCTGACATAGTCTTATTCAGAGATTCCATAAAAACATCTTTTCACTTTCTTCAAACACACTTGCCGTTGCGGAACACTCACGAAGACACACCCCCACGCCGCAGAAACGAAACCTGCTTTCACCACAGGTCGCTGCGAGGCTTTTTACAGATATCGTTACATCAAAAACAATGCGACGCGCCTTTTCGGGAATGCTCAAAGGAGTTTTTACCGGGCGAACCCCTCTCTGTGGGGGATTTTCATTTCGAGGAGGAAATAGACCATGAAGACCCTTCGCGGACGCCTCATCGGCACGTTCCTGATCCTCTCCCTCAGCGCTCTCGGCATCTTGGGTTATATCGCCGTGGATCGGTCCCGACAGGCACTCATGGATGCGGCAAAAAAGGAAGGTCTCGCCCTGGCGGACACGGCGGCGATAAAAATAGACACACTCGTCCGACAACTGCAATTCTTGTTGGAATCCCAGGCGCAACGTCTGGAAATCAGGGGAATGAACTGGGAACTGCAAAAAGCGACGCTCGCGGAAGCAACAAAGGGCGTCGGATTTCTGGATGTTTTCATTATAGACCCCACCGGGCAAGGTCGCTCTATATCCGGAAAAACGGGCGATTATGCGAACCGATCCTATTTCAAGGCTGTCATGGAGACAAAAAAAACCTCTATAAGTGAGCCGCTCATCTCAAAGTCCACGGGACAGAGCGTCGTGGCTTTCGCCGTGCCCGTGATCGGCTACGGCGAAGACCCCGTGGCCGTTCTCATGAGCACCGTGCGCACCGAGGATCTTACGGCCTTCGTCGCATCCATGACCTGGGGGAAAACCGGCTACGCTTTCATCGCGGACAAGGGAGGCATCGTCACTGCCCATCCCAACAAGGAACTCGTGGGAAATCTGAACATCTCCGAGGCGGGAGAGCTCGTCCCCGCTCCGCTTGCTCAAGGCGTGCGGAAAGCGCTTGAAGGCGCGGGAGGACTTGTGGAATATACTTTTAAAGACACCGAGTACATCGCTGCCTACGCGCCCATTTCAACCTCGGGCTGGGCATTGGTTCTGCAAGCCCCCGCCAAGGAAATTCTGGCCCCCGTACAGTCCCTCAAGACCTCCATCCTGGTCGCCCTGGGCATCCTGATTCTTCTCGTGGTCGGCGCATCCGTCTGGCTGAGCGGCAGCATCGCCACCCCCATCCGCTCGGTCGCCGAGGGAATGCGGCGCGTCGCTGCGGGAGACCTCACAACCCGCATCGACACCCGCTCCTCCCTCCGGGAAGTGCGCGACCTCGTGGAAGCCATCAACAACACTATCGACGCCGTTTCCGACTCCGTAAGGGCCATTCTCGACACCTCCGGCACCCTCCTCGCCAAGGCGGAGGACATGAGTGCCGCATCGGAGGAGGTCACCGCAGGCATCACCGAGGTGGCATCCATGACAAATCGCGTGAACTCCAACACCCAGGACACAGCCGCAGCCATCGAAGAGGCCAACGCTGGGGTGAGCGAAGTCTCCCTGAGTGCCCAGGCGGGGGCCAAGGCCGCGGCCGAGACGGGTGAGCAGGCCCGGGCCATCTCTCTCGCGGCGGAACGCGGAGGCCGCGCCATCGAGGAAATGACCCTGTTCATCAAGGACATGTCCGTCGCCGGTGAAACCGTGGGCATCGCCATCAAGGACCTCGCCGCGTCGGTGGGACAGATCTCCGGTTTTGTCACAACCATCACGCAGATCGCGGACCAGACGAACCTGCTGGCCCTCAACGCCGCCATCGAGGCGGCCCGGGCGGGCGAGGCGGGGCGCGGTTTTGCCGTGGTCGCCGAGGAAGTGCGAAAATTAGCGGAGGAATCGAACCGGGCCGCGTCTCAGGTGAGTGCTCTCATCGGGGACGTGACCGCAAAGACGAAGGGGGCCACGGAGAACACCCAACGTTCGTCGGAGCAACTCAGTGCCATGGTGAGCAAGACTGCCGAAACCAGGGAGGTCATCCTCGACGTGGTCTCCAAGGTTGCGGCTATTTCGGAGAACGTCCAGTCCATCGCCGCCACCATGCAGGAACAATCCGCCAGCGCCGAGGAGATGACTGCGGGAATGGATCAGGTCTCCCGTTCCGGACAGGAAGTGGCGGAACAGACAAATCGCATCGTCCAGACGATGGAAGAGCAAAAGAAAGCGGTGGAATCCCTCGCGCTCATCTCGGAGGAACTCCTCGCTCTGAGCGGGAGGCTCCAGAATGCGGCGGCGGTCTTCACCGTCGCCCGGGAAAAGAGCGTGACACTGGTCGCAAAATAGCTCTTCTCCGAAATACCCGAACATACGCGTTCTCTCCTGTCGGGCCAGTCCAAAGGCGCTTCCGTGTCGGCCCGGCAGGAAGGGAATCGGATCGTCCGTCAAGTTCCGTCTCGCACCACATCGACGACCGGCAGGGACATACATGTCGAAATCCACAAGGCATAGACGGAATCCGGCCGCTACTTCAACATAGAAACATAGGCCTGTCGATCGAACACAAAAAAACACTCCCAGAAAAGTGCCTCGGATAGCGCACTTCGGCGGAGGTCTATCGGGAGCTGGCTCCATTTCCGTTGCGTTTGACGTGACAATCCAAGCAGAATTTGACGGACACAACTCACTCGAACGCCACAGCGGCCTTTTCGAACACTCCGATGTCCATGACTCACCGTTTTCCCTCAGAGCGAACTGCGCTATACTTCAAAAAACGCCCTCCCCGCGATTCTCCTGTGCGGGCGTTTCGCCGTCCTCTTCGTGTCCACATTTCGGAGCGCGATGCGATACCCTTTTCAAGGGAGGATCTTCTCCATGAACCGCACTGAATTTCTTTCATGTTCGCCACTTCTTCCGCTCCTCGTTTTTTTTCGCTGTTTTCTCCGTTGCTTCTTTCTTCCGGTCCTCCTCGGCCCGGCACTTCTTCTCTCCGCGATGCCCGCGCTCGGAGACGGAACGGAAGCTCCGGTGGAGCGACTCCTTGAGGCACACCTGAAGTCCCGAACCGGGGCCGAGGACGTGACGGTGGTGCTCGAGGGCGGAGACGCACGGATCCGCAAAGGCTACGCACCCAAGCTCTATCTGTGTCTCACGGGAATACGCATGGAGGGAACGCGCATCGACAAGCTTCTGGTGAACCTGGAGGGAGTTCGCTATGTTCCCGACGGGAAGGGGCTACGGATCGACTCCTTCGAGAAGGCCCTCGTCACGGGGAGCCTTCTCGTGGAGGATTTCGCCCGCAGCGTCGCCGCGTCCTTTCCGAATCTGAAGGAACCGGAGGTTGTGCTGGAAGGAGGAAAAGTGACGGTGAAGGGCGTCTATTCCAGGGAAGGAGGGCTCGTGAAGCTCCGTTCCCTCATGCGCTTCACGGGGTCCTATCGGATCGACCCCGCAACAGGAACGGCGCATTACGAGATCACCGAAGCCACGGGAGACAACGCTCTCGTGTCCAAGGCGGACGTGGCGAAAGCGCTTTCCTCCAAGTCCCCGAAAATCTCCCTGTCGTCCTTCTTCGTGAAACAGCGGATTCGGGAAATTCGGGTGGACAAGGGAATGCTCTGGTTCTCCTCCGGCTCGGGCGTTCCCTATTGACGGTTCCCCGTCCGCTCTTTTCGGAGATTCGCCGAAAAAAAGCTCCCGTCAGGCGTCCCGGCTCCGCCCCTTGCGGTAGTACCCCTTCAGCGCCAGGTCGAGGAGCACCGCCCCAATGAAGATGAGCCCTTTCAGAGACTGCTGCACGTAGCTGGAGAGTTCCAAAAGTCGCAGGCCGTTGTCGAGAAAGCCCATGACGAGGACCCCTGCCACGGTCCCTCCCATTCCTCCCACACCGCCGAAGAGACTCGTCCCGCCCAACACCACCGCGGCGATGACGTCCAGCTCCAGCCCTATCCCCACGCTGGGCTGAGCGCTCCAGAGCCGCCCCACCATGAGCACCCCCGCAAGACCCGCAAGCGTTCCGGAGATACCGTACACGGCGAGCGTCAGGCGTGGCGCGGAAAGCCCCGCAAGGCGGGCCGTCTCGGGATTGTCTCCCAGGGCTCGAAGATGAATGCCGAAGGGGGTTCGTCGGAGCAGCACCCAGGCAGCGAGGGCGAGGGCGAGAAAGATCAGCCCGGACAGAGGAAATGGTCCCACGGAAGCCCAGCCGGGGGTGTAGAAGGCCGGAGGGAGGCCGGAAAGGGGATATCCCTGGGTGAGAAGCAGCGTGGTTCCCCGGGCCGCGGCGAGCATGGCCAGGGTGGCCATGAAGGGCGGCACGCCGCCGAAGGCCACGAGCGCTCCCGAGAGCATCCCGCAGACCGTACCGGTGAGCATCGCGACGCTCCAGGCGAGGGGAACGGGAAGTCCCAGCACCTTGCAGGACCAGGCACCCACCGCGCCCGCCAGGGCGAGGACGCTCCCCACAGAAAGATCGATTCCGCCGGAGAGAAGGACGAAGGTCATGCCCACGGCACAGACACCCACGATGGCGGACTGGGCGAGTACGTTCGCCATGTTCCGCCCTTGGAGCACACCGGGTTGAAAAGCCGCGAGAAGGAGCACCACCGCAAGAAGGAGCAGCACGCTCCCCACTCCCTGTTCCCGAAGGCGGAACAGAATGGAGTTTTTTCCTTCAGGCATGGGCGGCACCTCCCGTCGCTGCGGCCATGACACGCTCGCTCAAACGGTCCGGTTCCGCCTCTTTCCGGGAGAACCGGGCGACGCATCGCCCCTCCCGGAAGACGAGGACGGCGTCACTCATGCCCAGTACCTCGGGGAGATCCGAAGAGATCATGAGAATGGCCATTCCCCCGGCTGCCAGATCGTTCATGAGCTGGTGGATCTCCGCCTTTGCACCCACATCCACTCCCCGGGTGGGCTCGTCGAGGACGAGCACCTTCGGGTCAACCGCGAGCCCCTTGGCGATGGCGACCTTCTGCTGGTTTCCACCGCTCAGGGCGAAGACCGGTTCGAAGACACTCCGACAGCGAATTCCGAGGCGTTGCACGAAGGTCTCGGCCAGGTGCGTCACCGCCGCACGGTCCGTAAAGAGTCCTCTGCGGAGCCCCTGAAGAAGCTTCATGGTCGCCACATTGTCCCGAATGGTGCGGTTCAGGAAAAGCCCCTGACGCTTCCGGTCCTCCGGAACGAGGACGATCCCCTTCCGCAGTGCGTCGCCGGGATTTCGGGGCACGAAAGGCGCCCCCTCCACGACGATGCGTCCTCCATCGAACCCGTCCAGCCCCACGAGACAGCGGGCGAGTTCGGTGCGGCCACTGCCCACGAGGCCCGCAATGCCGAGGATCTCCCCACTCCGGAGAGAGAAGGTGATGTCCTTCAGCACGTCTTTCCTGGAAAGTCCCTCCACGCGGAGAAGTTCTTCGCCGGGCTCTCGGAACGTTCTGGGGTAGAGGGTCTCCATGCGCCGCCCCACCATGAGGGAGATCACTTTCTCGGGGTCGAACTCCTTCGCCGGCGCGCTTCCCGCCATCTCCCCGTCCCGGAGGACGGAAATCCGGTCCGCGAGAGCGAAAATCTCCTCCATGCGGTGGGAGATGTAGATGATCCCCACTCCTTTCGCCTTGAGATCCGCCACGACCCGGAAGAGGCTTTCCGTCTCCCGGGCGGAAAGACTCGACGTGGGTTCGTCCATCGCAAGAAGAGAAACATTCTGGGAAAGGGCCTTGGCGATCTCCACGAGCTGCTGTTCGCCCGGCGGAAGCGCTCCGGCGGGGCGCTTCACGTCGATGTCCACCCCGAATCCCGCCACGAGCCGGGCCGCATCATCCCCAAGACGCTTTCGGTCCACGAAAGGACCGCGCCTCGGCTCCCGTCCGAGGTAGATGTTCTCCGCCACGGAAAGGTGCGGAGCGAGGCTCAACTCCTGATGGATGATGCCCACGCCCGCCCGGATGGCATCACCCGGTCCGGCCCAGTGGGCGGGAATCCCCCGGACCAGCAGTTCTCCCTCGTCGGGGGCAACGACACCACCCAGCACCTTGATGAGCGTGGATTTGCCCGCGCCGTTCTCGCCCACGAGGGCATGAAGTTCCCCCTCGCGAAGCGAGAAGGAAATGCCCTTCAGGGCGTGCACGCCGGGATAGCGCTTGTGCACGTTGCGCATGTCCAGCAAGAGGGTCACACCATCGCCTCCAGGTTTCCGGACGTCTCGCTCCGGCTTCCGATCTTCTCGGCGGCTCTTCGCAGAAGGCGCCCCGCGTGCGCCCTGGGGCACGGTGCAAACACGCGGGGCAAAGGGCGAAAGAACGCTTTACTCTTGGAAAGAACGCGTTCTAGAACACGGAATCAGGGTGGTAGTAGTCCGCCGCGTTTTCCTTCGTCACCAGCTCCGCCGCGAGAACGATCCGCACGGGAAGCTTCTTCTGGTAGAACCCCTCGAAGGTCTTCCCCTGCACACCGAGCACACCCAGGGAGACCGCGGTGGCGCACACGTCGGGAGGATAGGTCACATTGGCCCGGACGAGGGGATCCCCGTCCATGATCCGCTTCACGATGTCCTTGGCGCAGGCGCCGCCGAGGAAAATGCTGATGTCCTTGCGGCCGGATTCCTTGTAGGCCTGAAGGGCTCCCTTCAGCATGTCATCGTCGGCGGTGTAGACCGCATCGATCTTGGGATACTTCTGGAGATAGTTCTCCATGACCTCCAGGGCCTTCTGCTGGTTCCAGTGACCGGGCTGGCTGTCGAGGATCTTGATGTCGGGATACTTTGCGGCGACCTGCTTCATGGTCTCGACGCGGACCGTGTTGATGGGCGTGGGAATACCCTCGATGAGGACGATGTTCCCCTTGTAGCCCAGCTCCTTGCAGATCCACTCCATGCCGGTCCGGGCATATCCCTCGTCATCGTTGGAGAGATAGACGTCGTACACGGGCTTGGAGACGCCCCGGTCGAGGACGACCACGTAGATGCCCTTCTCGTAGGCTTTCTCGACGGCGCTGGTGACGGAGGCGTCGAAGGGAAACACCACAAGGGCATCCACACCCTTGACGATCAGGTCCTCGATGTCCGCGGCCTGTTTCGTCACATTGTCGGCGGTGACGAAGAGAAATTCCAGATTGGGATCCTTCTTCTGCCAGTCCTCGATGGCCTTCTTGGCCCACCAGTTCGCACCGCCCATGAAGCCGTGGGTGGCGGTGGGCATGGTGACGCCGATCTTGATGGCCGCGTCGGCGAAGGCCACACTCCCCAGAAGCATGACGACCACGAGGACTGCCGCGAGCAGAGTCTTTCTCATGAGTCTCTTCCTCCTTCCGTAAGAAAACGCGTTTCGTTCCCTGCGGAACGTCTCCGGACACGCCCGACGGGGCGAAGATCCGAATCCCCGAAGCACATCGTGTATTTCCTCTCGTCTCCGTGCCGGGCCACACCTCCTTCGCCGTACATGTTCCTCGGAAAAACACCCGCTTTCCCCCGCGTATCGGGCGGCATCGGCAAGACGACGCGTCCCCTCAGTTTTTCTGTCTCTGGATGTACACGGCGGCGATGATCACCAGCCCCTTCACGGTTCCCTGAAGATAGGGGGAGATGCCCACCATGTTCAGCATGTTGTTGATGACTCCCAGGGTCACCGCCCCCACCACGGTTCCCCACACGGTGCCCCGCCCTCCCGTCATCGCCGTGCCACCGATGATGACCGCGGCGATCGCGTCGAGTTCAAAACCGAGCCCCGTGTTGGAGGAACTCACCGCGTTGAAACGGCTCGCGAGAAGCGCTGAGGAGATGCCCACCATGGCACCGTTGATCGCATAGGCGAAAAAGCGAATTCTGTCCACGTCGATGGCGGAGTAGAGAGCCACTTTTTCGTTGCCTCCCACGGCGCGGAGGTGACGCCCGTACTTCGTGTCGTTCAGGAGGACGCTCAGGAAAGCCGCCAGAATCAGGAAAACCCACACGGGAACGGGAAGAAGCAGAAAGGAGCCGGCGGCGAAATCTCCGAAGAGCGCGTTCCGCGAGGAGAATTCCCCTGCGTTTCCCATGTAGAGCGTAAGGGAACGAAAGAGCGCCATCGTACCCAGCGTGACGATGAAGGGAGCGATACGCCCCTTGGTGATGAGGAGGCCGTTCACCGCCCCGGCAAGGAACCCCGCCCCCACGGCGACGACACAGGCAAGGAGCACCGCGGTCCCCGCACCGAGGGCCTGGACGGCCGGGGTGTTCACCGTGAGAATCGCCAAGGCGCCAACGAAGGCCACCACAGAGCCCACGGAGAGATCGATGCCGCCGGAGATGATGACCAAGGTCATGCCCAGGGCGATGATTCCCGTGTACGAGACCTGACGGAAAATATTCACCAGGTTCTGCACCTGGAGAAAATAAGGGCTGAGAAAGGCGGAGATGGTTCCCAGAAGCAGCAGGGCAAAAAGCGGCGCGTAACGCTGGAACTCAATCCGTTTCAGTCGCTGGATCCAGTTTGCGGGCGCCTCCTGCGGCGGATTCTGCCGTGTCCCGTCGTTCATCCTGTCCTCGCCTCCTCGCGAATGCCCGTGGCATGGAACATGATCTCTTCCTCGGTGAGGGACTCTCCTTCGAGAACGCCCGCAATCCGTCCGTCCCGCATGACCACCACGCGATGACACAGCCCGAGCAACTCTTCCTGCTCCGACGAGATGACGATGCAGGAAACACCCGATGCAGCGAGGTCAGCGATGAAACGGTACATTTCCTGCTTCGCCGAGACGTCGATGCCCCGGGTCGGCTCGTCGGCGATGAGCACCCTCGGATGGGTGTCGAGACTCTTCGCCATGGAGACCTTCTGCTGATTGCCGCCGCTCAGGAACTCCAGCCGGGCGTCGAGAGAAGGGGCGCGGATGTTGAACAGATCCCGGTAGTGAGAGGCGCTCCGGCGCTCCCTGCTCTTGTCGAGCAGGCCGAAGAAGCTCCCGGCACCCCCGAGAAGAGGCCGCACGTAGTTCCCCAGAGAGACGAGCGTCACGTTCTCCGTGACGGAAAAACCCGTGAGGATGCCGCTTCCCTGCCGGTCCTCGGAGAGATAACTCACACCGGCCCTCACCGCATCCTCGGGGGAGCGAACCTTCAGCGGCGTGCCGCCGAGGAGGACCTCCCCCTCGTCGGCCCTCCGCAACCCCATGATGGTCTCCGCCACCTCGGTGCGCCCCGCGCCGACGAGACCTCCGAACCCGAGCACCTCGCCGGGGGCGAGGGAGAAGGACACGTTCCTCAGCAGGCCTCGCACGGACAGGTTGCGCACCTCCAGAGCGGGCACCTGATCGGGGTGGGGGAGGCGCTTCGGGGGGAAAATCTGGGACAGCTCACGCCCCACCATGCGGGAGGCCATTTCCTCGAGGGACATCTCCGCGGCGGGCTTCTCGCAGACGAACTCCCCGTCGCGGAGGATGAGAACACGATCGCAGATGGCCTTGATCTCCTTGAGCTTGTGGGAGATGTAGATGATGCTCATGCCCCTTTCCTTCAGGCGCCGCATGAGCCGGAAGAGAATCTGCACCTCGTGGGAAGTGAGCACCGTGGTGGGCTCGTCCATGATGAGCAACTCCGCCTCGAAGGCGAGGGCCTTGGCGATCTCCACGAGCTGTTTCTGCGCCGCGGAGAGATTCGCAATGCGCTCCGTCGGGGAGATGTCCGCTCCCAGCTCCGCCAGAAGTTCCGCCGTGCGGCGCTGCATCTGCTTCTTGGAGAGCATGCCCAGGGGACCGTGCAGTTCCGCCCCGAGAAAAACGTTGTCGTAGACGCAAAGGTCTTTCACCAGGTTGAACTCCTGGGGGATGAGACTGATCCCTCCGCTCCGGGCCTCCGCGGGAGTCCGGAAGCAGACCCTTTGTCCCCGTGAACGGATCTCCCCCGAGGTGGGCTGATGGATTCCTCCGAGGATCTTCATGAGGGTGGACTTGCCCGCGCCGTTTTCCCCGATGACGGCCAGGATTTCCCCTCGCCGGAGAGAGAGATCGATGTTCCGGAGCACCGGCACGGAGGAAAAGGATTTGCAGATTCCCCGCATTTCGAGAAAGCCGTCGTCCACGACGCTCCCGCCTTTCACGAGGTTCAGTTTTCCATGCTCCCGTCGAAGGCCACCGAAGAGGGGGCGAAATTCATTCTGCGGACAAAGGCAAGGGACTCCCGGGCACCGAACTCCCGCTCCATGCCGTTGTCCTCCCATTCCACCGAAAGAGGCCCCTGATAGCCCACGGCGTTCAGCTCCCGGATGACGGCGTCGAAATCCACATGACCGTGCCCGAGGGAGCGGAAGTTCCACCCCCGCCGCAGATCGCCGAAGGGAAGATGGGAACCGAGGATGCCGCTCCTGCCATCCAGGGTGATCGCCACGTCCTTCATGTGCACGTGGTAGATGCGGGAGGCGAAGTCGCGGAGAAAAAGCTCCGGGCGCATGCCCTGCCAGAAGAGATGACTCGGATCGAAGTTGAAACCCAGGGTGGGCCGCTCGCCGAAGACCTCCAGCAGTCTTTTTGCGGTGTAGAAATCGAAGGCGATCTCCGTGGGATGCACCTCGAGGGCGAAGCGCACACCCGCCCGGTCGAATTCGTCGAGGATGGGCGTCCAGCGCTCCAGAATCGTCCGGTACCCCTCCTCGAGCATCCTCTCCGTGGTGGGAGGAAAGGAATACCAGTAGCGCCAGACGGGGGACCCCATGAAACAGGTCACCACGCCACACCCCATGGCCTTCGCCGCCCAGGGGACGATCTTCATCTCCTCCACCGCCCAGGCCCGGATCTTTTCCGGGTCTCCTTTACAGGATGCGGGCGCGAAGGTGTCGAGCCGCTCGTCCCATGCATCTCCCACGCACTGCCCCGTCAGATGGGCGCCGAGGGCCCAGCAACCGAGCTTGTGCTCTTCGAGAATCTCCCTGTGCCGTCGCAGATACGCTCCATTCTCCGCGGCCTGCCGCACATCGAGATGATCTCCCCAGCAGGCGATTTCGAGCCCATCGTAGCCGATCTCCGCCATTTTGGTGCAGAGGACGCTGAAGGAAAGATCCGCCCACTGTCCCGTGAAGATGGTTACCGGTCTCGCCATGTGTGCGCCACCTCCCTCTTTCGCAAACGCTAAAAATCGAGCCGGAGACCGCCTCCAGCACTGCTCTCGAGACACCTTTCCACGAAGCGGACACCCCGGGCCCCCTCGGCGATGCCCGGATAGTCCGGGGTGGGCTCGGAAGGATCTCGCAGATGCGCCAGAAAAGCCCGATAGATGTTGGCGAAGGCTTCGTAATACCCCTCGGGGTGTCCCCCGGGAATCCGTGAGAAACCCAGGGCCTCCGCCGAAAGGGAGTCCCGGCCCCGGGAGAGAAGCTGCACGGGCTGTCCCAGACGAGCCACCTGAAGGACATTGGGATTTTCCTGTTCCCAGGCGAGCGATCCCTTTTCGCAGAGAACCCGGAGCTTCAATCCGTTCGCGCTGCCCACCGCGACCTGGGAGAACCAATAGAGCCCCTTCGCACCCCCCGCGTACTCGACGAGCACCGTGGCGTTGTCGTCCACGGCACGCCCCTCCACGAACGTGTCCAGCCGCGCGCTGAGGCTGCGCATCTCCAATCCTGTGACATAGGATACCAGATGTTCCACGTGGGTACCGATGTCCCCAGTGCTTCCCGCTCCGGCCTGGGACGGGTCCGTCCGCCACGAGGCCTGACGGTTCCCCTCCCGCTCCAGAGGAAGGGTCAGCCATTCCTGGGCGTATTCGGCGTTCACGAAACGCACGGAACCGAGTTCCCCCGACCGGAGAAGCGCCCGGGCCTCCTTCACCATGGGATATCCCGAATAGGTGTAGGTGACGCAGAAGGGGAGCTTCTTCGCTGCCACACGACGCACCAGGTCCGCCGCATCCCGGGAGTTCGTGACCAGCGGCTTGTCGCAGACCACGGGAATGCCCGCGTCGAGAAACGCCGCAGCGATGGCATGGTGCGATGCATTCGGAGTCACCACCACCACGAAATCGATCCGATCCTTCCGGGCCGCCTCGCCGCCTGCCATGGCCGCGGGAGTTTCGTAGAGCCGCTCCTCGTCGAGCCCCAGCGAAAGTCCTCTCGACCGGGTAATAGCGGGGTTGCGGGAAAAGCACCCCGCAACGAGCCGGGCCCCCCCCTCCAGGGCGATGGCCCGGCGATGCACATCGCCGATAAAGGCGCCTTCGCCTCCCCCCACCATGCCGTAGGTAAGTGTCTTTTCCATAGGTGCCTCCTTCCGCGTCGCGGCATCGTCCGACATGTCCTTCCGAGCCGCGACAGCCCTGCCGCTGACCGCAGGGAGCGGGACAGCACTCCCCGCGGCCCGCGGACGCCGTCTCTCCTCCGGAAGGACCTCAGGCGAAGCCTATTCCTTCACGACAAGCTGCAGGGGAACGGGAATGAACTCCGGAAGCGCCTCTCCTCCGAGGAACGCCACGGCCTTCTCCACACCCATGGCACCCATGAGGGCAGGTTGCTGCGCCACCGTGGCGGCGAGTTTGCCGTCCTTCACCGCCGCCACGGCATCGTCCACCGCATCGAAACCGACGAAGACGATTCCCTTCCGTCCAGCAGCCTCCGCGGCGGCGATGGCGCCGAGGATCATCTCGTCATTGTGAGCGAAGACACCCGCAATGTCCGGCTGAGCCTGCAGAACGTTTTCGAAGACCTTGAGCCCCTTGTCGCGACTGAAATCCGCCGCCTGGGCAGCGACGATCTTGATGCCCGGGAAGGCTGCAACGGCGTCGTTGAATCCCTTGCCTCGATCGCGGGCCGCGGAGGTTCCGGGAATGCCCACGAGTTCCACCACGTTACCCTTTTCTCCAAGGGTCTTGGCGAGGAATTCCCCGGCCATCTTTCCCCCAGCCTCATTGTCGCTCGCGATATGGCAGACGACCTTGCCTCCCGAAGCGCCTCGGTCGATGGTGAACACGGGAATACCCGCCTCGTTCGCCTTGAGAATCGAGGGCGTCACCGCATCGGAATCGGTGGGGTTGACGAGAATGGCGTCCACCTTCTTCTGGATCAGATCCTCCATGGCGGCGGTCATCTTCGCCGAGTCGTCCTGGGCATCGAGAACCACAAGTTTCACTCCCGCCGTCCCCGCCGCCCCCTCGGCACCCTGCTTGAGGCTCACAAAGAAGGGATTGTTCAACGTGGAAATCACGAGACCTATCGTTTTCTCCGCCGCAGCAGCAGGCAGCGCGGCGAGTAGAACCACCACGAACACCGCGAGAAGTTTCCTGAACATCATCGACACCTCCTCAAAGACTTTCGCGGACATTGCCTCCGTCCGCGCCACTCCGCCCGAAAAACCTTCCGGACGCGCTCGACGCAAGACGCGCCGCATCACTCCTTCCCTCCGGAGTTCCGTCATCCCGCAACCCGGCTCCTTCGTCCCAGGCTTCCATAGGCCACGAGGGCCACCGCGATGACCACCCCCTTCACGACCTGCTCGGAGAAGGGATTGACGTTGAGGAGATTCATTCCGTTCTCCAGCACACCCATGATGAGCACACCCACGATCGTTCCGGCGAGTGTCCCCTGCCCCCCGGAAAAGCTCGTGCCCCCGAGGACCACCCCGGCAATGGCGCCGAACTCATAGCCGAGGCCGGCGCTGGGCTGGGCCGAATCCAGACGGCCCATGAGCACGAGGCCCGCGAGCGCCGCGAGTGTGCCGCTCAGGACATAGGCCTTTGCTACCGTTCCGGGCACATCGATGCCCGATCCCCAGGCGGCGGCGGAATTGGACCCCACGCTGCGCACGCGCTCACCCCAGGGACAACGCTCCAAAAGGACGAAAACCGCGAGAAAGGCGAGCGCAAAAAGCAGGACCGGCACGGGTATGCCTCCGAAACGCCCCGTTCCGGGAAACCGAAACAGAGCGCTGAAACCGGTGAGAGGCGCACCTCCCGTGTAGAGAAGAGCGAGTCCCCGGGCACACCCCATCATTCCCAGGGTGACGATGAAAGGCGGCAGACGGAGCCGGGCGATTCCGAAACCGTTGCACCACCCCAGGCCGGCTCCTCCCGCGAGGGCACAGCACCAGGCGAGCGGCGCTGCGACTCCCGCCTTTGCCGCCGACGCGGCGAAAAGGACCGACAGGGCGAGGATGCTCCCCACGGAGAGGTCGATTCCCCCCGTGAGAATCACCACGGTCATTCCCAGGGAGATGATGCCGATGATGGAGGACTGACGCAGCACGTTCAACAGGTTCGTCCCCGTGAAAAAGCGCGGTTCCATGGCTCCGACGGCGAGCATGATGCCGCCGAGGAGCAGGAGAAGCAGCGTTCGCGATCCGGGGCGCCACGGCAGGGAGAGCATGGTTTCCGCGGGGCCTCAGAAGGGAACGCCGCAGCGGAGAAGCACGTTCGCGTAGGGAGTGAACTCTCCGGTGCGGACCACGAAGCGCACCGCTTCGAGACGGGCTTTGAACTCCTCGTGAGGAATGCGTTCCTGAGGAAGCTCCCGGAAAAGATCCTCGAAACGCTGCACCAGATGCGGACTCTTTTCCTCCGCCTCCTCGGCCCAACAGACCTCTTCCAGGGCAATCTCCTGGAGCACTGTCTTCAGCACGTCGAAAAAGGGGGGCTTGCCCGGCGCATAGGCCAGGTCGATCCTCGGCACATTCCGGGGAAGGGGAAGCCCCGCATCGGCGATGCAGATCAGATCGCGATGACCGCAGGACGCGATCTGAAACGCCAGTTCCGGATGGAGCAGACCACCAGACTTCATCTTCTTCTTTTCCTCCTCCATGTTCCCTCTCCGCTCTCGCCCCGAAGCCTTCGTCGCAACCGAGCCTGCATCCATCCTCGGAGGCGCCGCCGACTCCTCGCCCGAAAGGATTGCAAGGACTCATTTTCCGGCGGAAGTCCACGCCGTTTCGCCGGCGGCGTCTACCAGAAGCCGTTCCACCTCTTCACGGCGAGGCAGGCTCGGTTGGGCACCGAGACGAAGACATGCACAGGCTCCCGCGCCCGTTCCGAAACGAACGGCCTCGGCGAGCGACCCGCCCTCGGCGAGCGTCACCGCGAGGGCCGCCACGAAGGCATCTCCCGCTCCGGTACTGTCCACGGCGGTGATCCTCGGCGGTGCAATGGCAAGATGGGCCGGACGCTCTCCGTAGCCGACTCTCTCGAAGAGAAAGGCCCCGTCCTTTCCGGCGGTGACCACCACGGCGCCCACGCCTCTGTCGAGTGCGGCAAGGGCGCCTTCCAGGAGATCCTCCGTTCCGGAAAACTGGGCCAGTTCGATGCGGTTCGGCACGAAAAGATCCGTCAGCGTCAGGACTTCCTCGGAAAGCGTTGTCCAGGGAGCTGGGTTGAGAATGGTACGCACGCCCTTCTCGCGGGCGAGGCGAAGTCCTTCGAGGACTGTTTCGGGAGGAACTTCGAGCTGGAAGAGTGCACAGGAGGCATCGGAGAAAAGAGGTGCGGCGTTCCGCACGTCCGACGGGGAAAGCAGAGCGTTGGCTCCCGGAGCGATGGCGATGGCGTTGTCACCTTCGACGACGAAAATGGAGGCGACCCCCGTGGAGGAACCGGAAGAGACGAGAAGGTGCTCCACGTGGATGCCCTCCTGCTCCAGGGCGAGGCGAAGCGCCCCTCCGAAGGCATCGTCGCCCACGCGGCCCACCATGCCGACGGAGGCGCCGAGACGAGCCGCGGCGACCGCCTGGTTCGCCCCCTTGCCTCCGGAGGCGGTGACGAAGGGACCCGCGGCGAGCGTCTCTCCGAGGACGGGCAGGCGGGGCGCCTGCATGACCAGATCCATGTTGACCGAACCGACGACCACGATACGGGACATGGGACTCACTTCCTTCGCGCCCTTTGCCGCCACAAAGCCGCCGCGGAAAAGAACACCGGAGTTTGACGAATCGTTTTGCGAATTGTAGCATGAGCGCAAACGTTTGCGCAAACGTTTGCGCTCCGAAAAACACTCTCTTTCGCAAGAAAAGAAAAAGGGAGGAAACGGAATAGAAATGAAAACCGAAGGAACCGATCTCCACGCAAAGGGAGAAGACACTGTATGGTAACCATGAAGGACGTGGCTCGCCGAGCCGGAGTCTCGGTGACCACCGTCTCCCACGTGGTCAACGGGAGCCGTCCCGTTCGGGAGGAAGTGCGCCGTCGCGTCCTGGACGCGCTGGAAGCACTCGCCTACAGACGGAACGCCCTCGCACGGAGTCTTCGGAAAAAACGATCCTCCACCATCGGCCTGATTCTTCCCGACGTGACGAATCCTTTTTTCGCGGAGATCGCCCGCAGCATCGCCGACGCGGCGGAAAGCGAAGGATATTCGGTGATCGTCTGCAACTCCGACGGCAGACGGAACAGCGAGGATGCCTTTCTGGGCATGCTGTCGGAAAAACGTGCCGATGGGGTGGTCCTCATCGAGACGGGACCTCCGAGAGGCGATGCTTCGGCTCTCGAAAACGGCGATCTGCCCCTGGTGACCGTGGATCGCTCCCTTCCCGGTGCGAACGTGGATTCGGTGCGCATCGACAACGCTCTGGGAGGACGCCGGGCCGCACGACATCTTCTGGATCTGGGGCACCGGCATCTGGCCTGCATTGCCGGCCCGTCCCACGTGACTCCCAGCGGGGAGCGCGTGACGGGCTTCCGGGAAGAGCTTCGCGAGCAGGGCTTCTTCCTTCCGGAGGAACGAATCCGCCGAGGAACCTTTCAGCCCGAGAGCGGGTATGACATTACCCGGCGCTTCCTCGAAGAGGATTCCCGCCTCACGGCGATCTTTGCCTGCAACGACCTCATGGCCTTCGGCGCCGTACGAGCCGCCGCGGACCTGGGCAAGCGCGTTCCGGACGATCTCTCCGTCCTCGGATTCGACGACATCCGGCTGGCCTCGTTCTTCAATCCGCCCCTCACCACCGTGGCCCAACCCCGCCAGGAAATGGGCGCACTGGCGGTACGACTTCTGCTGGAGCGCATGGCCGACTCCACACTTTCCCCCCGCCACCTCGTGCTCGAAACACGTCTGGTACTCCGCTCCTCCACGGCGCCTCCTCCATGACCGGAAACATCCTCCGCCGGAGCATCCTTTTTCCCAACGCCCGGGCATCATCCCCTCGGGACATCCGGCTGAAGGGGGAACGCCCGAAGGCTCCCTCCGGAACAAGAGTATGAACATCGCATCTCCGTGAGCCGCCCCCGAAAAAAGCGGCGCGGCGGAGATTCTTCGGCAGGACGGAGACAAACGCCCCATCGGGAATCACCGCCGCACAAGCGCCTCCGGAGCGACGGAAAAGGATTACGCTTCCCGACGCGCCTCCTCCAGATCCCGGGCGAGCAGTTCCGCCACGAGGCGGGCGAAACGCGCCGGATCCGAGAGCGTCCCCCCTTCGGCAAGAAGTGCCTGCCCGTAGAGCAGCTCCGGAACATCCCCCAAAGATCCGCCTTCGGCGAAACGCCGCTGGAGCCGCTCCAGAACGGGATGGGACGGATTCACCTCCAGGATGCGCTTCAGCTTGGGGACCTCCTGCCCCATCTGCCGCAGGAGCTGCTCCATCTGGGGCGTCATGGAGTGCGTCTCCCCCACCAGACACGCCGGCGAGGTCGTGAGGCGTCTCGACAGGCGCACCGATGAAACCTCGTCCTTCAAGCGTTCCGCAAGGGCCTTTAAAAGCGGTTCGAAGGCCTCTTCCCGCTCCTTCTCCTCCAGGTTCTTCTCCTGTTCTTTCGGAGCATCCAGGTCGGCCGCGCCCTTCGCCACGGATGTCAGAGGCTTGTCTCGATAGCTTTCCACCACACCGGTCCAGAAGTCGTCCACGGGATCGTCGAGGAGGAGCACCTCGTATCCCCGATCACGGAAGGCTTCGAGGTGTGGTGAGTTGCGCAATGTCTCCAGGGTGCCTCCCGAGAGGAAATACACCGCCTTCTGTTCGGGTTTCATGCCCTCCAGGTAGTCATCGAGGGTGATCCACTCTCGGGTGGTGGTGCGAAAGAGCGCCAGGGAAAGCAAGGTCTCCCGGTTCCGCTCGTCGGCAAAAATGCCCTCCTTGAGGACCTTACCGAATTCCCTCCAAAAAGCGACGTAAGTCTCGCGCTTTCCGTCTCGAAGACGCTTCAGTTCGTCCAGGACTTTTCTCGTGAGGCTCTTTCGGATCACCGCGATCCGTCGGTCCTGCTGGAGAATCTCCCGGGAGATGTTGAGGGGAAGGTCCTCCGCGTCCACCACACCTCTGAGAAAGCGCAGATACTCGGGGATCAACTCCTTGCAGTCCTGCATGATGAAAACCCGTTTCACGTAGAGCTGAATGCCCCGGTCTCCCTCGCGGAGAAAGAGATCCATAGGCGCCTTCGAGGGAAGATAGAGCAACGCCCGGAAGGTAGTCGCCCCCTCGGCGCTGTAGACGATGTGCGTCAGCGGCTCCGCCCAGTCCTTGCTCACGTGGGTGTAGAATTCCCTGTATTCCTCTTCGGTGACCTCTGCCTCAGGGCGGGACCAGATGGCTTTCATGGAGTTGAGCACTTCGTCCTTCGTGCCCACCTCTTTGCCATCCTTATCGAAATGCCGCACTTCCATGCGGATCGGATAGGCCACGAAATCCGAATACTTGCGGACAATCCTGCGAATCGTCCACTCGTCGGCGACGTCCTCGCCGGATGTGCGCTCCCAGGGGCGGCGCCCCTCGTCGTCGTCTCCCTCGCTCGCGACAGGCTTGAGATGAAGCGTCACTGTGGTGCCGCAGGTGTCGCGGTATCCTTCCTCGATGGTGTACGTGCCGTCCCCGGAGGATCTCCAGAGCCACGCCGTTTCCTCTCCGGCCTTTCGGGTCAACACTTCCACCAAATCGGCCACCATGAAGGACGAATAGAAGCCCACGCCGAACTGGCCGATGAGCTCCGGCGTCAGCGCCTCCTTCCGCTCCGCCATGTACTGCAGAAATTCTTTCGTTCCCGACTTGGCGATGGTGCCGAGGTAGGTCACAAGATCCTCCCGGTTCATGCCAATGCCGTTGTCAGATACGCGCAAAATCCTCGCGTCTTTGTCCACGGCAATGCGAATATGGGGATCCGAAAAAGAGGACCGCAACGCCTCGTTCGTGAGGGAGGCGACACGCAGTTTGTCCAGGGCGTCCGACGCGTTGGACACGAGCTCCCGCAGGAAAATTTCTCGGTTGGAATAGACGGAGTGAACCATGAGGTCCAGGAGTTGCTTTCCCTCACTCTGAAATGCAAAGGTCTCTCGCGCAGCCATGATCGCACCAAGCCTCCTTTGATGTTTTAAAAAACCGCAGATGTGGAGTACCTCCACTCCGAAGGCACCCCCGGCCCTAGCCTCGACAACAGGGCATCCTTCCCGGAAAGGAAGTATAGATCAAGATAGATCAAAGATAAAGAGTCTTCTTTACTTCATCCGCAGACATGTTCGCAAACACCTTTGCCTCCTTGCAAACACGACGTATTCTCCTTTCACTCCGAAACTCGCCGGGCGGAACTATGTTCTCCGAAAAGCCCTTGTGGGAAGGGTTTACTCAAACCCCTCGCAGAGAAAACCCCGCGGTTTCGAGCTTCATTTTCCAGGTTGACGAAAAGGGCTTCTCTTGATATATCCATTTTGGGATCCCAAAGAGTATTCTTCTTTGCATTCGTTTTCCACACTCCCGCAACACATGTACAAGGAATCTCTCAATAAGGCTGCGTCAGCTCCGCAGGGCGCCTCGCAGAGCTTGATGCGACTCGAGTCAAGGGAAAGCGAAAGGCCTTTATTCAGAGCTTCCACAAGCTCATCTGCCGGAGGGAACGAATCATGTCGAGAAGTCAGGCGGAAAGCAAGGCCCGCGAGGAAATTCTGCTTCTCATCCTCAAGAGGCGACTCGTTCCGGGACAACGAATCACGGAGAAAAGCCTCGCGGAACTGTGCGAAGTGAGTCGCACCCCCGTGAGAACGGCCCTCCGGGAACTCATCGCCGAGGGAATTCTCGAGCGGGACGAACCCAAGGGATATGTCATTCCTCCTCTCACGCCTCCGGACATGCTCCAGGTCTTCCAGATCCGACAGAAACTCGAAGGGATGGCGGCGGCCCTCGCGGCGGAAAGCCCAGAGCCCTGCTACTCCACCTCCCTCAGACAGATCGAAGTTCTCCAGGAAGAGGAGGAGCGGATCTACCGCAACTGGAACACGGAGAATTTCACCAGGAACAGTCAGGAGTTCCACCACTGCATCTGCCGCATGAGCGGCAATCCCTATCTGGAAAAATACATTCTTCAGAGCTATTGGCGCTCCCAGATCTACGTTTTCTTCTTCGACTCCTTCTTCCTCCACGGGTTCGACTCCGCCATGGATCCCGAACCTGTCTACGGATACTCCTTCGCAGAACATAACGACATCCTCGAGGCACTCCGCAATCGGGACGGGCAACGAGCACGGAACGCCATGGAAAAGCATGTTCTCTCCACCTACAAGTGGCTCACCAATTCCAGACGGTAACGGTTTTCGCACATTTCCGAAAAACCCTCTCTACTAAAAGAAATGTTCTTTTTTCGATTTTGATCCGAAAAAGAGTGCATCATAAAACATCGCCTATACAACCAACACAACAAAACAGCGCCCTCCCAGAGGAACGAAACGACGACATCCGCTCGATAAAGATAAAGAAACGCGGGGTTCGAAACAGGACAGACGCTGCAAAAACAGCGGGAAAGTTACCGAGACGGACGTGGCGAACACGCTCGGAAAGATGTCGGATCCCTCACCGCATGTCCGTCTTCCCGGACCGGGGATGAGGGTTGAGACGACGGAACGGCACCGAGGAAAGGGCCTCGGGGGCAGGACCGCAAAGCGACGGAAAGAGGTGTTCCATGGGTACTCTTCGCAGCAGTTCTCAATACTACCATGTCGTACTCTCGCGCATTCCTCCGAGAGCCACTCCGGTCTTTCACGAGGAGGAGATGCAACGCCGGGTCTGGGGACGTCGCTGGGGTGTCTACAACGATGTCGGCACGCTCCGGACCATCCTCCTTCATCCGCCCGGAGAAGAAATCCTCGTCATGACATCGGACAAGTACGACCCCGAGATCGATGCCCTCATCGACGACGCGGAGCAGTGGTACTTCCGGGACGACAGGGGGCCGGACCTTGTGAAGATGCAGGATGAGTTCGCCGCCCTTGTGAGGGTCCTCGAAACACACGGAGTGGAAATCGTGACCGTCGGCGGCGCACCGCGCGATCCCAACGCGATGTTCGTCCGGGACTGCGGCATGGTGGTCAAGGGTGGAGCGATCATCTCCCGCATGGGTCCCGTGGGCAAGGCCCACGGCACGGGACGCCGCGGCGAAGAGCGCTTCGTGCTCCAGAAGCTCGCCGAGATCGGCATGCCCATCCTCCGCACCATCGCCGGCGACGGCCTGCTCGAAGGCGGAAGTTTCTGTTTCCTCGACGAGAAACACGCCGCCATCGGCCTGAGTTTCCGCGGCAATCCAAGCGGTGCGGAACAACTCCGGCACGTTCTCCAGTATCAGGAGGTCGAACTGATCCAGGTTCCCCTGCCGGGGTACGCCATGCATCTGGACGGCGGCATCGTCATGGTGGACCACGACAAGGCTCTTCTCAACGTGGAGCGCCTTCCCTACTGGTTTCTCGACACGCTTGACGAACTGGGCATCCAGAAAATCCCCGCGGACTACCGCGAAGGATCCATGGCCGTGAACTGTCTCACCCTTTCCCCTGGAAAGGTGATCATGGACGACCGGGCGGTGTACACGGCGGAGCGACTCGCGTCTTTCGGCATGGAGACGATCCTCATTCCCTGGGAGGAGATCTCGAAACACGGCGGAGGCATTCACTGCAGCACGCTTCCCCTGGTGCGCGAACGTTCGTGATCGTCTCCAACGACCCCCGTTTCTGTTTCTCGGACGGTGCCGCCTTTCCGCAAGGCCGGCGAAAGCTCCGGAAATGGACGCGGCGATCCGTGGGGACATCGATCTTTGGACTACCTCAATCCCTCATAAAGGAGGCTGTGTTTTCGTGAAACATGTTCTCGTTCTCGGCGCGGGCATGGTAGCCCGCCCCTGCGTGCAGTACCTTTTGAAACAGGGTCATCGCGTCACCGTGGTGGACACCGTCCGCGAGCGCGTGGAGCACGTTCTCGGCGGACACGAGAATGGTATTCCCGTCGTCGGAGACGGACTGAAGGAAGCGGCCCGGCTCGTTCCTCAGGCGGACCTGGTGATCTCCCTTCTGCCCTGGGTCTTTCACAAGGACGTCGCGCCCTTCTGTCTTCGGGAGAACAAGCACTTCATCAACGCCTCGTACATGAACGACGAGATGAAGGCGTTCTCCAAGGATGCCGAGCGACAGGGGCTGACCTTCCTCGCCGAGATGGGATGCGATCCGGGCATCGACCACATGACGGCGGTGCGAACCATCCGGGAAGTGGAAAAGCGGGGCGGTTTCGTGAAGTCCTTCAGCTCCTGGTGCGGCGCACTCCCCTCCCTGGAGGCGAACACCAACCCCTGGGGCTACAAGCTTTCCTGGTCTCCCGGAGACCTTCTCCACGCCTGCGTCCGCCCCTCGCACTATCTCCGGAACGGAAAAGAAATTTTCGTCCCCGCGGAGGAGGTCTTCCAGCGTTCCACCCTCAAAGAAATCGAGGGGGTGGGTTGGTTCGAAGAGTATGCCAACGCAAATTCCCTTCCCTACGCTGAACTGTACGGCATCCCGAACACTCCAAACATCTACCGGGCGACGCTGCGTTTCCCCGGCTGGTGTGAGACCATTCGGGCCATGCAGATGCTTGGGCTTTTCGACACCACATCCCGCCCGCTCGCGGGAAAGACGCTGCGCCAGTTCACCGCCGGGCTTTGCGGCGCCGATGAAAAAAGCGACCTCATCCAAGCCCTGGCGGCGTTTCTCGGCATGCCCGCCTTCGCAATGCCTCTCAAGCGGCTGGAATGGCTCGGCCTTTTCAGTGACGAACTCCTCTCGGATAAAATCCGGTGCAACCGGGATGTGGTCTTCGATCTTTTCTCCCGCAAGCTCGGCTTCGACAAGGATGAACGGGACCTGCTCATCATGCGTCACGAATACGAGGTGGTCTTCGGAGCGAAGACGCGACGCATCCTCTCCACGCTCGTCCATTACGGAGAGGCGGGCGGCGACAGCGCCATCGCCGTGACCACGGGATTTCCCCCCGCAATCGGCGCGGATCTCATTCTGAAGGGAACGATCACCCTGCGTGGCGTCGTCGCCCCCGTGTATCCCCAGATCTACGAACCGACTCTGGCGGAATTGGAACGCAACGGCATCGTCTTCGAAGAGAAGGAAATGTCTCTGTAGCGGTAGGGAGACGATCCCTGATCGTGCGGAAAACGAGGAGGTGGGACGGTCGGAAGGGTAATGCGAAGCACCGGCGCTCGGGGGAAAAGTCGGGACGGCGGCACCGAGGTCTCCGGAAGGGATTGGAGGCCGAAGCGCTCCGATGAGTCGGAAGAGATGAAGAAGGGGAGGGGTAACGGGATGAAGAAGGTGCTGCTTGTTTTGTGCGCTCTTGTACTCCTGGTCGGAACCGTGGCCGAAGGAGCCGAACCCATCAAAATCGGCTGCCTGGTTCAACTCACGGGATCCGGCGCAACCTGGGGAGAGCACCATCGAGACATGTCCATCATCGCCGTGGAAGAGATCAACGCCGCGGGAGGCCTTCTGGGACGCCCCGTCGAACTGGTGATCTACGACTTCCGCGGTCGCCAGGAAGATGCGGTGAACGCCGCACGACGTCTGATTCTCGAGGACAAAGTCCAGGTCATCGCGGGAACCAACTTCAGCGGCTGCCAGATCGCCATCGTTCCCATCAGCGAACAGCACAAGGTTCCCATCGTCTCCTTCTCCGCCACGAACCCGGCGGTCACCGTGGATCCCCAGACCGGTAAGGTGCGCCCCTACTCGTTCCGGGTCTGCTTCACCGATCCCTACCAGGGAAAGGCCATCGCGGAATTTCTCGGCACCACGCTGAACCTCAAGACCGCCGTCATTTTCCACGACGTGGGCAGCGACTACTCGGAAGGCATGAAGCAGTTCTTCGAGGATCACTTCCCCAAGGTGGGCGGCAAGGTGGTCGGCACCTACGGCTACCGCGACGGCGACGTGGACTTCCGGGCCCAGATCACCCAGGCAAAGGCGACCGGCGCGGAAGCGGTCTTCCTGCCCGGCATGTACAAGGAAATGGCCCTCATCATCAAGCAGGCCGCGGAGATGGACTGGAAACCCGTGTTCATCGGCGGCGACGGCTACAGCCCAGCCATGACGGAGATCGCCGGAGACGCCATGAACGGGACCTACTGGCTCACCCACATCGCCACGGATGATCCGGACGTGCAACCCCTCGTCAAGAAATACGAAAAGCGCTTCAACAAGAAGCCCGTGGAGATCGTGAGCTGCACCCTCGCCTATGACACCATCATGTGGATCGCCGATGCCATCAAACGGGCCGGCGAGTACGACGGAGCGAAGATCCGGGACGCCCTGGCGAACACGCAGGGACTGCAGCTTCCCGACTTCGTCCTCACGGTGGATCCCGCCACGAACACGCCCCACAACAAGCCCACGGCAATCCTGGTCTTCGAGGGCAGCGTGGAAAAACTGTACCAGAAGGTGATTCCTCAGGATTGAGAATTTTCATTCCATCGCTGCGGAAAGGCGAACCGGAGCCCGCGTTCGCTCCTTCCGGTTCACCTTTCCGCAGCGCGACTCGTCCAGAGAAGGACCGGCCACCTCAGAGACTGGCCGCAAACCGCGAGAGGAGGATTTCCGTGACCGAGTGCAGCAGCGACACAACCCAAAACCAGGACGTGGTCAGGGCCAAGGGGTGGGAGAGCGCCCTTCCCAGGGCGGCCTACCGCAATCTGGAAAGGGTGACCACCGGCATACCCTGGTTCGAGGTCTACCGTACTCCCGGAAATGTGTTCGCTATCTACGAGGACGGGCAGTTCGAGGAAACCCTGAGCTATCTCGTCCCCGGCGAAGAACGGGCGGTCCTCATCGATACCGGGGACGGCATCGGAAACATCCGCACCCTCGCGGAGGAACTCACGTCCCTCCCCGTCTCGGTGGTGAACACCCACCACCACATCGACCATGTCGCCCAGAACTACCTTTTCGACGACGTGGCTCTCTTCGACGACCCTCTCGGTCTGGCGAGAAAAGCCGCCGCGGAGGGCTTTTCTCACGAGGAGGCTCTGGATCTCATCGCTCCCGGCAACGTGTGGAAACCTTATCCCGAAGGGTTCGATCCCGCGACGTACCATATGCCGCCCTTTTCGGTCACGCGCTGGCTCAAGGATGGAGACACCATCGACCTGGGCAACCGCGTCCTGGAGGTCATCTGGACTCCCGGGCACTCGCCGGACTCCGTCTCCCTCCTCGACCGGACGGCGCGCCTGCTCTGGGTGGGCGATCTCTTCTACACCGGATCGATCTACACCTTTCTTCCCGGTGGCGATTTCGACCAGTTTCTCGCAAGCTACCGAAAACTTATCGACCTCTTCCCTCTCTACGACAAGATCATGCCGAGCCACAACGAACCCTGGCTGGACAAGGAGATCCTCAAAGACGTTCTCGCCGCCGCGGAAGGAATCCGGAAGGGGCAAACTCCCTTCACGGTCGGCAAGGGAGGTATGCGGAAGTACGATTTCGGGCGCTTTGCCCTCATCCTTGGCCCCGATCAGTGACGATGAGCGCGGCATCTCTCCGGCACACTCGCTCGGAAGGGGAACCGACGCGTTCCGAAAGAAGGTCTTTGAAAATCCGAACAAAACCACCGGAAAGGGGAAAACCTCACTTTTTCCGAAAAAAGGGACTCTTGTTCCCTTTTAGATCGCCTGCTAAAATTTCGTTCCATAACGGGAGCGCCATCCGCATTTCTCCATCCCGCCGAACCGCCTTCGGCGGGATGGAGAAATACGGAATGTAACGGTGCTTTCCATCATCGGGAGGTGTGTGTAATGAAGAAATTCGCGCTGCTCTGCCTCGTCCTGTTCCTGGCGGTGATCCTCGCCGCATCCGTCGCGTTCGCCGCGGACACTCCGTCCACGCTGGACAAGATCCTTGCGGCAAAGAAAATCGTCATCGGCACCGCGCCGGGATACCTTCCCTTCGAGATGAAGGACAAGAAGGGGAACTTCATCGGCTACGACATCGATCTGGGCAAAGCTGTGGCAAAAGCGCTGAACGTGGAGGTGGAATTCAAGCAGTTCGAGTTCTCCGGGCTTATTCCCGCGCTCCAGACGGGCGAGATCGACATTCTCATCGCCGGAATGACCATCCGGGGCGACCGCGCCCTTGCCGTGAGCTTCCCCAACCCCTATTACTCCACGGGACAGGTGCTCATGGTTCCCGCAAAGGACACGGAAACAACGATCTGGAGCGACCTGGACAAGAAGGGCAAAAAGATCGCCGTCTCCCAGGGAACCACGGGAGCGCTTCTGGCAAAACAAATCTACAAGGAAGCCACGGTGCTCGATTTCCCCACCTTTCCCGAGGCATCGGCAGCCCTGGTCCAGGGAGAGGCGGATGGCATCGTCTACGACGAACCGGGAATCCGCATGTACGAGATCATGCACAAGGAAGGCGTGCGCGGCATCTACGACCTAATCAGCAGCGAGAATCTCGGCATGGCGGTCCGCCTGAACGATTTCGCCTTCATTCAGTGGCTGAACTCCTTCCTCTTCCACTATCTGGGAAGTCCCCAGGAACTGGAATCCCGGGAAAAATGGTTCAATTCCACCGAATGGATGCAGGAGATGGCTCAGTAGAGGCACCCATCGCACGCCCTTCCGCCCGCGTTGCTCGTTGGGAGGAAAGAACCTTCCGGAGGAGGAAGAACCGCTTCCTCCTCCGGAGCCGTCGCAGCGGGAACGAGCCCCGACGTTCTCTGCGACGCCAAAGGGAACCGCGTCATCTTCAGTCAGTAACGTGCGTCACCAAGAGGCAATGAACCTCCGCGAACACGCCACGAATTTAAGGAGGCGATTTTTTGTACACTACAAACTGGAGCGTTATTCCCCAAAATCTGCCCCTTTTTCTGGAAGGAGTGCGCCTCACCCTCACCATCTCGGCCCTGTCGCTCGTCCTGAGCCTTCCCATCGGAATCTTCGCCGGACTGTGCCGGGTGTCCCGCAACAGGGTCATTGCCTTTTTCTCCGCCTGCTACGTGGAGTTTTTCCGCGGCGTTCCCCTGCTGGTGCTCCTCATCTGGATCTTCTTCGTTTTGGGGCGCTTTTTGCGTCTTGGCGCCTATTGGTCCGCCATCGTGGGACTGGCGATCTTTTCCGGCGCATTCGTGGCCGAAGTGGTCCGGGCGGGCATTCAGGCCGTTCCCAAGGGACAGATGGAGGCAGCCCGGGCCTCTGGCATGACTTACATTCAGGCCATGAAACTGGTTATCCTTCCCCAGGCGATCCGAAAAGTCCTGCCACCCCTGGCATCTCAGTTCATCATCCTCATCAAGGATTCCTCCCTCGTGTCGGTGATCTCCGTGGTGGATCTCACCCTCATCGGGAAAAATCTGGTGGCCACCACCTTCCGCTCTCTCGAGGTGTGGAGCTTCATCGCTCTGCTCTATTTCGTCATGACCTTCGGGCTTTCCAAGATCATCGCCCTTTTGGAGCGAAAATTCCGGGCGGAATGGCAATGACCGCGCCGAAGTCATCCCCGAAAGAAGGAGTTCCTCCCATGAACGACGTCATGGTCTCCATCCGCAACGTGTCCAAGCGTTTCGGCACCCTCGAGGTGCTGAAGGACGTCTCCCTCGACATCCCCCGCTCCCAGGTGTTCGCCTTCATCGGCCCGAGCGGCGCGGGAAAGAGCACCCTCGTGCGGACCATCAACGCTCTCGAGGGCATCCAGGCGGGGGAGATCCTCGTGGACGGCATTTCCGTCGCGGACCCCAAAACGGACATCAACGCCCTTCGGGCGAACATCGGCTTCGTGGCCCAGTCCTTCAACCTCTATCCCCACCTTCGGGTCCTGGACAACGTCACCCTCGCCCCGCTGCACGTGAAAAAGATGTCCAAAGCGGAAGCGGAGGAAAAGGGTACGGCGATCCTCGCCTCCCTCGGCCTCGCCGACAAGGTCTCCGCTTTTCCGGCCCAGTTGTCGGGCGGACAGCAGCAGCGCGTCGCCATCGCCCGCGCCCTGGCCATGGAACCCAAGCTCATGCTCTTCGACGAGCCGACATCGGCGCTCGATCCCGAACTCATCAAGGAAGTGTTGGACGCCATCCGAAGCCTCGCCGAGACGGGCATCACCATGGTGGTGGTCACCCATGAGATGAACTTCGCCCGGGAAATCTGCGACCGGATCGTCTTCATGGCCAACGCACAGATCCTGGAAACGGCATCGCCCGGGGAATTCTTCTCCGCTCCGAAAACCGAGCGGGCAAGGGATTTCCTGGGAAAAATCCTCAACCGCTGACCACATGGAATGTTCCTTTCCGAGCGCCGCGGATCGGAAAGGACCTTCTCCGAAATCCCCTTTCGCCCCATACCGCGGACTTCTTTCCTTTCTCTGTCTTTTCCTTCCCAAATCGTGTAGACTGCTACCGAGGCAGTATGCATCGGAGGGAGCGAAGATGACATCCGTCGACATCCGCGAAAAACACGCCTCATGGATCGTTTTCGCCCTCTTTCTCGTCCTCGCGGGAGGCATCATCGTCGCCGCGAAAGTCTACTACGACCATCATGCCCTCCACTACCGCGAGGAGGTGGCGTTTTCCCTCTCCGCCATCGCGGATCTCAAGGCAGGAGAACTCCTCCAGTGGCGGACGGAGCGTCTGGGAGACGGCTCCCTCTTCTCGGGAAACGCGAATTTCTGCAACTTGGTGCAGCGTTTTCTCTTCGACCCCGGGAACGAAGAGAACAGGGAGCGAATCCGCATCTGGCTCCTGAGAACCTGGAGCGCCTATGGGTACGACAGGGTCTTTCTCCTCGACGCCGAGGGAAACGAACGCTTCTCCATCCCGGCTTCGCTCTATCCGGGTTCCCGGATCGTCGCGGAAGGTGCCCGCGAGGCGCTCCACTCCGGCAAGGTGACCTTCCAGGATTTCTACCGCGACGAACACGACCGTCGCATCTATCTCACCGTCCTGGCGCCACTTCCGTTCCGGGAGCCCGGCCCCGGAGGCGCGAGCGGAGCGGTACTTGCCCTGCGCATCGACCCGGAGCAATACCTCTACCCCTTCATCAGCCGATGGCCCGTTCCCAGCGCCACAGGGGAAACGCTCATCGTCCGCAGGGAGGCGGACTCGCTGGTCTTCCTCAACGAACTCCGCTTTCAAGCGGGTACGGCGTTGACCCTGCGTCAACCGCTGACAAAGACGGACCTTCCCGCCACCAAGGCCGTACTGGGAAAATTCGGCGTCGAAGAGGGCGTGGATTACCGAGGCGAGCCGGTCCTCGCTGCAACGCGGCCCGTTCCCGAGTCACCCTGGTTCCTCGTAGCCCGCATGGATCTGGCGGAAAGAGACGCACCTCTGCGGGAACAGGTCTGGATCGTCTATCTCCTGGTCGGGAGCCTTCTGGGCGCTTCCGGCGCGGGGGTTCTGCTCCTCCTGAAGCATCTCCGGGGAAGATTCGATCGGGAGCGTCTGGCCGCAGCAGCACTGCTCGGCATTCACCAGGAACGGCTGGAGATGGCCCAGGCCATCGCCCATGCGGGAAGCTGGGAATATCTGCCATCGGAGGATGCCATCTGGGGATCCGCGGAAACTTTCCGCATCTGGGGAATGGAAGCGCCCCCATCGGGGAAGGTGCCCTTCGACGAGATCGCGGCGCGCATTCCGGACAGGGAGCGGGAGCGGGTGCGCGCATCCCTGATGGATCTCGTCATCACGGGCAACAGCTACGAAGTGGAATTTCCCGTTCTCTCCGCCGACGGAGGACGCGAGCGCATCGTGGCGGCTCAGGGCATTCTCCACCGCAACGAACGGGGAGAGCCCGAGAAGGTCTCCGGCGTGGTTCAGGACGTAACGGACCTGCGCCGAAAGGAACGGGAGCTGGAGGAGAAGAATGCCGAACTGGAGCGCTTCGTCTATCTCGTCTCCCACGATCTCAAGAGCCCTCTCGTGACCATCAAGACCTTTCTCGGCTACCTGGAACAGGACGTGGCCCGAGGCGAGACGGACCAAGCCGCCCAGGACATGACCTTTCTCCGGAACGCCGCGGACAAGATGGGAAAGCTTCTGGACGAACTGCTCCAGATCTCCCGCATCGGACGCATGCTGCACGAACCCGAGACCGTTCCGTGGGACGAGCTGGTCCGTGAAGCCCTCGACGCCGTCGCGGGGGCCATCGCGCAGCGTGGCGTGGCCGTCCGGGTAGATCCGGTCCTGCTCACCCTGCGCGGAGACCGGCGGCGCCTTGTGGAGATCTGGCAGAACCTGCTGGAGAACGCGGTGAAGTACATGGGCGACCAGCCGGTTCCGCTGGTCCATCTCGGTGTGGGAGGACACGGAAAGGACGTGGTCTTCTTCGTGTGCGACAACGGCATGGGCATCGACCCCCGCTTCGCCGCGAAGATCTTCGGACTCTTCGAGAAGCTCGACGGCAAGAGCGAGGGATCCGGTCTCGGGCTCGCCATCGTGAAGCGCATCGTGGAACTCTACGGCGGAAAAGTCTGGGTAGAATCGGAGGGGATAGGACGCGGAACATGCTTCCGCTTCACCCTTCCCGGAGCATTGCAACATTCCTCGAAGAAGGGGGGAGAAAATCATGAAAGGTGAGCCCATCGTCATTCTTCTCGTGGAGGATGACCCCGCCCACGCGGAGATCGTCCGGCGGAACTTCCGGGAGTTTCGCATGGCCAACCGCCTGGAACACGTGGAGGACGGACAGGAGGCGCTGGATTACCTCCACCGGCAGGGGCGTTACACGGACCAGGAAACCGCACCCCGTCCCGGACTCATTCTTTTGGACCTCAGACTTCCACGGGTGGACGGGTTGGAGGTACTCCAGAGTATCAAGGAGGACCCGGATCTGCAGTCCATCCCCGTGGTGGTCCTCACCACCTCCGCAGCGGAGAGCGACATGGTTCGTGCCTATGCGAACCATGCGAACAGCTATCTGGTGAAACCCGTGGACTTCTCTCAGTTCCTTGAACTGATGAAAGTTCTCGGCTACTACTGGCTCGTGTGGAACGCAAACCCGCTCTGAATGCCGTGAGGTTTCTCCTGAACGTTCTTCATTTATTCTTGTTCCGGACGCCTTCGGAAGTCGTCCGCCACGCGAACGATGTCGTCCTCACCCACGTACTCCCCGCACTGAACCTCGATGAGTTCCAGGGGAATCTTTCCCTGGTTTCCCAGGCGGTGTATGGACCCCTTGGGGACGAAGATGCTTTCGCCCTCGTGGACGAAACGATCCGTGTCACCGATCCGAACCCAGGCGGTACCGCGGACCACAATCCAGTGCTCACTCCGGTGCAGGTGGTACTGAAGGCTCAACCGTTTTCCCGGAGCAATGACGATGCGTTTGATTTTATAGCGCTCCGACTCGTCCAGAATGTGGTAACTCCCCCAGGGACGGACGCTGTTCGGCGTCTGGGAGACCTCTTTCCGTCCCTTCCCCCGCAGGGCGGCCACGATGTTCCGTATCCCCTGGGAGGCGCCCCGGGGAAGCACTGCAACGGCATCGGAGGTGCTCACCACGATGCTGTCCCGCACTCCCTGGAGGGCCACAAGATGATCCGCGGCGAAGACGAGATTTCCCGACGCATCGTCGAGGACGCAATCACCGAGGACCACGTTGCCGGAATCGTCCTTGGGAAGCACGTCGTAGACGGCATCCCAACTCCCCACGTCGGACCAGCCAGCCCGAAGGGGCACCATGGCGACGTTTCGGGCCTTTTCCATCACGGCGTAGTCCACGGAAAGGCTTGGAAGGCGAGGGAACGCCTCGAGCAGCGCCGCCACGCCCTTGCGGGCGGGAAGACCGATTTCGGGGATGTATTCTTCCAGGGCGTGCAGAAACTCCCCGATCCGGAAGCAAAACATGCCGCTGTTCCAATAGAAATTCCCCGAGGCGACATACTCCTCGGCCTTTTCACGGGAGGGTTTCTCCACGAAACGCCGCACCGGAAGGGCACCACCGGGGAAAGTACCGGCACATTCCGTCGCCTCCACATACCCGTATCCCGTCTCCCCATAAAGAGGCGGTACGCCGAAGAGCACCAGGTCACCCCGCATCGCGGCGGAAGCGGCAAGTTCCACCGCAGCGGAAAAAGCAGCTCCGTCCACCACGATATGGTCACTGGGAGCGACGAAGAGCAGATCCTCCTCGGAGGCGCGCTTCGTCTCCAGAAGAGACACCGCGCCGAGAGCGATGGCGGGGCAGGTGTTCCGGGAAATCGGCTCCACCACCACCTGCTCCGGCGCAAGGGAACACACATCTCTCCCCTGATGTGCCACGAGAGCCTTCCACTCTTCACCGGTCACGACGGTGAGCGCCTCCGCCGGAGCCACCCGTAACATCCGGGAGATCGTGTCCTGCAACAGGCTTCGATTCGAGAAAAGGGTCAGAAACTGTTTGGGCATTTCCTCCCGCGAAAGAGGCCAGAGACGTGTTCCCGAACCTCCGGCCAGAATGAGCACCTGCAGGTTGTACGCAACCATGAGTCGTTCCTCCCCGGCATGCATCATGAATCCGTTTTTACTATAAGGAAGCTCTGAATAAAGGCCTTTCGCTTTCCCTTGACTCGGGTCGCATCAGGCTCTGCGAGGCACCCTGCGGGGCTGACGCAGCCTTATTCAGAGATTCCATAATACTACGCTTTTCTTCCGCCGAGAAACTCCCGCCGCCGTCCCCTCTTGCGGATCTCCTTCACACACCGGCCCTCCCGGGTAAAAAACCCCTCCACTCTTCATTGCGGATCGTCACAAGCACACCTCCGTTCTCTTTCTCCGCCGCACACTTTCGCCGCCGGAAAACACCGTGGAACATTTTCTCGAACAATTCCGCCAGGGGTATCTTGACAAAAGGCGAAACAACGGGATAATGGAACGGCTTTCGAGGAGAGTTTGGCAGAATGGCTGCTCCCAGATGCGGATCTGTCCGCCTGAAGGTTCGGACTGTTTCCGTCCCGCGGAAGGAGCCATTTTTTGTGCGGCGAACGCCGCGGGGAGGAAAACTGACAACCTATGAACTGCACGCAACAGACGGAAGTGAAGAACACCGTGGAAAGCACCGCGAAGAACTGGAGCCGCTTCGGCCTGAGATCCGAACTGCTCCGAACCCTTGACAGAAGAGGTTTCACGGAACCCACGCCGGTTCAGGCGGAAGTGCTGAGCCTCGAAGACCGCAGCGGCAACCTGGTCGTTCAGGCCAAGACGGGATCGGGAAAGACCCTCGCGTTCGTACTGCCCCTCTTTGACGACATGACTCAGGGAGAGCGGCGCCCCCGGGTGCTCGTTCTTTCTCCCACCAGGGAACTCGCCCTCCAGATCGCCCGGGAAGCCCAGTGGTTCGGCCGTGATCTCGGCATCCGCGCCGCCTCTCTCGTAGGCGGCATGAGCATGGAAACCCAGACGAACGACCTGCGTCAGGGAAGTGCCATCATCGTGGGCACTCCCGGACGGACCCTCGATCACATCAGAAGGGGGACCTTGGACATGTCCCAGGTCCACACGGTGGTCCTCGACGAGGGGGACCACATGCTTGACCTCGGCTTCCGGGAGGAGCTGGAGGCGATCCTCAACGCCGCGACGAACCGGACGCGCACGTGGCTCTTCTCCGCCACCATGCCCGACGAGGTGCTCTCTCTGGCCAAGAACTACATGAAGACACCCACGCGCATCTCTCTCTGCTCCGAGCGAGTCCAGCACGAGGACATCGCACATCGGGTCTATCTGGCTCCCGAGCGGCGGCGAATCGACGGTCTGGTGAATGTCCTCCTCTGGGAGCGCCCCCAGAGAACCCTCGTTTTCTGCCCCACTCGGAGTGACACCATGACCTGCGCGGAAAAACTGGCCGAAGAGGGATTCGCCGCGGGAACGCTCCACGGCGAAATGACGCAGCGGGAGCGGAACACCGTGCTCGGATCCTTCCGGCAGGGGAGAACCGCCGTCCTCGTAGCCACCAACGTAGCCGCCCGCGGCCTTGACGTCGCGGGCGTCACGCACGTGATCCAGATGGGCCTTCCCGACGGTCTGGACACCTTCGTGCACCGAAGTGGCCGCACCGGCCGGGCCGGACACGAGGGACGCAACGTGGTCATCCTTTCTCCCAGGGAAGCGGGACGGTTCCGGTCCATGCTGCGCGGCACGGACGTGCAGGTGGAGTGGCTTCCCGTTCCCGACGCGGAAGAAATCGGTCGCGTGGGAAAGACCGCCTTCGAGGAAACGCTTCTGGCGGAGAATCCCGATGCGGCCATGATCGCCTGGGCCGAAGAACTGCTCGGCAAATCCGACGATCCCGCGTCTCTCGTGGCGGCCCTTCTCGGACGCACGACCCATCTTCGGCGGAGCGGCTATTCTCTTGCCGAGGAGCTCGAGCGGGAGACGAACCGCGAGAAGAACCGCCGATTCGAGGATCGTCCCGATTCGAGAAACGGACGCTCCTTCGGAAAACGGGAGATTGGAACCTACTCCTCCGGGCGGAGCGGCGGACGAACGGAGATGCGCGGCGCGGTGATGCGCCTCGAAAAGGGACGATCCGACGGATGGGATGTGGGGCGCGTTCTGCGGGAAGTCTGCATCGGGCTCCGCGTGAACCGCGAGGAAGTGGGCTCGATCCGTCTCCGGGAGGACCATGTGCTCGTGGAACTCTCCCCCCTCGCCGAGAAAGCTTTTGAGAAAGAGATCACCGAGTTCGAGCGCCGCGGTCTCGTGCGCTCCTCCGGAGCATCCCGAAGCAGAGGCACGACGGGAAACCGCCGGGAATGGGACAGACGGGCCTAAAATCGCACCCGTGTTTCAGACCGTTTTCCCCAGGGGGAAAACGGGCGTTCCCTCGAAAGCATCCGCGCCTCCGGCGCTTCCAGGGCTTCTTCCTTTCGGAAGAGGCCCTGTGTTTCTCCTCCCCGGGCACGTCGCCGGAATCGTCGCATGTTTCCGAAACCACGGCAGGCGACACCGGGCATCGTTCCGGGCACGCACACACGAGGCGTTGGTGAATGCCTCACTTCCCCTTTTTTTCGTCCTTCGAGAGGACCTGCTCCGACGAAACCGGTTTTGTCTTCCCCTTGAGGGTGATCGTGTCCGCCGGAATGACCACCTTGAGGTTCACGCCGTCTCCCGCCGGACGAAGCTCCGCTTTCTCCGGCGTCAGATTCAGGAAAGGCGCTTCCTCCAATACGTCCCGGGCGATCCGAAGCGTGGAGGCATCCACTTCCTCCACGATCTTCCGAAGCTGTTCCGCCACGTCCGCGACGATGCGGGGAGGCGTGTAGCCTTCCTCCTTCCCGCCCCCGTTCACATCCGCCGCGACGCCCCGGAGATCCGTCCGTCCCGCCGGTCCCACATCGAAACCGGGAGGTGCGGTGATGCGCAGAGGACGCGTGTCCGAGAGGGACGGAGAGGGCGCACTTTTTTCCTGAACCCGGGGGACACCCTTGACCGGTGTTCCGTTCCGAGGCGCTTCTGTTCCGGAAGAAGTCGTCTCCGAACCCGCCGAAGGAGGAGACGCGCTGTCCTCCCTGGGCACTGTCGGCGCTTCCCGGACGATAACGGTGCCTTCTTCCGGAACACCTCCGCCGGTACGGAGGGAACGCACCCCGAGAACAACGCCTCCGAGAAAGGAAAGACCGAGCAACAGCCACCCCCACCTCACCGCCGACGGACGGGGTGAGGACGGTCGTTCCCGGAAAGTCCGACGCGACGGCATCGCCCGTTTCCTCTCCATGATCCGCCTCCGTTTCCACATCGCCGTCTCTTGCGAGGCGACAGGATGTCTCTGCTACAATGAGGATGTCATCTTTTTGAGCAGGCAAGTCATTCCATATTCCCACATGCGCCTTCACGCAGAAGGAGGAGTGGCATCCGTGAGGAAATCCCCCGAAAGCGCGCCGTCTCGGAAGCACCCCGCCGGAGAGGATTCCGCAGGCACCGTCGGCATCCTGAAACGTCCCTACTTTCCGGCGCTCCTCTGCGTGAGCACCGCCGCCTTCGTCTCCGCCCTGGACAGCTCCATCGTGAACGTCTCGCTCCCCACGGTGGCCCGATCCTTCGGCGTGCAGGGAGCGCTGGGTTCGGAGGTGGTGCTGGCGTATCTCCTCTTCCTCTCGGGGATGCTGCTCTTCTTCGGACGCCTCGCCGACATTGTCGGCGCCTCCCGGATCTTCCGCTGGGGAATGCTTCTCTTCTCCTGCGCATCGCTCTTGTGCGGTGCCGCGCTTTCGCTGAACATGCTCGTTCTCTCCCGAGCGATCCAGGGAGTGGGTGGCGCCATGCTCACCGTCACCGCCTTCGCCCTCGTTCCCTTTGTCGCCCCGCGGGAACGCCGGGGGGAGGCCTTCGGCCTGCTCGCCATGATGGCATCGGCGGGCACCATCATCGGCGCTCCTCTCGGAGGGTTCCTGACCGGCACACTGTCATGGCGGTGGATCTTTCTCATCAACCTTCCCGTGGGAGCCCTGGCCACCTTCGCCGCCCTGCGCCTTCTTCCCGCGGACGAGGAACGGCACCCCTTCCGGACACTGCGGCATCGCATAGGCGAACTCGACCTTCCGGGCAGTGTCGCGAGCTTTCTCGGTTTCCTCGCCCTCCTGATCGCTCTGAACAGAGGAAGTCAGCTGGGTTGGTCGTCACCGTCCATCCTGGGGGCCTTTCTCGCGGCGGCGATCCTTCTCGCGCTTTTCACACTCCGGGAGGTCCGCACACCCGTTCCCCTCATGGATCTCTCCCTCTTCCGGAATCGGGATTTCTCCCTCGCCATCGCGGGAGGCGTCCCCGCCTATCTGGTCTTCGGCGCCGTGGGCATTCTCATGCCCTTCCTCCTGCAGAATTATAAGGGACTTTCTCCTCAGCAAGCAGGAACCGTTCTCCTCCTCTACTCCCTCACGTACATGAGCACGGCCTATCTCGCGGGACGCCTCGCAGACCGCCTCTCCCCCAAGCTCGTCTGCTTCGGAGGCATGGCCCTCGCCACGGGAGCGTGCCTTTTCATCGCCACAACCCTCTCCTCTCCCGGAATGGGACATGTCATCCTTTTCCTCGTGGGCATCGCCGCCTCGTTCGGTCTGTTTCTCTCCCCGAACAACGCCTTCGTCATGAGCAGCGTTCCGGGGGGAAAACGCGGCGGCGCCTCGGGCATTTTCAGCACCTCGAGCCGCCTCAGCCTGACCATCGGCGTCAGCCTCTTCGAGGCACTTTACGTTCAATGCCTCGGAGGGAGCATCGCCACCGAGGCCATGGCTGCGGCATTCCGGACGGTATGGTTCACCGCGGCGGTCCTGTGCGGCGCCGGAGCCCTCTGCGCCCTGCTGAGCCTGCGTTCCGTTTCGAGGCATTCGTCGCACAAGATGGAGAGCGGCGATGCGGAAAAGGAGATTCCCCTGGTCTGAAAAGACACTCTCCCGCTCGACGCTTCCGGAAGAGCCACGCCGATTTTCCCGGTTTCGCTTCCAACGCAACGTGCCGAAGCGAGAAGAAGCAAAGGCGCTCGTGCGGAAGCGTTCTCGTGGACGCCGCAGCACCCCCTGGGCAGGCTCAGGAAGGGGTGCTTGTTGACTCTTGCTTCAGAGAGTCCAGCCAGGCGAGAGCGTCTTCTCTCGTGCGCACTCTCCCCTTGGCGACACCCAGATCGAGCTCCTCCAGAAGCTCCCCGATCTTCGGTCCCGGCGGCAGACAGAGCACTTTCATGACGTCGTGCCCAGAGAGAAGTCGCCTCTTTCCCGGCGAAACAACCGTCTCCAGGCGAATAGCCGCCTCGTCCAGAAGCCGCAGATTTTCCTTGAGAACCGCATCGTTGCCGTTCCCTCCGGCGATGTCCGCCCTGGTGAGGGCCACGAGGTGTTCGAGAGGCATCTGCCACGCCGCCCTTCCGGAGCACTCCGCAGCAGAGAGGCGCGGCACAGTCTCCAGTTCCCGGAGAAGACGCACCGCTCCCCGGAGGGAAAGGGGATGACGCAGAATGTCGTGACGCGCCACGAGAAAGACCGTCTCCTCCGCGAGCACGCCGGGCCAGGCCCAGGCGGTGAGAATACGCCGGGCCTGTTCGGCGCTCCGCTCCTCGTGGCGGAAAAAACGAATTCGCCCACTCCCATCGCGGAAAAACGTCTCGGGCTTGCCCAGATCGTGCAGCAGCGCCGCCGCCGTCACGGAGGATACGCCGTATTCCTCGGCGGCCCGGACGGTGCGGAGCGTATGAACGAACACATCTCCCTCCGGGTGATAGTCCGGGGATTGCTCCACCCCCTTGAGGCGCTCCAGGAAGGGCAGAAAAAAAGGAAGCACCCCCAGAGCGTCCGCCAGCTCAAGAAAGACCGAAAGCCCGGACAGCGCCTTCAGGACCTCCCGACCGACGCGTTCCGAGGCGACGAAGAAATTCTCTCTTCCTCGTGCCAAGGGCGCCAGAGCGCGCACGGCCTCCTGCCCCGGCGAATCGGGATGAAAGGCCAGTTCCGCGGCAAACCGGCAGAGACGGAGGGCCCGAATCGGGTCCTCGGCGAGGCGATCCGCGGCGCTTCCGGTGAAACGAAGCCGTTTCTCCTCGAGATCCCTCCGCCCTCCGAAGGGATCCCACAGAGCGCCCTTCAGGTCCAGCGCCATGGCGTTCACCGTGAAATCCCTTCGGCCCAGATCCGCCTCCAGGGAGCCCCCGACGAGCGGTGCGATCTCCACGCCCGTTCCTTCCACCGCGAGAAGCACCGTCGCGGCGGGAGGCTTGCCGACGAGAGTTCCTTCAAAGCGACCGAAGCGATTTTTCCCCCAGTGTTCCACAAGGGCGAGGATCGCCTCCGCCGGCGCGTCCGCCACGAAATCCACATCCGCGAAGGAACGCCCGAGAAGGAGATCCCGAACGCATCCGCCCACAATCCAAGCAGGTATGCCTGCCGCGGCAAAGAAACCCCATAGAGCGTGAACTGCCGAAGGCAACCGCTCCTTCATTCGCGCTCCACTGTCCGCCTCGTTCTTCATCGGAGAACCACCGTCATCGCCGCCCGGAGGCTAGGGCCCGACATGGAACACCATCCGGGCGTCGCCGCTCACCGCGAGTACCACCTCAAGCGCCTGGGGCGTGACGAAAAGTCCCTCCACCGTCACATCGTACACATCCCCGGAGACGGACATCTCCTCGTTCGTCAGATTCTCCAGAGCCCGGCGGAGAAGTTCCTTCGCCTCGTCGGTCTTCTCCGCCAGAGGAAAACGAAGGGAGTCCTCCATGCGGCGCACGAGAAGGGGCTTCGCGAGCCACGCCGCGGCCCTGGCGAGTCCCGAGGTGGTGTTCTCGTCGAAATCGAACTCCCGAAGGCCCAGTACCCGCGATGCGGGATCATAGTCCGGCCTCCCTTCGAGATAGATCCGCCCCGAGGCGCGTCTCCCCAGAAGTCCTCCCTGTCGCTCCGCCTCCACGTCCACCGCGGCGGCGAGGCGGTCTCCGTTTCCGAAGACCCGCACCTTCCGAATGATCACCTTCGTACCGTCCCCGAGATCCATGGGCCGTCCCGCCGCCTCGGACTGCGCCCAGTCGGAAAGTTCCTCCCAGGAAACCGCCACGGGGAAGCGCAGGAAGATGCCCTCCAGGTGTGCGCCGGACGGAACAAGAGGCGGCAAGGGGGGCGCGGAAAGGGGTTCTCCGGAGGGAGTTCCGCCGCGGAGAGAGAGCCCCGCCGTCACGGAAAGGCGGAAACGCAGGGACTGCCCGTCTACCTCAGGCCTGGCGAGAAAGATCGCCCTCGGCTCGACGAAGAGCCGGAGATCCGGCGATTCCGCCAAAAGCCGTGGCTCGCAAAGGTCCTTCCAGACCTCCTCGGCGCGTTCCCGCAAACGCAACGAGTCCGACAGGGCCTCTTCGATACGGGGAAGCACGTCCTGCATGCGTCCCTCCAGATACTCCGTGGCGACGCTTTCGATGGAAATCCGTGCTCCGAGCACCTCTACCTGGGGCGAGCGGCGCCATCGGAAGGAGAGCTTCGGGTCGCTCCGGACGTTCCATTCCTCGTCCACCCGGGGTGCCAGCGAAACCGTCACGGTGAGGGCCCCCTCCGTTCCGGTACGGATGGGAAGGGACAACCCGAGCCCGCTGGCCGTCCCGTCCAGGCGCAAGGAGAAGGCAATGGGGAGATCGATCCGGAGTCGTCCGTCCTGGCCCGAAACTTTGGGCGTTCCGTCGGCGCGGACACGGTACGCGAGTGTTCCCCTGAGCGCCCCCTCGTTCACGGGGCTCGTTCCGTCCAGATCCGAGGCAAGCTCCCGACTCACCACGGTCTGGAGTTCCGCCAGGGGCACTTCGAGGAGAACCCCCACGGTGGAATCCGGCACGGGCGGAGGCGTTTCGAAGGGACGCGCCTCTGGCTCCGGAATCGTGATGTCGCCCCGTTCCGCCGAGGCCACATACCAGGCCGCTCCTCCCACAAGGCAGCAGAGAGCCACCACCAGCACTTTCGAGAAGATCTTCACGGAAAACACCTTCCTTGATCGTTGATCGTTCCTCGGGCGAGAAACGTCTCGAGTTTCTCCAATCAATCATACCAGTTCCCCGACCGGCTTCACCTCGTGCGTCGCGTCCGCGGGAATTCGGAATTCTCCGTCGCTTGTCCTTCACGATGAGCGGTACTCTACTTCCGGCGCACGTCGCTGCGCCGGAAGGGCAAGGGAACCTTGGCAATCGATGAAGGAGATGCGCCACACCCCCGGACGTAGGCATCCTCCCGCGCCCGGAGAAGGCGTCTCCGTTCCTTCTCTTTTGCGCACATCACCGGAATCCGAGGATCTTTTGTAACCAGATACTGTCGCACCCGATGCGGTCCCTCCGTCCTGACCCGGACCGCCACGCTTCGCGTTCCACGACGAAAGTGTAGCCCTGAGTATGCAACGACGCGGTCAAGGAAGGTAAAGAAGCGTCAAGAAACGTTCCCGAACGTTCAGATCTGCGTACCCGAGACAGCCGCACATTCCCGGGATCTTTCACGGAAGAGCGGAAGTCCAGAACCGATTTCTGCACAAAGGACCTTCGCCCGGGGGCTTTTGCCGAGGACGGCATTGCGGAGTTGGGCTATACTTGCCGAAAAGGGTGGGGGACTTCAGCCCGGCCCGCTATACCGGAGGTGACCTTCATGATCGGCACAATCGTGCGCCTTCTCTGGGGGGCGTTTTCCTTTCTGCTTCTCGCGGGACTCTTCGGCGCGTCCTTCTTCGGACTTTTCCTGAGCGCACTGGCGCCGTCGGATTTCGTCTCCCTCGCCATCGCCACCTCCCGGGAGGGACGGCCTGCCGCGGCGCTCAGTCTCGTCGATTTCTGCCAAGCCCAGGAAATCGGCGACGTGGAATCACTGGAAATTCTCCGGGAGCGCCTCGTGCCTCCTCCGGCGGAGCGAGCATTGCGGACGTTCGTTCCTTCCGGAGAAGCATCGCTTGACGAGGACGTCCTTCGGGGGGCACTGGTACGACGCCTTGGTCTGGATACCTCTCTGGGGTGGTCCGTCTTCCCCGGAACATGGCTCACCGGTACCCGGGAAAGCGGGGCAACGACCGGAACGGTGCACGCCTACGGGCCGGGAGACCTTCTCCGGGTGGAGCAGGTTCTTGCCTCGGTAGGCAGCGATGGCGCTCCGACGATCGTTTCCGCCGGCAAGGAGCTCGCAACGCTTCTTGCAACTGCCGAAAAAACTCTTTCGACCAAAGGCTCGAATACGAGCGGCATCGCCTCGCCCGGTGAGGCGGGGCGAGCGCTTCTGACGGCATCCTCTCCAGAGGCGACAACCCTCTTGTGGACGCTCTACGGCAATGCAGGGTGGCACGCCGCGTCGGTGTGGTCCATTCTGAGCATGGCCGCCTCTTGGGAGGACCTCGCCGACGCGTCGGCCATGCTGGAACGTCTCGGCCCGGAAAATCGGGCATTTCTGGAGATCACCCGGGAGTGGGGACTCGCCGCCTCCCGCCGTTTCGGAGAAATCAAAGCACCTCAGGCGTTTCTCGAGGGCTTGCGGAGAAATCCCAAGGGAGCCTTCGGTCTTGCGGCCTATCTGGCTCTCCGCGAGGGCGATACCCGACTCGCCTCGCTCGGAGCGGTGTCACCCGGCATCGCCCGCCTCATGGTTCCCGCGGGTCGCCTGTTCCTGCTTCCCGCCATGCTTCTGAACCTGCTTCCTCCCTGGGGGACACCCTCGGTCTTTCTCGGCGCAGGAAGCCTCCTGCTGCTCTGGATCTTTCTTTCCCTCGTCTCTTCCAGACGGAGGACCGATGAGGAGGATCTCGTCGAGGAAAACGGTCCGAAGATGAACATGTCGGAGGATGCCGTCGAAACGGAAAGACGCAGTTCTCCTCCGAAGCGAGGAAGTGGTGCCGGAAAACGGCTCGGCCTCGGACTGGCCTTTCTCGTCCTCGTCGTCCTCGCTGCTGGAGGCGGTCACTTTGTCCTGCGGAACAGGCTTTTCCAACCGTCGCCCCATTTCCGGGAAAGCAGGGAACGGCACATCACCGGAGCGCTCTCCGCTTTTTCCGGAAAAGCGTTCTCCGAGGCCGTCGCGACGTCGGCAACGCGGACGGGAAATACCGTCACGACCCTTGCCGACGCTTGGCTTGACGCACAAACCCGACGTCTGGACGCGGATTTTCTTCCCTGGCTCACCATGGCCTGGCAGCGCTGGTTTGTTCGCACCGCTCCTCTTCTTCCCTCGGACGGGGAACTCGTGGCCGATACGGGAGAACTGGTGCAGGAGGCCTTCGCCCTCCGAGTGCTGCGGCTGCATGCCACGTCCTCGGAATGGAAAACCATGGTGGAACGCATTGCCCAAACCTTTGGAACCACCCTGGACGCGGCCCTTCTCCCGATAAAACAGGCGGCGGAGGTGGACGATCCGACCTGGGGGCGTCTTCTGGAGGGGCACTTCGTCCTCCTGGTTTTCCCCGACGGAAGAACCGAAAGCGTGTCTCTCGGAAATCTCCTCGACGACGGGCAAGGGCTCGTCCCCTTCCTTGAAGCATCCCTGAAATCTCTTCTGAAGGGACAAGACGGGGAAACAACGCGCTCCTCCCCGGAGCTTCCGGGAGAAACCTTCCGCCTTGTGCACCGTAGCGGAGAACCTTCATGGTACCGGCGTGCCGCCCTGGCACGAGGGGCACTCGTGGCCGAACGAGTCGGCGGCCCGCTTCTGCCGTCGCTTACGGACGCGGGATATATCGTGATGGAATCCCTCGCCTCGGGGCGGAGCCCTCTGGTGGAAATGCCCGTTCTTCGTCGGGCTTTTGCGGAATCTCTCTCCGCTCAAAGAACAGCGCTCGCGGGCGATTCCGCCGGAGGATTCCGAAAGGCACTGGATTTCGTGACGGAGACGCTCACCCGGAGCATCGCTCAGGAGGAAACCTCCGGACATTGAGAACGGGAGGGGGTTCCCCTCGTCCCGTTTTCGCGTATACTTTTCCCTGATGAGACCCTCTGAAGGGAACTTCGGCATCGGGTCTTTCCGGTGTCGCCCCAGCTCTTTGGGCGACACCCCACAACTCGAAAGGAAACGTTTCCGGTTTTCGGAGAACCGCCGCCGTGCCCTTCGGTGGCGTCACAGAAGTTTTCCGAACGGGAAGCCGGTGCAAAGCCGGCACGGCCCCGCCACTGTAAGCGCGACGACGCCGCATGGAACCACTGAAACCCCAGGTTTCGGGAAGGGGCGGCGAAGAAAGACCGCGAGTCAGGAGACCGGCCGGAAACGGGTGAGGAGGTGATGTCTGCGTGGGCGGACGCGCTCCCAAGCTCGTCTTGGGGACCGCGGTGTACGCCGCGGTCCCGTCCTGTTGAATCGCTCGTGAGAAAAGGCAAACGGACGCCTCACCGTCCGTTTCGGCCATCTCTCGACGCGAACGGATCGAAAAATGCGCTTCGAGAGAACGGATTCGTTCGTTCATCGAAATCTTTTCCCCCGGAAAACAAGACTCTCGAACAGGAGGAAGCAGACATGACCCGTTCCGGATTGATACTTCTCTGCTGCGCTCTTTTCCTCGCGGCCTTTTCTTCCGGCGAGGCCTTCGCCATGGGACACGGCAAGGCGGCCCCCGAGAAAAAGGGAATTCTCGTCGTCGCCTTCGGCACCTCCGTACCCGAGGCGCGGAACGCCATCGACACCCTCGTGGACGCCGCACGGAAGGCTTTCCCCGACGCGGAGGTCCGCACGGCCTATACGTCCAACATCATCCGCAGAAAAGTCCTCGCCGAAGAGGGCAAGATCATCGACTCTCCGCTGATCGCCCTGGCCCGCATGCAGGACGAGGGCTTCACCCACGTGGTGGTACAGCCCACCCACGTGATCCGCGGCGAGGAATTCGACGATCTCGCGGAAGTGACGGACGCCCTGGCCCGCCTGGAGCGAAAATACTCCTTCAGGGCCGTCGCCATGGGCGATCCTTTCCTCTCCTCCTTCGAGGACTACGGCAAGATGGTCTCCATTCTCCAGAGAACCTACGGAGACCGAGCGAAGGGCGACGGCGCGGTGGTCTTCATGGGACACGGTTCACCCCATCCGGCGAACGCCGCCTACTCGCAGATGCAGCTTCTCTTCGACGAGCGGGGATTACGCTTCGCCCTCGGTACCGTCGAGGGGTTCCCCTCCCTCGACATGGTTCTGGAACGCCTTGAGACCATGGGGGCAAAGCGGGTGACCCTGGTGCCCTTCATGATCGTCGCGGGAGACCACGCCCGGAACGACATGGCGGATCCGGAGGATCCCGAATCCTGGCGCAGCGTTCTGGAGTCGAAAGGATACCGGGTGAACCCCGTCATCGAAGGGCTCGGAAGCAATCCCGAGGTGGCGGCTCTCTTCGTGGAACATCTCCGCGTCACGGCGCAGCACATCTTCTAGAAACACCAGGACACGCAAAAGAAATCGGGGCTCCCGGACTCTTTTTCCTGGAGCCCCGACAGATTCGGCTTTTTTCATGGCGACACACCCCAGGGAGGAATGCTCCGTGCCCCTATCGGAATCCGCCACCGGCACCAGTACCGGTCCCGAACATTCCCAGGGCGGTTCTCTTTCCGCCGGTGATGACACCCTCAGCCGCATGACCGCTCTGGAGGCATCCCGCCGGAGAAGAGCGCTGCAGCTCGGAGCACTGCTCCTTGTCGGCCTCCTCCTGGTGGGAACCTGGCGGCTCCTCGCGGGCCCCATGGACGTCCCTCCCGGAGCAGTGCTCTCTCTCCTGAACCCCTTCGCCGACGTAACAACCCTGCCACAGCAGCAGGCCCTGGTGGTGCGCACCGTCCGCCTCCCCCGTCTTCTGGCGGCCACCGCATCGGGGGCGGCCCTCTCCGTCTCGGGCGTCGTCCTCCAGGCGCTGCTGGGCAATCCGCTTGCGGAGCCCTACACCCTGGGCATCGCCGCGGGAGCTGCCCTGGGAGCTTCCCTCGGAATCTTCCTCGGCGGTATCTGGGTGCCCGCCGCAGCCTTTTGCGGCGCCGCCCTCGCCCTTTCCCTCGCCTTCACCCTCGCCTGGAGATCCGGCGGTAATTCTCCCGTGCATCTCGTCCTGGCGGGCATCGTGGTAAGCGCCATCCTTTCCGCGGGAGTGACACTCCTCAAAGCCATCTCGGAGGAGCGCATGGCCGCCATCGTCCTCTGGCTCATGGGAGGATTCTCCGGCGCTTCCGCCTCCGCGGCGGGCTCCGCCTGGATCGGCGCGGCCGCCGTGACGCTTCCCGCCTGGTGGTGGGGGCGGGAGCTGGACGCCATGTCCCTCGGAGAAGGACGGGCGGCGCTCCTCGGCGTGAACGAAAAGCGGCTCCGCCTCGTTCTCCTGGGAGCGGCATCCCTGGCGGCTTCCCTGGTGGTGGCTCATTTCGGCATCATCGGCTTCGTCGGTCTCGTGGGTCCCCACCTCCTGCGCCTTCTCGCAGGCCCTGCCCATCGCACCCTCCTCCCCCTCGCCTTCGTCGCGGGATGTCTCCTCCTCGCCGGCGCGGACGGAGCAGCCCAACAGCTCGGCGAACTTCCCGTGGGAGTCGTGACGGCCCTTGCGGGAGGCCCCGTCTTCTGTTGGATTCTTCTGCGCACCCGGGGGCGCGCCTCCTCGTGAGCTACCGTCTGGAAAACCTCTTCGCCGGCTACAGGGCACGTCCAGTGCTCCGAAACCTCTCGGGAGAGATCAAGCCAGGACGCATCACCGCGCTTCTCGGTCCCAACGGCAGCGGCAAAAGCACGCTTCTCGGCTGCCTCGCGGGCCTCCTCCCCCACGAGGGCAACCTCTTTCTCCGGGACATTCCGAAAAAGAAAGAGACCGGTCAAGCCGCCCCACCTCCTTCGGAACATCGCGTCCGCAAGCTCTCCAGAAGGGAACTCGGACTCCGCATCGGCTTCGTTCCCCAGGACCCCCTGCTGCGCTATCCCTTCGCGGTGTACGAGGTCATCCTCCTCGGGCGCCTTCCTCATGTGCGCTCTCTTGCGGGATATGCGGAAGAGGACCGCCGAATGGCCGCATCGGCGGCATCCCGCCTCGGCCTTGGAGACCTTCTCTCCCGAAGCGTGGCGGAACTCTCCGGCGGAGAACGACAGCGCGTGGCCGTCGCGCAGATTCTCGCCCAGAATCCGCAAGTGCTCCTCCTGGACGAGCCATCGTCCTCTCTCGATCCCCGCCACGGAGCGGAACTCTTCGCGCTTCTCCGGGAGACCGCCCTGGAGGGGCGAACGGTCGTCGCCTCCGTGCACGACGTCAACCTCGCCGCCCGCTGGTGCGACGATGTCTGGGTCCTGTTGGACGGCGAACTCCTCGCCGCCGGTTCCGTGACAGCGGTACTCCGGGAGGATCTCCTCCGAAAAGCCTACGGCGTCTCCTTCGCCCGTTACGCCGGCGAAGACGGCGTCGTCTGGCATCCCCGGCTCTGAAGAACATCGCTCCTCATCATCTCTGGAGAAGGACAGACGACGTTCTCCCTGTCCCGGAAACCTCTGAGAAATGCCACGCCGATCTCGGAAAAACGCGATGCGATCGAGATTGAGAGAGGGTGATTCCTACTTGATCAGAGTTCCCTCCCGTTTAAGGGATGACGTTCTCCCTGTCTTGTCACACAAAGGCAAAAGTCAGGATTGACAAGCGTGTGTTTCCCGGCTATTCTGTCGATGTTTCGGAACATTTCTGGTTGATCTTGGTCGAGCAGAAAATTCTTTCCTTTTATGTTATGGAAGCTCTGAGTAAAAACCTTTCGCTTTCCCTTGACTCGGGTCGCATCAGGCTCTGCGAGGCGCCCTGCGGGGCTGGCGTAGCCTTATTCAGAGATCCCTTATGCTATTCTAGCAACGCCAAATTATCGCATCAGGACAACGCAAAACCACATTTTCACGGGGCTTTTCGTCACAACCAGGAGAGGATGGGGTTCCTCCGGAGCGGGAACCGTTCCGGAGCGACATGCGCGGGACGTACGCGAAGCGGAAGGCCCTTCCGGGCCGGAAGGCTTCGCTGGTCGGCTTCACCGATTCCATCATATTTCAGGGGGGGAACGCGTTATGAGAAAATCCAAGTGGGTAGTGGGAATCCTGGCGGTTGTTCTGTTCGCATTGTTGGGACAGGCAGCGTTCGCGGCGTATCCGGAGAAGCAGATCACGGTTCTTCAGGGCTTCAAGCCCGGCGGCGGCAGCGACACTCTTGCGCAGCTCACGCAACCCTATCTGGAAAAGGTCCTCGGTCAATCCTTCATCAACCAGTACATTCCCGGAGCCACCGGCGCCATCGCATGGACACAGCTCGCGAAGACCGCCAAGAAGGACGGGTACACCCTGAGCATCACCAACACTCCGATGCTCCAGACGAACTACATCATGAACCCCGAGATCACCTACACCATCGCCGAACTCGAGCCCATCGCGAATGTCATCACCGATCCCGGAATCGTGGTGGTGGCAAAGGACAGCCCCTACCAGACCATGGAAGAATTCATGAATGCCGCAAAAGAGAACCCCGGAAAGATCACCGTGGGCAATTCCGGTGTGGGCGGCGACGATTTCTTCACCACCCTCATCGTGGAGAAGGCCACGGGACTGAAGTTCCAGATGGTTCCCTTCGAAGGGGACGGCCCTTCCTGGCAGGCCGCGATGGGCGGCAAGATCAACGCCAGTTTCAACAATCTCGGCATCACCTATCCGCAGATCAAAGCGGGCAACCTCCGCGCTCTGGTGATCTTCGCGGAGAAGCGCGTGGACATGCTGCCCGACGTGCCAACCATGAAGGAACTCGGCTACGATGTCGTCTCCGGTTCGTCCCGTGGCTACAGCGCTCCCAAGGGCATTCCCGCCGAAGCCCGGGACACGCTTATCGAGGCATTCAAGAAGATGGCGGAGATGCCTGAATTCGTGAAGGCCTGCAACGACCGAGCCTCCATCATCGACATGAAGTACGGCGACGAATACGCCGCCATGCTCGCGGAGCAGGAAACGGCCTTCAAGGCTATCTGGAATGAAGTGAAGGAACAGTACCAGGGGAAATAGAAACCCTTTTCGCGGAAGGCCCGGAACGCCGTCACGGCGTCCGGCCTTCCGCGAAAGTTCTCGCAGCGAAACACGTTTCCTCTCGGACAACGTCTTTCTGCGGGATGCTCCGAACAACTCTGACCGGGACGTTTCTGATCAAGCAGTACAGGAGGTACAAATCTTGAGACAGGTTCTCGATCATAGCCTTTTCGCGTTGGCCACCACCGGCCTCGGGGCCTATTTCTTCGTCAAGGCATCCTCAATGCCCGCCTCGGCGGGCCTCTTTCCAAAGCTCGTGTCCATTCTCGTCTTCATCCTCTCCGGCGCCATGGTCCTTATGGCCATCAGGGAACAACGACAGTCCACCGCCGGAAACAACGAAGAAAGAGAACCCGCTTCCCCGGAGAAGCGAATCAATAAAGGAACCGTCGTCGCCTACGTCGTTGCAATCATTACCTACATCTACGCCATTCCACGCATCGGCTATTTCGTCGCCACACCGCTCTTCATGATTCTCGGCTACGTCTTTCTACGCGCCATGGGCCTCGTCAGGGCGATCCTGGTGGGAGTCGGGTTCTCGATCTTCATTTATTTCCTTTTCGTGTGGTTCCTGAAGCTCCCCATTCCCATGGGTTGCCTGGAATCTCTTCTGGGAAGCTAGGCCCGGGAAAGGAGTGCTTCCGTCATGATTCTCGAAAACATTCTTCTCGGCTTCACTTCCGTTCTGGCTCCGGCGAATCTCCTCGCCGTCGCCTTCGGAACCGGTCTCGGCCTCCTGGTGGGGGCCATGCCGGGACTCTCCGCCACCATGGCCATCGCCCTCCTGGTGCCCGTCACCTTCGTGCTCCGCCCGGAAACGGGCATCAGTATGCTCGCCGCCATCTACATGGGGGCCATGTACGGCGGCTCCATCGCGGCCATCCTGGTGCGGACCCCGGGAACACCCTCCGCGGCGGCCACGGTACTCGACGGATATCCCATGGCCCAGCGCGGCGAGGCAGGACGCGCTCTGGGAATTTCCCTCACCGCCTCCTTCGTTGGCGGCACGGTGAGCAGCCTCTTTCTCCTCACCATCGCTCCCATTCTCGGGCGCGTCGCCCTCATGTTCGGGCCGGTGGAACTCTTCGCCGTGGCGGTGCTGGGCATGACCATCATCGCTTCTCTCTCTCAGGGATCTACCGTCAAGGGATTGCTCGCGGGCATGCTCGGGCTTCTCTTCTCCACGGTAGGCATGGATTCCATCACGGGTATTCCCCGGTTCACCCTGGGAAACATCAACCTCTTCTCGGGCATTCCCTTCACGGTGGCTCTCATCGGCCTCTTCTCCATTCCCCAGGCCCTGCGGCTCGTCGAAAGCGATGAGGTGGTGACGGAGCGGGTGAACTCCATCAAGGACCGCATCCTTCGCCCCTGGAAAGAGATCCGTCCCCTCATTCCCACCTTCATTCGCTCGGGACTCATCGGCGTCTTCACGGGCATCATTCCCGGCACGGGCGGCGACACGGCCTGCTGGTTCGCCTACAACGAGGCGAAACGGTTCTCCAAGGACAAGGAATCCTTCGGCAAGGGAAACCCCTACGGCATCGCCGCTCCCGAAGCGGCCAACAACGCCGTGGTGGGTGGAGCGCTCATTCCCACCATCTCTCTGGGCATTCCCGGCAGTTCCGCCACGGCCATCCTTCTCGGAGGGCTCATGATCCACGGCATCATGCCCGGCCCCACCCTGATGACGGAATACGCGGGCGTGACCTATACACTCCTCTGGGCGATCCTCCTGTCCAATTTCTTCATGTTCGCGGAGGGATTGCTCTTCACCAAGGCATGCATCTTCGTCACTCGCATCAGCAACAGGGTGCTGTCCGTGGCCATCGTGGTCCTCTGCGTCATCGGGGCCTTCGCCATCAACAACAATCTCTTCGAAGTGGGGCTCATGTTCGCCTTCGGCATCCTGGGCTACTTCATGGACAAACTAAAAATTCCCGTGGCCCCCCTCGTGGTGGGGCTGATCCTGGGCAGAATGCTCGACGTGAGCCTGCACCAGTCCCTGCTCATCAGCCAGGGATCGTGGACGGTTTTTCTCACGAATCCCATTTCGGCCACACTGCTGTTTCTCGCCCTTCTCTCGCTCGTTCAGTCCACACCCATGTACGAACGCTGGAGGGCCTCGCGGAAGAAGGACCCATCGGGCACATCGCCCGTATGATCCACGAAGGGAGAGAGAACCGTACCATGGAGAAAACGATGCTCGGACTTGTGACCTATCCGAACGGGGATGTGCGACTTGAGGAAGTCCCCGTACCGAAGCTGGGAGAGAACCCCTACGCCCCCCACGACGTGCTGCTCGAAGTGGAATACTGCGGAATCTGCGGCAGCGACATTCACAAATGGACCGCCAGCGAGGCGGAGAAGGCCGCCGTTCTGCACCCGCCCCGCAAGGTGGTGCAAGGGCACGAGATCGTGGCCAGGGTCATCGCGACCGGTCCAGAAGTCACCCGCGTGAAGTCCGGAGACCGCGTGGTCTGTGAGATCGTCACTTTCTACTGCGGCCACTGTCCCGCCTGTCTCGAAGGGCGCTTCAACATCTGCAACACTTTGCGCCCCATGGACGGACGTGCCCACTACGTCACGGGCGGCGGCTTCGCCAAGTACACTGTGTGGCCCGAGTTCCAGCTCCATGTCCTGCCCGACAACGTGGATTCCAAGAGCGCCGTGCTGCTCGAACCCACGGCGGGATCGATACACAGCATCATCAGCCGCATGGGTGTCCGGGCAGGAGAGTCCGTGGCCATTCTCGGTCCCGGCGCACGGGGGATCCTGCTCATGCAGGTCTGCAAGGCCATCGGTGCCGGCCCCATCTTCATGAGCGGCCTCGACCGCGACGCGGATTTCCGGCTCGTCATGGCGAAAAAGCTCGGTGCCGACGTGGTGATCAATGTGGACAAAGAGGACATTCGAAAGCGCATCGCCGAACTGACCGGCGGCATCGGCGTGGATGTGGTCCTCGAGAACACCGGTTCCGTGGAGCCCATCGCGGAATCCCTCGACATCGTCCGCAAGGGTGGCAAGGTTCTCTGGGCGGGCGGCGGCATTCGGGGAGGCATCACGGCTCCCGTGGACACCCACAAAATCATCGTCAAGGAAATCGACGTGAAGGGCGAAATCTCCCAGATTCCCTACGACTGGAAGACCGCCATCCATCTCGTTGGCACCGGCGACGTGGTTCTCGACCCCCTCGTGACGCACGCCTTCCCCTTGTCCCAGTGGGAGGACGGATTCAACCTCGCCGCGACGAGTCACGACTGTCTCCGGGTAGCTCTGAAACCCTGATCGTCGTATCTAGTTCTGCAAGGAGGCGCAAGCCCATGTCGGCCATCGACACTCTGTTGGCACCCATACCGCTTCCTCGAGTCGTGAAGGTGCGCCAGATCTTTCCCCGACCGCGGATAGACGATGTGGAGGCGATACTCACCGCGAAACTCCGAGAGAGCGGAACCCTGCAGGCGATCCGCCCGGGACAGACCGTGGCGGTCACCGCGGGAAGCCGTGGCGTGACGAACCTGGCGCTCATGCTCAAGGTGCTCGTGCGGGAGATCCGCGCCGCGGGGGGAGAGCCGTTTCTCTTCCCCGCCATGGGGAGCCACGGCGGCGCCACCGCCGAGGGACAGACTCATCTCCTCGCCAAGATGGGTATCACCGAGGAGTCCGTGGGAGCCCCTATCCGGGCCACCATGGAGACGGTCCAGCTCGGCACGTCCGACACGGGATGCCCCGTCTACCTCGATAAATACGCCGACGAAGCGGACGCCATCGTGATCGTCAACCGCGTCAAACCTCACCCTGCTTTTCGGGGCTCCTACGAGAGCGGCCTCATGAAGATGGTCACCATCGGCATGGGAAAACAGCGTGGCGCGGATCACGCACATCGCCTCGGTTTCGGCGAAATGGCGGCGAACATTCCCTCCGTCGCACGGGTGACGCTGGCCAAGAAGAACGTTCTCTGCGCCGTCGGCGTCGTGGAGAATGCCTTCCACGAGACGGCGCTTCTGGAGGTTCTTCCCAAGGATCGCATCGAACTTCGCGAGCCTGAGCTGCTGCAGGAGGCCTGGAAACTCTATCCACGAATTTTCTTCGACGAGCTGGACGTGCTGGTCATCGACGAGATCGGCAAGGACATCTGCGGCACCGGCTTCGACACGAACATCGTCGGGCGTTACCACACCCCCTACGCATCGGGGGGACCCAGGATCACTCGTGTGGCGGTGCTGGACATCACCGATAAATCCGGCGGCAACGGAAATGGTCTGGGCATTCTGGACCTCACCACCATTCGGGCCTACCGAAAGTTCGACTTCGAACAGACCTATCCAAACGCCCTGACCTCCACGGTACCCATGAGCGTCAAGATTCCCATGGTTCTCAGAAACGACCGCCAGGCCATCCAGGCGGCAGTGAAGATGAGCAACGTTGCCGATCGTGACGCCGTCCGTCTCGTGCGCATCAAAAACACGGTGAGCCTGGAGGAGATAGCGATCTCCGAAAACCTCATCCCCTATGCGGAAGCACATCCGAACCTGGAAGTTCTGGGCGAACCTCGGGAGTTGCCCTTCAACGAGGAGGGCAATCTCTTCTGATCCTCCGTCCACCAAACCTCTTCCGGCGGCCCGTACCCAAAGCCTCCCCCTCTTCCGGGCCGTCGGACTTTTTTCACTCGACGCGAAAGGACTGTTCCCCATGAAGCCGAAAGTGGCAATAACTCTTGGAGATCCTTCCGGAGCGGGTCCCGAAATCGCTCTCATGGTCATCGAGGAAGGGCGTTTCGAGGAGACCTGTCGCCCCATTCTCGTGGGCGACGCACTGGTGGTGGAAAAGGTAAAGCCCATCGTGGGCTCCACGAGGAAACTTCACATTCTGGAGGATCCCGACGACTACGCTCCCGGATGCATCAATCTGGTGGAGTGCGGTTCCCTGAAAGAGGACTACTCCTTCGCGAAAATTCAGGCTTCCTGCGGCGAAGCCGCCTACGCCTACGTGAAGCGCGCCATCGAACTGGCACTGGCGGACAAGGTGGACGCCACGGTGACGGGACCGCTGCACAAGGAAGCCCTCAACCTGGCAGGACACGACTACGCGGGACACACGGAGATCTTTACGGATCTCACCAGGTCCAGGGGAACCGCCATGCTTCTCGTGGGAGGACCGCTCCGGGTGATTCACGTGAGCACTCACGTCTCTCTCCGCGAAGCCTGCGACCGGGTGACGAAGGAACGAGTCCTCCACGTGATCCGTCTCGCCGACGGCGCCATGCGCGGGCTGGACATCGAAAACCCCCGCATCGCCGTGCTCGGCCTCAATCCCCACTCGGGCGAACACGGTCTCTTCGGCACGGAGGAAACGGATCACATTGTCCCCGCCATCGAGGCCGCCCTTGACGAGGGGTTTGACGTGACCGGCCCCCTTCCGCCGGATACGGCGTTCCTTCATTGCAAAAACGGCAGGTACGACATTGCGGTGGTCATGTACCATGATCAGGGACACATCCCGCTCAAACTGCTCGATTTCATGGGAGGCGTGAACATCACCGTGGGACTGCCCATCATCCGCACCTCCGTGGACCACGGAACGGTCTTCGGCAAGGCCGGAAAGGGAACCGCGGATCCCACGAGCCTTCGCACGGCCATCGAGTTCGCCGTGCGGTTCGCCCGACACCGCATCGCCGGTCGACACGGCGCCGCCTGACGGCATGTCCTCTCGTTACGTCGTCCTCGCGGACGACTTCACCGGCGCCTGCGACACGGCCCTACAGTTCCTCCGTTCCCGCAATGACCTCCCCAGGATTCTTCTCGACCCGGAAAACCTCCTGGGGATCGCAGGAGCCTCGAACGTTCTAGTGGTGGACACGGAAACGCGGAACCTGCCCGCGGAGGAGGCCTTTTCCAGAATCGCCGCCCTTGCCGCGGAGCTGCATCGTTTCGTCGGCACCACCATCTTCTATCTGAAGACGGATTCCACGCTCCGGGGCAACACGGCGGTCGAGGTCGAGGCGCTACAGCGGGGTCTCGGACTTTCAACGGTGGTCTTCGCTCCGGCGTTCCCCAAGATGGGACGCACTGTGAAGAATGCGATTCTCTCCGTGGAGGGAATCCCAGTCTCCCAGACGGCCATGGCCAGAGATCCCCTCAAGCCCGTGACAACCTCGGACATTTCCCTGCTCCTTTGCGGAACGGGAGCGTGCTCTCCCCGCCACGTCCGCCTGGAGGAACTCCGGGGCGGATTTCTTCTTCCGCCTCGGGGAGCACGATGCGGGAATCTGCGGGAAGAAGGGTGCTACACCTTCGATGCCGAGACCGACGAGGACTTGCGGCGTCTCGTCCGGGCGGTGACCGCCTCCGTCGCTCCAGAGACGGTGCTGTGGGCAGGTTCCGCCGGCCTGGCGGAAGCCCTCGTCAGGCGAGACCTCCCTGTTCTGGCCGTGGTGGGAAGCGTTCACCCAAGGAGCATCGAACAGGTGAAACAGGTTCTGAACAGCGGTACCGCAATGGGCTACATTCCCGACATGAGCGCCTTTCTCCAAAATGCTCCGGGAGCCCTGGAAGGGGCCGTCGAGACCGTGAGTCCCCTGCTCCTCCAGGGTAAAAACGTTCTCATCGCCAGCTCGCGCCCGGAGGATCCCTCTTCGACAACCCACCGCGGCAACGACGCCATCCGCATCGCCACCTTTCTCGGCGATCTCGCGTGCGCCCTGGCCCGGCGCCACCGGCTGGGCGGCCTCTTTCTCTCCGGCGGCGACGTGGCGGCAAAGATTCTCAAGCGGCTTTCCGTGGTTGAAACGGTAGTGACCGAGGAGATCGAGCCGGGCATCCCCCTGCTCCGCGTCCAGGGTGGCGACCTGAACGGCCTTCCTCTCGTCACCAAGGCGGGGGCCTTCGGGACCCCTCGAAGCATCGTCGCGGCCATTCTCCGCCTGCGCGGCTGAAACGCAAACCGTGCGCCGGAGAGAGTCGAGAGTCGGGGGCATTCAGTTCCAGTACTGGGCGCAGCAAAAGAAAGCCCTCCCGAAAAAAAGAGCACGGGGCGGTACGAGGAAGAAACCGGAAGCGGCACCTCAGCAATAGCGCCGCATCTCCTCCAGGGGCTTTCGGGAGGCCCGGGGCTTCGCCCCCTCGGCGGAAAGGGGAAATCCCACGGAAAGCAACACGTCCACCCTCGCCCCGGCGGGAAGGTCGAGCGCGCGCTTGACGCCTCTTTCGTCGAACCATCCGAGCCAACAGGTACCCAGCCCCTCCTCCGCGGCCTGGAGCACGAAATGCTCCACTGCGATGCCCACATCGAGAAGACTGTACTGAACCCCTCGGAAGAATCCCCCCAGTAGAGCGGCAAAACGAGAGCGCTCGGTGAGCACCGCCACGAGCACCGGAGCCTGGGCTGCGAAGGAGTTCATGCGGTAGACCCCGTCGAAGGCGGCCTCGGCAAGACACCTCCGGCGCTCCGGGTCATCCACCAAAAGAAAGGTCCAGGGCTGCGAATTACAGGCGCTCGGCGCGAGACGCGCCGCCTCCACGCATCGGTCGAGTATCTCCCGCGGAACCGGATCGGGCGCGTAGGCCCGAACGCTCCCGCGACGTCGCACAAGATCGAGAAACGCCATGCCGCTCCTCCTTCCGCATTATCCCCGCCGCACGACGAAGCTTCGGGAAAGGGCGTTCGATTCCGGAAACCCTTCGCAAGGAAAGCCCGCGAGCGGGCGCGTTTCCCCATTCCGACAGCCCTTCCGGCGAAAGACGATGATACTGTGGAATCTCTGAATAAGGCTGCATCAGCCCCGCAGGGCGCCTCGCAGAGCCTGATGCGGTCCGAGGTCAAGGGAAAACGAAAGGCCTTTATTCAGAGCTTCCCTGTATTTGATACAATCTCAGTGCTCCAAGGACACCGACCGGACGTTCCCGTGGAATCGAGTTCCCGGAATCCCCGGCATTCTTTCTCGCCTCAGAGGCGCTTCAGGTCCTCCACGGGATTTCGCAGCGGCTCGAAGCCGGTGATACGGCATTCGAGAAGATCCCCGTGCTCCAAGGACACCGCCCGGGGTGTTCCCGTGGAGAGGATGTCCCCGGGGCACCAGGGAAAAACCCGGCTGTGAAAGGCCACCAGTTCGTCCGGAGGAAACATCATGTTCTTCGGCGTGTTCTCCGCCCAAACCTCTCCGTTCTTCACCGTGGCCACCCGGAGAGCCGCCACGTCGGAAATCTCGTCCGGCGTGACGAGATGGGGACCAAAGCTGAAGAAGGTGTCGAAACTCTTGCTCCGGGTGAGATAGCGGGGATTGCGCCGCAGGATGTCCTCGGCGGTCATGTCGAGGATGCACACGAACCCCGCCACCACGTCGAGCCAGCGCTCCCGGGAAACATTCCGGGCATATTTCCCGAACACCACGCCAAGTTCGGCCTCACCGGTGGTATTCTCGGACTGCAGGGGAATCCGCACGGGATCACCGTATCCGACGACGGTACTCGCGGGGCGCATAAAACTCGCCGGTTCGGACTGAGGCGCCTTTTCCGCCAGATCGGCGGCGTGGTCCACGTAGTTGAGCCCGATACCCCAGATCTTTCCGGGCGTCCGGTAGAGCGGGGCATAGGTGACGTCCTTCACGCCGCATTCCTCCGCGAGAGATTCGAGATCCGCCGCACCCTCGGCACGATACCACTCGGTCATGCGAAACAACTCGCCTGACACGATAAGATCGAAGACCGAGGGAATCCAGCTCGTTCCCAGATTCCGGTTCACCGAAGTCAGGGGAACGGGAACGCTCCCCACCAGCACCGCCGCTTCTTCACAACCTTCAAGGCGGATCGTCGCCAAACGCATTTGTCGTCCTCTCCTTTTCGTTTCCTGGTAGCGTCCGTGTCCTATTTCTCGGAATTCTCCCGGTAGAGCCAGAGCGCACCCTCATGAGCGGATCCGACTCCGGCGCGATAGGCGGCGAGCATGCCGCGAAGGGGCCGTTCCGGACGTCTCACCCCGCCGCGGCGGTGTTCCAGTTCGGCCTCGCTCACATGAAGCTGGAGGAGCTTGCGCTCCAGATCGATTTCGATACGGTCACCGTCGCGGACGAGCGCCAGGGGACCACCCACCCACGCCTCGGGAGCCACGTGCCCCACGCAGGGACCTCGGGTGGCACCGGAAAAGCGTCCGTCCGTAACCATGGCGACCGACGAGGCGAGTCCCATACCCACGAGCATGGCCGCCGGTATGGAGAGTTCCCGCATGCCGGGACCTCCCTTGGGTCCTTCGTAGCGTACCACCAGAACCGAACCGGGCTCAACCTTTTTCGAGAGAAGGAAGGTCCGGACATCCTCCTCGGAGTCGAACACCACCGCGGACCCCACGTGATGGAACATGCGGGGATCCACGCCGCTCTTCTTCACCACCGCCCCGAGGGGAGCCAGATTTCCCGAGAGAATGGAGAAACACCCCTTCTCGTGAAGCGGTTCCGCGAGGGAGCGGATGACTTGACGATCCACGGGCGTTCCCGGAATGTCAAGGCTCTCCGCCAGCGTTCCGCCCATGGCGAGGGACACCGTGGTGTCCAGATGTTCCCGGATGGTGGCGAGCACGCCCCGCACTCCTCCCGCACGATGATAGTCGTCGATGTTGGGCTCCGCCGAGGGCTTGAACTTGGCCACGACGGGAACGGATTCCTGAATGGCATCGAAACGCCTTAGGTCGAGGTCCATTCCGAGCACCTTCGCCAGAGCCAGCGTGTGGAGCACGGCGTTCGTCGATCCCCCCGTGGCCGAAACGTATTTGATGCCGTTCGTCATGGACGCGGCGTTGAGAAAGAGCGAGAGCGGGCGCTTCTCCCGAACCAGGGCGACGATCCGTTCTCCCACGTCCCGGGCCTGTCGCACCTTGGCGGCATCGCAGAAGAGCATGGTGGCGGAGCCGAAGGGCGCCACCCCCGTCGCCTCCAGAAAGGTGCCCATGGTGTTGGCCGTTCCGAACATGGAACAGGTGCCGCCGGAGGCGCAGAAACCGCAGGTCCAGCGCTGGAAGGTCTCGTCGTCGATAGCGCCGCTGTTCCTTTTTCCGATGGCCTCCTTGAGATCCGAGGTCACGAAGGTTCTTCCTCCCTCGGAAAAGGGAAGCATGGCCCCCGCGGTGAGAAAGAGGGTGGGCAGATTCAGCCGCGCCGCCGCCATGAGCATACCCGGAATGATCTTGTCGCACGAGGCGAGCATCACCAGCCCGTCGAAACCGTGGGCCTCCACCATGGCCTCGACGGAGGCGGCGATGAGATCCCTCTGGGGAAGCACATAGTGCATGCCATGCCCCTGGGCCATACCGTCACAGGGAGCGGGAACCGTGAACTCCCCCGGCGCGCCGCCCCCCGCCCAGACGCCCTCCTTGACGAATCCGGCCAACTCTCGCAGCGGCCTGTGCCCTGGATTCACATCCGTCCAGGAATTGACGATGCCGATGAGCGGTTTGCGGAGATCACCGCTCCGATATCCCGCGCCGTGCATGAGCCCCAAGTAATAGGCTCCGGTGATGTCACGCCCGTCTTGTCCTCGTCCAGCCATGTTCCTCATCCACTTCTTTCCAGAGTCAGCGTTCTCTCCGACGCCATCCCCTCCGGGACGACGTCGCTGGTCTCCGAATCACACGCAGGTGCCGCAGCGCCAAAAGCTCGATTCACAGTAACCGAGGATTTCCGAGCGGGTCTGTTTTCCCTCCGCCACGGCGAGGATCTCCCTCCAGATCTCCTCCCCCATCTCGTCGATGGAAAGCCCCTCCTCCAGGATGCGCCCTGCGTTGATGTCGAGGTTGTCCCGCATGCGCCCGTACGTGACGGGATTGCCCGTCACCTTGATGACCGGCGCAATGGGATTGCCCACGGGTGTTCCGAGCCCCGTGGTGAAGACACAGAGCTGTGCTCCGCCCGCCACCATACCCGTGACGGAGTCGATGTCGAATCCGGGCGTGTCCATCATGACAAGTCCCTTTTTCGTGGGCGCGGCACCGTAGGGGAGCACCTCCTGAAGCGGCGAGGTTCCCGCCTTGTGCACGCAGCCCAGGGATTTTTCCTCCAGCGTGGTGAGACCGCCCTCGATGTTGCCCGGCGAGGGATTGCCCCCGCGCAGACTCGTTCCCATGTCGGCGGCGCGCTGCTCCATCCTGCGGCAGATCGCCTTCAGGGCCTCGCCGACCTCGGGCGTGACGGCCCTCTTGGCGAGAAGGTGTTCCGCGCCGATGAGTTCCGTGGTCTCACTGAGGATCACCGTCCCCCCTGCGGCGACCACCCGGTCGCAGGCGGAGCCCACGGAGGGATTGGCGGCGATGCCCGACGTGGGGTCCGAACCGCCGCACTCCACCGCCACGCAAAGATCCGCCGCGTCACAGGGAACGCGTTCCTCCATGCTCGCCCGCTGGACCAGATCCATGGCAAGGCGGACACCTTCGCGGATGGTGTTGAGAGTGCCCCCCAGTTCCTGAATAACCACGCACTCCACAGGTTTTCCCGAGGCGGCGATAGCCTCCGCAACGGCGTGGGGCCTTGCGGTCTCGCACCCGAGCCCCACCACGAGAACGCCGAACACGTTGGGGTTTCTTCCCAGCCCCACCAGCGTGTCGATGGTCATTTTCGCGTCCTCGCCGATCTGCCCGCATCCGAGATGGTTCTGCAGCGACACCGCCCCCTGGACCTGTCCGGCGATCATGCGCGCCGTCTCCGCGGCGCAGACCACGGAGGGAAGGACGAGCACCTTGTTGCGGATGCCCACGGAACCATCGGTCCTCTTGTACGCCCTGATCGTTCGCATTCGCTCTACCCCCGCAGGCTTCTCACATTGTGGACGTGCACGTGACTTCCCCTGGTGATGTCCGTGACGGCCTCTCCGATGATCTCCCCGTATTTGAAGACCTTCTCCCCGGCTCGAATGTCCTCCAGGGCGAACTTGTGATACGCGGGGATCCGCTCGCACACCAGAACAGTGTGCGAGCCCACCGTAACCACCTCTCCCTCGCCGAGGGGCGTGAGAGCCACCGCAACGCTGTCTCCTTCGGCGATGCGCAGTGCTTCCTTCATGGCCATGGACCCATCCTCCTCGCAACATATGTACCCGTCCAAGATGCTGTACCGGAATTTTCCAGAGAAAAGCACTTCCGGAGAAATGTGTTCCTCACGTGTTCGCTGTTGAACGAAATTTCTGATCGACCAAGCTCGACCAAATTTCCAAAATATCGTACCATAGGGAATGCCCCGGAGCAAACGGAAATTGCAGAGGAGGGGAAAACTGTGCTACTGTCTTCACGTTTGGATCGCGACGACGCGGACAAAAACGGGAAACGCCGACATTGACGGGAGCGAAAAAGACATGAACGAAGGAAAACGACAACTCATCCAAAAAATCTACCTGGCTCTCCAGGCGGGAGAAATCACCAAGGGAGACATGCTCCTCCCCGAGCGGGATCTGGCCGAACACTTTGACGTCAAGCGCTCCTATCTTCGGGAGGCACTCATCGCCCTGGAGGCGTTGGGCGTCATCGACATCCGGGAGCGCCAGGGCATGTTCGTCGGCGGGGAGGGCACCAACAGCATCCTGGACAGCCTGAATCTCCTCACTGCCTGGCCCGTGGATTCCATCGCCCAGGTCTTCGAGCTGCGGGTCATGATCGAAAGCCCCACCGCGGCCTTCGCGGCACTCCGCAGAACCGACCGGGACATGGAACAGATCCGGGACGCCCTGGATTATCTGGAGAACCTTTGGAGAACACACCATCCGGACATCGGCGTCCTCGGAGCCCGTTACAATGCGATCCTCCACTCCTTGATCGTCAAGGCGGCGCACAATGCGGTGCTCCTTCGGGTGTACGAGGGCCTGTCGAAGCTCTACACGGACGCCATCGCGTCCGTGGGCCATCAGGAGCGGGAGAAGCTTCCCTACGAAAAATGGCCCGACACGGTTCTCTCGGAGCACCGGGATCTCGTGGAGGCCATCGAGAGACAGGATTCCGAAGCGGCAAAAGCCGCATCGATACGCCACCTGGAAAAATCCAGGGACCGCATTCAGAGCCTCATCTCTCCCAACAAAAAAACGCCTGCTGATCGCCTGGCCTGAGTTTTCCAGCGAAATTCCGGCGAAACATTCCAAAAGAAGCGGCGAAAACCCGGAAAGAACACCTCCGAGTCTTCGCCGCTTTCTTGAGTGCAAAACACCTTCCCTTTCTAAGAGAAGCCGTCGCACTCCCGTGGAAGCGCTGTTCTTCAACACGTCGCCTCAAAATGCGGCATGAACCATCCCTTCCCTGGACAAAGCCTCCGGAAATCGTGTGCATCGCCCGGGATCACGCCACATGTTGTTGTTGTACGGGTGAGATTGTTCACCTCCACGACACGGCGCATCTTTCGCTCCGGAGAGCCTCTGACGGAAGATGTTCGCCTATTTCCCCGCCATAATCATTCTTCCTCCAGGATGGTCGGAAAAAAGGGCGCCTCGTCGCACCCCTCATGGCCACTCGTACGCCACCGACGCTCAGGGAATGGACGTGGTCGATCCCGCCTCGTGCGCGTATTGCACCGCGTATTCCCCCAGGGCGCTCCGCAGATCCACCAACGCGAGGTACATCTCCTTCACCGCATCCAGATATTCCGTGGCGGCACTCTGCTCGTTCACCTGGGAATCCAGAAGGTCGAGCTGGGTTCCGGCCCCGGTCTCGTAGCGGAGCCTGGTAATGCGGAGTTCCTCCACCGCAAGCTCCACTTCCTTGGCCTTGGTCCGTTCCAGCGCCAGAGCTTTCTCCCACCGGTGCGTCGCTGACGCAAGCTCCTTGACAAGGGCATCCCGCCGGTCCTCGCGGTCGAAACCCGCCGCGGCGACGAGATGTTCCTTTCGTGCCGTATCGGCCTTCGTGGCGCCTCCGTCGTACAGGGTGACTCCCAGCACCAGGGAGAGCATGCCGTCCTCCTGGGGAACGCTCGCCTTGGACGAATCGGTGAGGATGGTGTACTGAAGCGACGCATCCAGCGTGGGCTTCATGCCAAGCTTGGCCAGATCCCTCTCCACTTTAGCCAGCTCCTCCGTGATGCGGGCGACTTGCAGGTCTGGGCGCTGTCTCTCCGCCCGAGAAAGGTCAACGGGGAACGAAAGCTCCGGTTTCTCCAGTTGCGTCTCGGGAGGTTCCACCGCCGTTCCTCCCGCGAGTCTCGCGAGAGAGGCCAGGGCATCGCGATGGATCGCCTCGGCCCGGGTCGCCTCACCCCGAACTTTTTCGAGCTGCACCGAGGCACGAATCACGTCGAGGCGGGGAGCGGCTCCCACGCGATAGCGTTCCTCCGCGACACGCAGATCCTCCTCGCGCTGATGGATGAGGCTCTCATAGAGAACCAGATTCTTGCGGGCCATGAAAGCCGTCCAGTAGGCACCCTCCGCATCGGTGAGCAGGGTGTTCACGAGTTGGGCGTGCGTCGCCCTGCGAGCGTCCAAGGCCAGAAGAGCTGCCCGTTCCTGGAGGTCGTACTTTCCCCACAGATCGATGCGCTGGCTGAGAGCCAGGGAAAGCGCGTACTGCCCCTCCTCCTCCCGAAGAACCCTGGCGGTCTCCCCCTTGACGCCCACGTTCATGCGCTGTTCCGCCGCGGTGAATGCCACCGAGGCGCGGGCGCTCTCGACCCTGGCGAGGGACGCCTTGGCCTCCTTGTTTTCCCCGAGAACCAGGTGCAGGTACTCCGGCAGGGAAATCTCCGCAGCGACTGCGGGAAAGGACACCACCAGAACGCCCACGATGAAAAGAAACACCGCGAGAATGCCGCGAAGACCTGAGGTTTCGGGGCAGGCCATCCCATGGGTCCACCAGGCGGAACGCTCTTTCGAAAAACGGCGATGTACCTGAGGACACCGCAACGGCACGGAATGGGTTCTTCTCACGGACATGCGAATCCCTCTCTCTCGCATCCTCGATTTTCTTCTCTTTCACTGTCGGCTGCTTTCAGGGAAGCGGATCCGCAGCCAACCCTCTCACTCCCGAGGATGGTGGCCTTCGTCTCTCCCGTAAGCGCTTCAAGCTCTCGCATGCGCAGACCCCGTTCGGCTCGTCACTGTCGTTCCATGTTTTTCACCTTCCAGAAGGACTCTCGGACCATTGTTTTTTACTTTCCAAAGACCACGCGTCGGAGAAGGAGAAAGCACTCCTTTGTACCTTCCAAGAATACCAGGAAAATACCAGGAAAAGTGTTACACAACGTCGGCAATCCCGTTGTCTTTCCAACAGTCCATTCGATGTTCCTCACCTTGGAGAAGACACATCCTTGCGGTGGAGGCGAATCCCAGTTTCAGGCCCCTTCTTCACGGAGAGTCCGCAAAAGACACACGGGGAAAACCCTCGATCTACCTTGTGTCAACGCTCTTTGAGAGCGTACAATCGACATGAGGACTATGAAACGACTTCGTCGTCTTCTCGGCCACTACTCGGCGATGGCGATCGACATCCGTTTCTGTGAAAGGGAGAATCTTCCCGCTATGACGATTCCGCCGAAAAGCATTCGCGGCATGTTCATTGTCTTTCTGCTACTGTTCCTCCTCGTGGTTGCCCTTTCTCCCTTGGCGTTCTTTTTGACCGAACGCCACCATACGCACGTCTCTCTCACGGAACGCCTCGAGAGTATTCTGAACCTTCAGGTTGCCTTTTTCTCCCGCTGGTATCTCGCGAATCTCGAGGAAATCCGCGCCATTGCCGGGATCAGCTCCGTCGAAAACAGAGACTTGGAAGCGATGTACAGGGATTTCCTTCGTTTCGCCGAGAGCCGGAAAGATTTGGCCGGCGTGGCGTATGTCGACGAGGAAGGGCGTTTCCTGGTCGACAGCAGTCTCGGCATACGTCCCGAAAATTCGCCGGATCTTCGGGACCGGGAGTATTTCCAGGCCGCCCACAGGGGAGAGGAATTCATCACACCACCTCTCGTGGGAAGAGTTTCCGGTAACACGCTCATCCTCTTCTCCGTTCCTGTCTTCCGACAGGGAACTTTCGATGGGCTGGTCTTGGGCTCGGCCCTCCTGGAAAATCTGGCCCACCTTATCGGAAAAATGCACTTCGGTGAAACAGGGCGTTTTCTCCTCTATGACGGAATGGGTCATCTTCTGTCCGGCCCGAAGGCAAGCGAGCGGATATTCGGAACAAACCTCGCGGAGGATCCTCGAGCCCACCCGCTCCTGACAGGACGAAAAGGTTCCCTCCTCCTCCAGGGGAAAGACGAAAGAGGAGAACACTATTACAGACTCCTCACCTTTCTTGAGGGGCGGGACCTGATTCTCGGCGCGGAAATGACCCTGGGGGAGTACCAGCAGTCCACAACTCGTATGGTCCGCTTCAGTATTCTGTCCGTCACGCTCTTCGCCGCACTGGGAGTTCTCTTCTTCCTGCTTCTTTTCTCCCGCATGTCCCGCGCCCTTTCCACACTCCTCGCGGGAGTCTCCGCCGTGGGAGAGGGCAACTACACCAAATATCCTTCCGAAACCGTCGAACGGCTTCCCCAGGAACTCGGCACCGTCGCCCTCGCCGTGGACGACCTGAAAGAACGGGTTCAGGTCGCCATGCAGCAACTCCGAGAACGCTCGCTCCAGGATTCTCTCACCGGCCTTGCAAACCGTACGCTCTTCGAAGAAGAGATGCACCGCCACGGCACAGGACGATTCGACCCCGTCACGGTGGTGATCTGCGATCTGGATGGACTCAAACTCGTGAACGATACCCTGGGACATGCTTGGGGAGACGAATTGATCCGCAAGGCTGCATCGCTACTTCAGAACACGTTTCGCGCCGCCGACGTGGTCGCCCGCATCGGCGGCGACGAATTCGCCGTTCTCGTTCCCTTCAGTTCACCCGAGACGGAAAAGCGGATGATGCTCCGGCTTGAGGAAGCACTCTCCCTCCACAACGCCCCGGAGGGACATCTGCCCGTCCTCTTTTCCTGGGGAATGCGCACGGGCAAAACGGCGGAACGAAGCATCCTGGAACTTTTCAAGGATGCCGACGAGATCATGTACGCTCAAAAGGATGAGCACCGAAAAAAGGCTCGGGAGGCGATCCTGAAGTTCTTTCTTTACCGAATCCACGAGGAGGAGAAAAACCGAAAGGACCACATGAAGAACTGCGCAGTCATCATGGAGGATTTCATCAGTACCATACCCGAGTTTGAACCTGTTTTTCGAGAGCGTCTGATCCGCCTCGCCGCCTGGCACGACATCGGCATGGTGGGCATTCAGCCGGGCCTGCTCGCCAAAACGGAACCGCTCTCCGAGGAGGAGTTCGTGGAGATCCGACGGCATCCCGAGATCGGACATCGCATCGCCCTCGCCGTTCCCGCGCTTTTCGACATCGCCGAGGGCATCCGCTGCCACCACCAGTGGTGGAATGGTGAGGGGTACCCCGCTGGAGGAAGAGAAACGTCGATTCCTCTGGAAAGCCGCATCATGACCCTTGTTGACGCCTTCGAATCCATGACGAACCGACTCTATAAACCGCGTCTTTCTCCCGGGGAGGCACGGGAGGAGATCCGGCGCTGCGCGGGCACTCAGTTCGATCCCGAATGGGCGGAACGGTTTCTCCGCTTCGCCTCTCGGAAGTTCGATCTTCCTTGACGGCACCGCAACGGACCGCCGCGGCAGAAACCAGAGCGGGCATCCGTACAGGAGAAATGTTGTTTGCGGCGCCTCTCTCGTTCGAGAGAACTCATGACGCCCTTGCGGAAAAAGATCCGTCGCGATGTGTTCTTGATCTGGCACAATCGCCCTTGAGCGAGTAGAATGGGTCCTGAGACTCAATTTTAGGAAAACCCTGAATAAAGACCTTTCGATTTTTCTTGACTCGGGTCGCATCAGGCTCTGCGAGGCGCCCTGCGGGGCTGACGTAGCCTTATTCAGAGATTCCTTAGGGTTTCCTCCTCTTTTTTCGAGGAAACAAGGAGGTCCGACCATGGCAGAGGAACTATCCGCAACACTCCAATCCGCCCAAAATGCGCCTCCGCTTTCGGAAAGGGAAACCTCGGGCGGCACCAACGCCGAAGGTGGGCTTTTGGAACCGCTCATCTTCCTCGAACAGAACCTCTCGAACGAGGAGGACCGTACCACTCTCAAGCAGCTCCGCGCCGACGTGGAGGAGTATGTGCTCCTGCCCCAGCCGAGCGATGACATCGAAGTCCGCAAGCGCACGCGGGAACTCTGGGAAAAGCTTGCCACCGCCTATTGGAACCTTCTCTGGAGTGTGGTGGAACGACATATCCGCACCAGCACGGGAGCTCCACAGCGGATCGACTTCACTCCCGAGGAACGCCTCTTCCTCGACTTCGGCTTTCTGGATTCCCGGATCACTCCGGGAGATTCCGTCGCGCTCCTCGCCTCCACGGAGAAGGCGCCCCCGCTGGACCGTTTTCAGTACTACCGCCTGTCCGATCTCATCGCCGAGGAGTTCACCCTGCTCTACGCCCGCCCTCTCCAGAGTCCGCGTGCGGGCATGAGCCTCCGGGCGAAGACGGATCACCTCGAAGAAGTCCTGAACGTGAACATCCGCAAGCGGAAGGGAATTCAGGGAATTCTCCTGAAACACATCAACTTTCCCCAGACGAAAGAGGCGGATACGCTCCTCGCCACCATCGATGGAAATCTCATGAACTTCGTGGAGAACACACTGCGCACGCTCCGGGTCCGCATGGCGGACAACCAGGAACGGCAGAAGATCATCGACGCCGCCTCGGCCTACCGAGGAGCGCTGGAAAAACGAAAAAGCCTCCTCGATCCTCTCCGAAGCGGGCTCGAACAGATGGGACTCCTCAACCAGTTCGAACAGCTTCTCGCCCTGGACCAGGAGATCGAGGACATGGCGATCTTCTTCGTCCGGACCCAGGAGGAACTCCGCCGCCAAACTCAGAAGGTCGGACGCTTCGCGGAGAAATGGAAGGGCAAGGGCGAGGGTGAACTTCGCCTTGTCATGAAGGAATCCATAAAGACCCGGAAGATGTTCATGGAGATGTCCGCAAAAAGGAGTCATCTGGACGTTTCGCCCCTCTTTTCCCCTTCGGGAGGGAAAGATCTTCTCACGTTCAGCGCTATCTCCAAGGGGATCGAGCATCTTCTCCAGGCCGATCCGGGAATTCTCGGCCTGAGCCGGATCCGGATCCACGGCTGTCCCCGGGTGGTGGTCGTGCCCGGCAAGGGGAATGGCGTCTACAACTGGGAGGAACACGTGCTCCAGTTTCCTCTTATCCCTGCGGACACGCCGGAGAAATCCGTGGCCCAGGCCATGGCCCTCTTCCGCTGGGATGCCGACGACGACCGGGATCTCAAGGACACCTACGCCGGACTCAAGGGCAACAAGGGGAAATCCATCATGGCCCTTCAGGAATCCTTCTCCAAGGAATACCTTCTGTGGGTCACCAAGGAAATTCGAGGGTACCGCGTGCTGGAGAAGGATCAGTACAAGTGGTTCAAATGGAAGATCGCCGGCTCCGAGGAGGAATGAGACACAACGTTCCCTGAGCGGACGGGCACGGCCGCAAGCTAGAGAGAAAAACCGCAATGAACCGGAACGAGAGCGAAGAAAGCGGGAAAGGGCCTGTGACGAGGCCCTTTCCCGCTTTTTCTCCGACGAACTCCTTTGCTTTGGGGCAGCGTTCCTTCTCGCGGAATATGGAAGCATCCTCCTCCCCTTCTCCCTTCCGGCATGCCCCGTCCCTTACGCTTACCCGGGCACGCCCTCACCCTCCGGCGCAGGATGAATCCGGAAGAAGAGCGCGTAGAGAACGGGGACCACCACGAGGGTGAGTCCTGTGGCAAAAGTGAGACCGAACATGATGGTCACCGCCATGGAGGAAAAGAGCACGTCGAAGTAGAGGGGAACCATGCCGAGCACGGTGGTGAGTGCCGCCATGAGCACCGGACGGGCCCGGCTCAATGCGGAATCAACGATGGCCTCATAGGGATCGCGCCCTTCCCGGATCTCGAGATCAATCTGGTCGATAAGCACGATGGCGTTCTTGATGAGCATCCCCGCGAGACTCAGGAAACCGAGCAGCGCGAGGAAATCGAAAGGTTTCCGCAACAGCAGGAGCCCCGCAGTCATGCCTATCACCGAAAGAGGCAGGCAGAGCAGAATGATCGCGGGCTGCCGCAGGGCGTTGAAAAGAACCACCAGGATCAGCACTATAGCGGCAAAGGCCAGGGGAATCATGCGCAAAAGCCCGCCCTGAGCCTTGCCGGAACTCTCGTACTCACCGCCCCACTCCATGCTGTACCCCAAGGGAAGAGGAAGATTTTCCACCGAGGAGCGCACTCTGGTGAACAGCGGCCCCGCAAGACCGTCGGCGGCATCGCATTCCGTGGTGACGGTGCGCATGCGGTTCCGCCGGTAGATCACGGAATCCTCCGCAACGGTGTCGAAACGCCGGACCACCTGAGAGAGAGGGAGATAACGCTGCAGCGAAGGACTCCAGGTCTGCACCTCCGGAAGGGTTCCCGCATCGGCCCGTTCCGCCTCGGGAAAGCGGGCCACGATGGGAAGAAGTTTGTCCTTCTCGCGATAGAGGCCTGCGGTCGCACCGGAAAAGGAGAGTTCCAGGGCCTCCGCGATGTCCTTTCGCGTGAGCCCCACCTGCCTCGCCCGAACCTCATCGAGGACCGGACGGATGACCTTGACCCGTTCCCCCCAGTCGCTGCGGATGTTCACCGCACCCGCGGCACGATAGAGCGCCGTGGCCTGGTCGGCGAGGCCGCGGAGCACGAGCGGATCCTCCCCGGAGAAGCGCACCTGAATCTTCGCGCCGCTTCCCGTCCCCTTCCCGAAAGGGCGTACCCGTGGATCCAGATACGGCAGCTCCCGGGCAGCGAACTCCTCCACTTTTTTCATGAGCGAATCCGTCTCCTCCGCGTTTTCGGTCCCGACCACGAAACTTCCGTACTCGTCTCCGGGATCGCCCGCGGTGAAGGTGAGGAGGAAGCGCAACGCCCCTTCGCCCACAAAGGAGGTCACGGATTTGGTCTCGGGCTGCTCCCGAAGAAACGCTTCGAACTTCCGCACGTCCTCAAGAGTCTCGTTGATAAACGCCCCCTTGGGGCGCCGGAACTCGATGGTGAACATGGGGCTCGACGCGCTGGGGAAAAAGGACTTGTCCACCATGTTGAAGCCGAGAACGCCCGTCACAAGAAGTCCCGCCAGAACGGCCAGCGTGAGCAGCCGCTTCGCAAGGCACGCTTCAAGGAACTTCCGGTAGAGACGATAGAGAAGCGATCCGTAGAGTTCTTCCCCCTCCCGCATCGGGGCCACCTTGAGAAAGTGCGCTCCCGCAAGGGGGGTGATCGTCACGGCGAGGATCCAGCTCAGCAGAAGGGAGATTCCCACCACCTGAAAAAGGCTGCGGCAATACTCTCCCGTACTGTCGGGAGAAAGACCGATCGGAGCGAAGGCGAGAACGGCGATGATCGTCGCACCGAGCAGGGGCCACTGGGTCTGCCCCACGATGTCCTCGGAGGAACGGAAAGGGTCCCGCCCTTTCTGGATTCCCACGAGAACGCCGTCGGCAATAACGATGGCATTGTCCACAAGCATCCCCAGGGCGACGATGAGCGCTCCCAGGGAAATGCTGTGCAGGTCGATGCGAAAACCCTTCATGGCGATAAAGGTGGCGAGAATCGTCAGGAGCAGCACGGCGCCGATGAGAAGACCGCAGCGCATGCCCATGAAGAGGAGCAGCAGACCGATGACGATGACCAGCGCTTCGAGGAGGTTGACCAGAAAGTTCGCGATGGCCTCTTTGACCGTGTCGGACTGGTAGTAGATGAGCCCGAGTTCCATGCCGAGAGGCGTCTGGGGAAGCAGCTCCGCGAGGCGTTTCTTCACCGCCTCGCCCATGGTGATGACATTGCCCCCTTCCACGTTGGAGATGCCGATGCCGAGTGCAGGCTCGCCGTTGAAGCGCATGAGCGCCCGCGGCGGATCCAGATACCCTCTCTTGACGGTCGCCACGTCGCGGAGTCGCAGCAGTGTTCCGGAGCCGCTCCGGAGGAACAAATCTCCGATGTCCTCTACCGTGGCGAAGAGTCCCGTGGGCTCGATGCGGAGATATTCTTTCCCCACCTGCACACTTCCCGCGTCCACCACGAGGTTCTGGGCCTTGAGCGTGTCGAAGATCGTCTGGAGAGGAATGCCGAGCTGGGTCATGCGAGACCGGGAAAGCTCCACATAGACCGTCTCCCGCTGCGCTCCCGCGATGCGGACGTTCGCCACGCCGGGGACGAGAAGCAGTTCCTTGCGGAGAAAATCCGCGAAGTTCTCGAGCTCGCGTAACGTGTATCCCTTTCCGGTGAGGGCGAAGTACACGCCGAAGACATCGCCGTAATCGTCGTTCACCAGGGAGGGCCCCGCCCCGGGAGGAAGATTGCCCTGCACGTCGTTCACCTTCCGGCGCAGCTCGTCCCAGATCTGGGGAAGATCCTTCGCGGTGAAGGTATCCTTGATGTCCACGTAGATCACGGAGCCTCCGGCCTGGGAGAGGGAGCGCACGATGTCCACCTGCCCGAGCTGCTGGATGGCGCTCTCCACCACCTCCGTCACCTCGTTCTCAACTTCCTCGGGAGACGCGCCGGGATAGCGAGTGGTCACCACGGCGGTTTTGATCGTGAAGGCGGGATCCTCCAGCTTTCCGAGACCTGTGTAGGACAGCATCCCCCCCACGAGAAGGAGACCGGTGATGAACCATGTGACGGTGCTCTTTCGAATGCTCGCTGTGGCGATATTCATGGCGTCCACCTATTCCGCGGCGGGGAGCGGTGTCTCCTCCGGGGCGTAGAGCGTCACAGCCTCTCCCTCGGCAAGCAGGCTCACCCCCGCAACAACCACCCGGGTTCCCGGAGCGAGATCGCCGCTCACCACCGCATCTTCTTTCCGGAAGGAGAGCACGTCCACAGGGACGCGCCGTACCGTCAGGGCCGGTTCGTCCACGACCAGGAGAAAATGCGACGTACCCTCACCCGCGGCAACCGCTTCGGTGGGAACCACGAATCCCCCGTCTCCGGTGGCGTTGCTCTGGAATCCCAGAAGAACTTCCACAGTCATGCCGGGAAGCACCATGAGTTCCTCCGGGTAGGGCATGCGGAAGGTCACGGGATAGGTCTGAGTCTGGGGATCCGCCTGGGTGGCGACCTCCTTGAACGTGGCGGAAAAAGTCTTCCCGGGGATGTTTTCGAAGCGTACCTGGACTGTCACGGCGTCGGCGCTCCTCGCCCGGGTAAGGTCCTGTTCCGGAACGGAGATGACCACCTCGAGGTCTTTCAGATCCTGGAGGGCGAGGATGGGTTGATCCCGCTGGATGCTCTGAAAGTTCTCCACGTAGCGATCCGCCACGATTCCGTCGAAGGGCGCCCGAAGTTCTGTGTCCGAAAGCGCGCTCTCCGCAGCCTTCACCGAGGATTCGAGACCGCGGATAGTCGCCTCCATGGCCTGAATGTCCTCCGGGCGGGCTCCTGTTTTCGCCTTCTGCAATTCCTGGCTTGCCTCGTTCACCGTGGCCTTGGAGACCTCGTAGGCGGTCTTGTAGCGGTCGAACTCCGCCGCCGCAATGGCACCCTCCTTGTAAAGCCGCTCGAAACGACGGTACTGGGCTTCCGCCTCCTCCATGCGCGCCCGGGACGATGCAAGCTGGGACGACAGGGCGGAAACCTCTTCCTTGCGGGCCCCAGCTCGCATGGCTGCAAGCTGTGCCTGGGCGTTCGCGAGAGTACTTTTGACATTCTGGAGCTGAATCTCGAAATCCCTCGGGTCCAGCCGGGCGAGGAGATCACCCTTCGCAACGTTCTGGGCTTTCCGGACGGGCAGCTCCACAAGAGGACCGGAGACACGAAAGGCGAGATCGACCCTCTGGGACGCGAGGATCTTGCCGGGATAGGTCCGGACATCCCGCGCCGCCGGTGCGGAAAGCACCAGCGTCTTCACGGGGCGCGCCACCGGCGCCCTGGAGACGGTCTCCTCCTTCCGTTCATGGCGTCCGAACAGAAAGAGTCCAACCGCAAAGAGCACCAGAATGCCGAAGATGCCCGTGTACTTCCGGAACAATTCTCGTTTCTCCATGGAACATTCCTCCTCCGGAACGTTTTTTCCAACGTCGTTTTCCCGGGCATCGGACAGACTTCCGCCCGGAGATCACTCGGTCACTCGTTTTTTTCAGGATCATTTTATCATTCTTCGATATTCGGGCACGTGGCGCACCTGAAAACTCACTCTTCGGGAAAGAAGCATCATAGAGAAGAGAAAAACACCAACGATGAGACATCCAGAGACAAGCCACACCGTTACGCGACAGGATAAACGAACCCGGTAACGACATGTAAAACTACCCCATCCCCTCAGGCCCGTGACCGAAGACCCACACAGAAGATCTTTCATGATGATGGAATAACTACAAAGACGCATCCCGAGACCCTTTTTCATTTTTGTCGCCTTTGAACTATACTGAGCGAATACTACGTTAGTCTCACAAGACGCCGTCCGAATTGTCCCCATGATTCGCCCAGGCGGGAATCAAGCGAGGGGGATGCTCATGACCGAAAGTGATGGGGAACGGATTCTCCACGAAGAACCGCGCTTTCGTCTTCTCGAAAGAGGAGGCGCCTTCGTCCTCGACGTGCGGGACACATCCCTTTCCGCCGTGGAGGTGCTCTCCAGAATCCAGGAACTCGACGTGACGTTGCGGATCACGCTGAAGGAACTCATCCGGTACATCGCACAACGGGGGGAATTCGTTCTCGGCGCCGTCCTGGAACCGTCCTCTTCCAAATCGGAGCGGCTTCCCGAACTCCTCGTCGAGGACGGGGGCATGACTTGCCTCCTCTCTCTGCCGCCGGGATGGAGCGACGAGGAACGATTACGGGAACTTCTCGCGAAGGACCATATCGTCTTCGGCGTGGACGAGGACGCACTGACGGAGGCTCTGGAGCTCTCCCGCTCGGGAAAAGAGGTTCTCCGGAAGCCGCTGGCCCGAGGAATTCCTCCTCGAAACGGCCTGGACGGAACCATACAGATGTTCTTCGCACCGCCATCAGGGCGCCCCGATGACAACCCCGACGGTCGGGTGGATTTCTACAATCTCGACCTCGTCCAGGAAATACGCCGGGGCGACGTGGTGGCCCGCCGCATCCCCCCCACACCGGGAACGCCGGGACGGAACGTTCAGGGGGAGATCGTCCCCCAGCGAAAGGGAAAACCGGCCCGACTCCGCTTCGGAAAGGGACTCGCCTGGGAAGGCGACGACCTCCGGGCAAAGCTCGATGGACGGCTGGAGTGGAAGGGCGATGTGGTCTCCGTCATCCCGCTCCTCATCATTTCCGGCGATGTAGACTACTCCACGGGAAACATCACCTTCAACGGTCCCGTTCTCGTCCGTGGAACCATTCGGGACGGCTTCTCCGTCTCCGCCACAGGCGACGTGGACATTCGCGGCTCCGTGGAAAAAGCCTTCGTGGAGAGCAGAGAGGGACGCATTGCCGTCCTCTACGGTGTGCAGGGCAAGGGAGAAGCGCATCTCAAGGCGCATAAGGAGATTCGACTTCGCTTCGCTCAGGATGCCATCATTGAGTGCGAAACGCTCGAAGTGAACGAATACCTGCTCCGATGCATCGTCCGAACCGAACGGGGTGTCCTCGTGGAGGGACGCAAGGGTGTCATCGCTTCGTCGGAAATCCACTCCGCAGCCCATGTGCACGCCCGCAACATCCGCTCCTTGCGGCACGGGGACACGAAGATCGAGGTCTCCGGGGTGTCCCGGAACGCCCTCTACCGGGAATACAAGGAATTCCAGGCGCGCCTGGAGACGGTGGAGGAGATTCTCGTCTCCCTCACGGCACAGATCCGGAGCGGTTTCGCCTTGGGCAAGGAGCTGGACCAGGCCACCAAGGAGCGTATCCTCCGCTACGTGGACATGAGCAGAGAATACGACGATCTCAGGGAGAGAGTGGAATCCTACCGGCTTCTTTTCCAAAAGCTGAAGGGAGACGCCACCTTCGGAGTGAGGGGCGAGGCATCCCCGGGAGTGAATCTTCGCCTCAAGGGGTACGGAGATCTCATCCGGGACGGAGCTTCCGCTCTCACCCTCTTCTTCGACCCCGACGAACGGCGCATCGTCGCCCTTCGAGGCTGAGGAGGCGCGCTCATGTCTCTTCGGGACGCATGTGAACGCACGCATTTCCTGCTCAACGGAGGAGTTCCCTCTCTTCTCGGAGAAGTGTTGGATGCGACGGAAACACCGGCCCTGCTCCTCCGCAGAGAAGGACGGGATCTCGTGGTTACGTGGGCTACCCGTTTTTCTCCTCCATCACTGCTCTTCTCCGACAGCGCGGCACTTCTGGAAAAACTTTTCCCTCCCTGCGAGACCTTTCCCGCGGCACACACGCTTGCGACCCTCCTGCCGGAAGAGACGGCAGAGTTCTTCGGTGACGTTCCATGGTCCAGGGCAATCTGCCTCCGGAGCGCGAGATGGGTTTTCTACCTGCTGCTCGGGAGTTCCGAGATCCCTCCGGGCCTGGAGGCCGAGTTGCCCTACCTGGTGCGGCTCTTCGCCATGTGGCAGGACCACCTGGCCGTGTCCGACCTGGAAATGCGCCTCTCCCGCCTCTCCTACCACCTGCTCGTCACGGAAGCGGCATTCTCCTCCATCTTCGAACCCCTTCCCGTGGAGTATTTCGCGACTTTCCTCGGGGACGTGCTCTCCGAGGGGGTCTTCGCCGTCTCCGTGCAGGTGATCCTCGACGAAGGGCACTCCTGGAGACCTCTTCTCGGCGCTCGCGACATTCTCCCCCGCAGAGAGGGCGTTTTCAAAAGCCGACGCACCGCCCCCGCTCCGATTCCCGTGGACGAGGAACACGCGAAGACCCTCGGCGCCTCCAACCTTCTTCTGCTCCGGCAGAAACGGATCCACGTGGTCCTCCCCCTCTCGGGTGGGAAGACCACTCTTTTCTGTTTTCTCTCCTGGGCATCTCCGCCCGAACAGGAGGTGCTCCACTTTCTCTCCCTCTTCGCCCACGTGGCCTCCAAGGCGATGGAGATGAACGCCCTTCAGGTGGAAAACGCGGAACGCCTCGAAGCGATCTCCGAAAAGATCTTTGCCGTCCGGGGGCTCCACGAGGCAAGCCTTTACCTGCTCGCCCTCCAGGACCGGGAACAGTTCCTCACCGCCGCCACGGACGTACTGGGGGAGATGACCCAGACATCCTCCCTGACCCTCGTGACGTGGCAGCCCGAATCCTCCGGGTACGTGCTCCATTCGCTCCGAAACGCCCAGGGAGGTGTGCGGCGGGACGGTCGTCTCCTCGTCCAGAACGTGGCGCCTGTCGCTGCGGAGACGATTCCCTTCTGTACGGAAGGACTGTCCTTTCCGGAAGCACCCGCGGCGGAACGGCTTTTCGCCGCCGCCTCACCCTTCTGGAAAGAGCGCAGAGTGGCGCGAACCCTTTTCTTCAAGGGCAAGGAGGGACTTCTCGGCATGGCGGGGCTTGCCCCCAGTGTGACGGGAGAGCACTACGGCGACCCGGATACGGTGGAGATTCTCGCCTCCACCATCGCCGTGGGGCTGGAGCGTCTCTTTCTTCTCGAGCGAACCCTCGCCCAAAAGGAAGCCGCCGAACGGTGGATGCATCTTTCCAGACTGCTCAGAGAGCTGGCAAACATAATCCATCGCATCCGCGACGCGGATCTTTTTCTGGAGAGCCTTCTCCGGATCCTGCGAAACGTCCTCCGGACGGAGGACATCCGCCTCGCCCTCGCGGGAAACCCGGTCCCCGCGTCGGCGAAGCTCCTCTCCCTCGCCGAAGAGTCCGAAGAGCCCAGGGTCTGGAAGGATGCAGAAGCAGGAGAGATCCTCGTCGTTCCTCTCCGAAGAGGGACCCTTCTGGTGGGAGCGCTTGGAATTCCTCCCCTTACAGATTTTCCCCTTCGTTCGGTGGAAACGTCGGAACTCTTCGCCCTGCTGGCATCGCTCGTGGCACCCCATTTGGCCGAACTGACGGAACGTGCCGTCTGGCGAAGGCGAAACGTGCTGGACCTGCGTGCCCTCGCGGGACAGGCGATCCGGGAAGGGATGGAGAAACTCCGGGAGGATGGGATTGGTGGCGTTCTCGCCGCCCGCCGCGGAGAAGAGGCGCTGTCAAGAGCCCAGGAAGACGCGGCGGCACTGGTGGTGTATCTCCCGGGCAAGGTGCTGGCACTTCTTCCCTTCGGCTGGACCGAGGAGATGAGGGATATCTTCCCTTCCGACGAGGGGTGGGACATCGCCGAAGAAGTGGAGACAATCCTCTCGATGTTTCCCTGAGTCGCCTCCACGTCCGGAGGAGCACTCGTTTGTCCGCTCCGGAGAGGAATGCCGCCGCTTTTTGAAAAGAAAAGGTGCCGTCTCCTTTGCACATGCGAGAGAGACGGTGTTCTGTCGTTGACCCGTCGGAAATCCTTGCCTAGGTGCAGCGTTCCCAGAAAAGCCGTCCTCCGGAGAACTCCGGACGGAGAACTCCCTTCTCGTGAAGGAAAGTGAGGTGAGCCGACAGGGTAGCGAACAGCAGGCCGTACTGAACGAAGTCCAGCGCCACATCCAACCGCTCCAAAACTCGGGCGAAGAGTTCCTCCCGAATTGCCGGTTCCCTGGCCGCCTCGGCCAGAAGCGCCGACACGGTTTCAAAAGCCCTCCGGTTCGCCGCCACGAGCCCGCGGATGTCCTCGCTCGGAGCGGCGTGACAGGGAACGAACCAGGCGGCCTCCAGGGTCTCCAGGCGTTCGAGGGTTTCGAGCGCCGCCCCTACGTCCGCACAGTAGGAAACCTTGTACTTGCCCAGGATATCCTCGGAAAAAAGCGTGTCCGCCACGAAAAGCACATCGTCGGGAGTGCGGAACCCCACCATTCCCAGGGCGTGTCCCCGCAAGTCAAGCACGTCGAGGGAGGTTTCCCCCAGGCGGGTTCCTGGCAGGGCCTCCAGGGTCACCCGGGACGGCTGTGCCTGGAGAAACTTGGTCTGCAGCGCCCGGGGGGGCGCGCCGGACCAGAGATAGAACGGCTCCAGCGCCGGCTGTTCGATGAGCGCTCCCTCCAGGGGACTCGCGGCCACGCCGCACCCCGTGCGCTTCTGCAACAGAGCGTTCCCGCCGATGTGATCCGCATGAGAGTGAGAATTGGCCACAAGCGAAAGAGACAACCCCCGCTCCTCCACAACCCGGAGGAGCTTCCTCCCCGCCGAATCGTCACCGCCGCTGTCGAGCAACACCGCCTTTCCTTCGTCCTCGAAAAGCCCGATGTTCACCGAACCCGGAAGCACCCAGGTCTGTTTTCCAAGTCGAATCGGTTCGCCGGCCATGTCGTCTCCCCTTCTTCAAACAGTCCGGAGCAGGCGCCGCATTGCCGGGAACAAAGAGTTCCCCGCGCCTCGAACGCGTACCCCTTCGAAAATGACGCTTCCGTGCGTCGGAGGAAACCGGTGCGACACGGCTCCTCAACGTATCAACGTCGCACGTGAGACGGGAATGCTCCTCCGCTCCGTCTCACGTCTCCAGCAAAAAATCAGGATCCGCCGCTAGAGTCCCTTCCAGGACTTGAATCCCCGCCCCACCACCTCCGACGCGTCGGAGACGATGGTGAAGGAACGATGGTCGTGCTCCGCGAGAAAGCGTTTCAGCTCCATGGTCTGTCTCGGCGAGAGAACGCAGAGGAGCACCGGGCGTGGCTGGCCCGAAAATCCACCCCGTCCTTCCAGGCGGGTGACACCCCGGTGCAGCTCGTGCAGCACGAAGCGCGACACCTCGTCGGGGATGTTGGTGATGACGAAAACCTGTCGCCTCCGGTCAAAGGAGCGAAGCACGTTGTCCATCACGAGACCGTTGGTGTAGACGCTCACCAGGCCGAACACGGCCCCCTCGATGCCCACGATGAAGGACGAGAGGGCGAGAATACCGATGTTGATGTAGAAGGTGAACATGCCCACCTCTACGCCGTAGCGCTTTCGCAGGGCCGTGACGATCACGTCCGTGCCCCCCAGGGAGCCCCCGGCGCGGAAGACGATACCGCCTCCCAGCCCCTTCACCACTCCGGCCAGGATCGCCACGAGGAGACGATCCTCGAAATGGGGAACGGGAAAACCGTCGAAGACCTTGAGGAGGACCGTGAGGAGCAGCACGCCGTAGGCAGTCCATCCCACGAAGCGGGGGGACAGCTCCCGCCATCCCCAGATCAGAAGTCCCACGTTGACCACCGCGACAATCCATGCGGGAGAGATGTTCCAGACATAGGTTCCCAGCACGGCCAGCCCCGTCACCCCCGAATCGGGGAAACGATAGGGGAGCGTGAGCGCCATGATGCCGAAGGCCACGACACCGGACCCGAGGGAAATGAGGAGCAACGTTGCCCATTCCCGCCGAAGCAGCGCGAGAAGTTCCAGAAAAACCCGTTTTGGAGAACCGAACCGCAGGAATTTCACGCGACCCACCTCTCTCCTTTTTCCCTGTCTCCGTCTCCTGTTTCAGTCAACAGGGTCGTCCTCGCATTCTCCCGCAGGACGGCCGGTCTCCGGAATCCGAAGATGTTCCGGGGAACCGCCGCCCTTCGGGGTGGATGCTATTTCGGGGGTTCCAGCTCGTCCAGAAGATGCTCCAGTTCGTCCAGCCGTGCCGCGAAGAGCGCGAAGGTCGCTTCCAGAGGAGCCGGGGCGGACATGTCCACTCCGGCTTTGCGGAGCAGCTCGATGGGATAGTCGGAACTCCCGGACTTGAGGAACTCCAGGTAGCGGGTTACCGCAGGAGCACCCTCGGAGAGGATCTGCCGCGACAGCGCCGTGGAGGCGGCGAACCCCGTGGCATACTGGTACACATAGAAAGCGCTGTAGAAATGGGGAATTCGCGCCCACTCCACGTCCAGTTCGGGGTCCACCACCACGTCCGGTCCGTAGTACCGCAGGTTCAGCTCCCGCCAGACCGAGGCGAGCACATCCGGCGTAAGGGGCTCTCCTCGTTCGGCCCGCCGGTGGATCTCCAGTTCGAACTCGGCGAAGAGGAGCTGGCGGTATACGGTGGTGCGCACCTGCTCCAACGCATAGTTCAAAAGGAAGAGCTTCTCCTGGGGATCCGCGGAGGTACGGATGAGATGGTCCAGGAGAAGCGCCTCGTTCGTCGTGGAGGCCACCTCGGCGGTGAAGATGGCGTGCCCTGAATAGGCGAAGGGTTGGCTTCGGTCCGTAAAGGTGGAATGAAGGGCATGCCCCATCTCGTGGGCGATGGTGAAGGTGTCCCGCAACGTTCCCTTGTAGTTCAGGAGCACGAAGGGATGCACTCCATAGGTTCCCCAGGAGTAGGCGCCGCTCCGTTTTCCCCGGTTTTCGTAGACGTCGATCCAGCGGTTCGCGAAGGCCGTGTTCAGCTCCGCCAGATATTCCTCCCCCAGGGGAGCCAGGGCCTTCCGAACAGTCTCCAGGGCCTCCTCGTAGGGAATGTCCTTCTGCGTTTCCTCCACGAGAGGAACGTAAAGGTCGTACATGTGCAGCTCCTCCAGGCCGAGGGCGCGTTTCTTGAGCCGCATGTAGCGGTGCAGCGGCTCGAGGTGCGCGTTCACGGTCTTCACCGCGTTCTCGTAGACCTCGACAGGAATGGCATTGGGAAAGAGCGTGGCGTCCAGGCAGGAGGGATACTTGCGGACCTGGGTGTAGAAGAGGTTTTTCCGGACGCTCCCCGAGAGGGTCGCCGCGAGCGTGTTCCTCACCTTCCCATAGGTGGTGAAGAGCCCCAGAAAGGCATCCCTGCGGACCTGACGGTTTTGGGAATAGATGTACTTGCCGTACCGCTCCTCCGAGAGTTCCACCTCGTTGCCATCCTCGTCGCGGATGGTGGGGAAGGTGAGATCCGCGTTGGTGAGCATGGAGAAGACCGTCTCCGCCGTCTGCGCCATGCCCCCAGAGCGGGCAAGGAGAAGTTCCTGCTCCGCGGGAAGCACGTGTTCCCGCATGCGGGTGATCCGGGCAAGGGCGAAACGGTACTCCTCAAGCCCCTTCTCCTCCGAAAGGAAGCTTGCGAGCGTCTCCTCGGGAATCGCCAGGATCTCGGGCTCCACGAACGATCCGGCGCTTCCCGCCTTGACCGCGAGGGAGACCGCCCGCTCGGCAAACCCCTGGTAGGTCGGGTTCGTCGTGTCCTCGTGGCTCTTCATGTGGGCGTACACGTAGAGACGACTCATGGTCTGCCCCAGTTCGTCCTGGAGACGCAATGCCGTCAAAAGATCCGCCGCGCTCGCTCCCACCTTCCCCTGGAGGGCCTCCATCTCGGGAAGTCGTTTCTCCAGGGTTTCGAAATCCCGCTCCCAGGCGGCATCGTCGGCGTAGAGCACCGAGAGGTCCCAGGTCCAGCGGGAATCCATCTCGTCCCTGGAGGGAAGCGCGCCCGTCCCCGGAGCACCCGAGGCGGCGGCGGGCAACAGCATAAGGCACAAGGTCAATGGAATCAGCACTCCTTTCGATTTCATCAGAACTCCCTCACTTTCTTTTTCCGACAGATCCCACCCACTTCGACGAGTTCTCCGATGCACACGCTCCTCCCGGGGTTTCCGAAAAACACTTTCGCGCCCTTTCGCCTCAAAAGGATGCGGCAGAGAAGGGAACCGTCCTTTTTCCGCTGCCGATAGTCCGTCTCCGGAAAAAGGGAACTCCGGCCAGAAGCATGAAGCAACTCTAGCGCAAAGCCTCCTGACTGGAAAGGGGAACTCTGCGGTCTTTTTCCCTTTTCGTTGCTCGACCATGCCCGACCTTTTCAAAACGCTTTCCCTATGTCGCCTTTATGGTATGCTTTATAAAAGGTCCGAATTCCGCTCTTTCATGGCAGGTGCGCCGATGACGCCAAAATCGCTGGGACAACATTTTTTCCGTACTCTTTCCGCAGTGGGAACGCTCATGTTGGTTTTCTTCCTGAGCATACTCCTCTGGGGAGGGTGGATGGCAACCACGAAAGGCATGGCCTTCTTCGAGGATCACCTCGCCACCCTGGCGTCCCGCCAGGTTGCGGAGTACAAGGACATGTTCGATCTCCTCGAGGAGAACGGCGATGCGCTTCTCCTCCGCTTTCTGGAGGATCTCAAGATGCATTACGCAGAGGAGGGGCGGCTTCCTTCGGAAGCTCCCGACGAGGAACTCGCCTCTCTGATGCGACGCTTCGTCCGCGCCTCCGGCACATCCCCCTTCGACCCCGGAACTTTTCGCTATTACCTCATCGATTCCAAAGGACGAGTGACGCGCACCAACCATCCTCCCGACCTCGGGCTCGATCTTTCTCAATTCACACGGCTCTGGAGAACGCTCCGCACCATGGTTCCCGGAGAGGTGCGACTCCAACGGGCCACATCGGCCACCATGACCGACGACTACAACAAGTACGCCTACTGGAAACTGCAGGACGATACGATTCTCGAGGTGAGCGTCTCCGTGCCGCGGAAACACATGGACAAATATCTGGAGAAGATCCGAGGCATGCTGAACTTTCCTTTCGTGAACTCCCTCGCCTTCGCCAGCCTCGCCACGAGAAGGCTCGAAACGGGAGACCCCACCCTGACGACCTCGGAGGATTGGGCTCTCGTCCGGGAGGCCGTGCGGGGAGGAAAAGAGCGCCTCCTTCTCCGGGACGGACTCCTGAAGAGGCGCCTGCTCCTCTATGTCCGCCCTCCCGAAGAGGACAACGTTGTCGTGGAGGAGCCGAAACTGCTGCTCCTCTCCCTCGATTTCACTCTTCTGGGCAACCTCTTCGGGGCGTTTCTTCTGGGAATTCTCTTTCTTCTTCTTTTAGGGGCAGGAGGACTCTCCATCGCCTTCGGCAGGATCGTGGACACTCTCACGACACCCTTCGAACAGCTTGCGCGAAATATGGCGGCTCTTGCGGCGAATCCGGGGGAGTTCGAACCCGACCAAAACCTGAAGTCCTCCTCCGTGACAGAGGTTCAGGCGCTGCTCGACACCTTCCGCGGCATGGCGGTCAAACTCAGCGCGACCATGGAGGAGCGAGAGGCGGCGCTGCAGCAGGCCCGCGCCCTCTACGGAGAAACCCGGATCCTGAACGACGAACTGGAGCATATCCTCGGCGCGACAGGACGCCTCACCTCCGAAGCCACCTCCGGAGAGGAGACGTTTCTTCCGGAGCTGCTCCACATGGCGCTCCAGTTCATCCCCGAGGCAGACTGCGGCAGCATCTCCGAGGTGAACGGCGAGGAATGGCGCATCGTCGACGCAGTGGGACACGACGCGGAATGCCTTCGCACGCTCCCCCTGAAACGGACGCACCTTCGTGTAACGAAGGGAACAAGTGTCGTTCCCTTCGTCTACGACGATCTCGATCAGCGCATGCCGCCTTCGCTGGCGGAGAAATTCCGCACCGCCGTGCTCCCCATCCGCCAGTCTCTTCTGCACTCGTTCTTCCTCGACGAGGAAATGGTGGGACAAATTTGTCTGGACATCTCCCAGGGGCGCAGCGAAGCGAGCGCCTTCTCCCTCCGGTCGGAGCGGGTTCTCGCCGCCTTCGGCAACATAGCCTCGGCCTATCTCGGCATTCGTCGCTACGTCGCCACTTCGTCATCCTTCCAGAAACAGCTCGTTTCCGTGATGATCGGCATTCTGGAGATCTACGACCACTACACCAAGGGACATTCCGAGAACGTGGCCCAACTGGCATGCCGTCTCGCCGCAGCGCTGAAGATGGATGAAAACGACATCTCCCGCATCTACTGGACGGGACTCCTCCACGACCTGGGGAAACTCCTCGTGCCCGTGACGGTGCTGAACAAGCCGGGCCCGCTCGAAGACGAAGAGTACGAGATCATCAAGATGCATCCCCGCTGGGGATACGCGGTGCTCTCCTCCTCGGCACACCTCGGGGAAATCGCCCGGGACGTGCTGCACCACCATGAACGCTGGGACGGCACTGGCTACCCTGAGGGCATCTCGGGAGAGGCGATCCCGCTCGGCGCACGCATCCTCTCCGTGGCGGACGCCTTCGACGCCATGACGAGCTGCCGCTCCTACCGCCCCGCCATGGCAAAGAGCGAGGCCCTCCGGGAACTGAAGCGTCACCGGGGGACTCAGTTCGACCCTGCCGTGGTGGACGTGGCGCTCCGCATCCTTCCCTGAAGCAAGGCTCGCCGGCACAGGAATCGTACGCCCCGACAGCACGAAGCGACAAGAAGAGAGCCGTCTCCGGCGGATCGGAGACGGCTCTCTCTCGCGCTTTTCGATTCGGACTGCGGCACCAGGAGTTTCTAGCGCGCTTCGGAAAGCGCCCCTTCCCGAAACTTCTGAAGAAGCGCCTTCGCCACACCCACCGCCTCGGCGGCATCGGCGGAATAATGTACGCCGAGACGTTCGGCGTACTCCTTCGATACGGGAGCACCCCCCACCATGATCGCGAGTCCCTCCGCGAGCCCTTCCTCCCGGAGCGACTCCACCACACCCTTCATGTTGGTCATTGTCGTGGTGAGCATGGCGGAGAGACCCAGCACGTGGGGACGCCAACTCCGCACCTCCTCCACGATGCGCGCCGCCGGAAGGTCCACGCCGAGATTACGCACCTCGAATCCCGCGCCTTCGAGCATCATGCCCACGAGCTTCACACCGATGTCGTGAAGATCGCCCTCCACGGTGGCGGTGAGAATGCGCCCGCCCTGCCCCGCCGCACCTGTCGCCAGGAAGGGACGGAGGATCTCCATTCCGCCCTTCATGGCCTTGGCAGAGACCAACACCTCGGGGACGAACATCTCCCCATCCTTGAAAAGGGCTCCCACTTCGTCCATGCCGGCGAGAAGCCCCTTCCGGAGAATTTCCTCGGGAGGACATCCCGCGTCGAGGGCCTTGCGGACGGCGTTTTCCGTCTGTGTTACCTGTCCTTCCACGACATGCTCTCGAACCGCCTCGTAGTGTTTCTCCACGTCCGGGTCACTCCTTTTTTGTCTCCGTCTCGTTCGTCTTCTCAAATGTCATCGACCGGGAAAGGCTTCTTTTGTGCGAGGTCCAGGTCCATCACCGCCCGGGAGGAGCGGATGTGCACCCGCATGGCCGCCTCCGCCCAGAGGCTGTCTCCGGCCTCCAGGGCATCGATGATGATGGCGTGTTCCCAGGTCTGGCGGTCTCCCGAATCCGCCAGTTCGTAAAACGGATCCAGGAGGGACAGGTACACGTTGGTACGGTTCATGGCGGACTCGACCGCCTGCTCCAGAAGACGGTTGCCCGAGAGGGAGGCCACAAGGAGATGAATCCTCTCGTTGATCCGGATGTACCCCTCCAGATCTCCCTGGGCGAGACAGCGTCGCTCCTCCCGCTCGGCCTCGCGAAGCCGTACCGTGTCCTCCCGCGACACCCTCTCCGCCGCAACGGAGGCGGCGAGACATTCGAGGGCTTCTCGAACCTGGTAGGCGTTCTCGATATCCCGGAGGGAGGGAACGGTCACCGTGGCCCCATGGTTTGCGGAGATCGTCACCAACCCCTCCGAGGCGAGGCGCCGCAGTGCCCCGCGAACGGGCGTGCGGCTGATGTTGATCTTCTTCGCCAGCGTCGGTTCCGCAAGCCGGGTTCCCGGCGGGAGTTTACGGGCAAGAATGGCCGCACGGATCCGCCCGTAGGCCAGATCCTCCAGTGTCGTCTTCTCCGGCGAGTCCGTTCCCTCGTCTCCGTTCCGCATGACGGTCCTCTCTTCCATGGATGTTCAGGTCCGAATGCCGGAACCACCCGGTGACCGATCTTCCGACGGTGGAACGGCAAAAGAAAATGCCGACGGCTTCCTCACACTATTTCCCCGTGCCCGCCGCGGGAACCGCGTCGCTTTTCGCCGCCGGCCCATATCCCTCGCGCCAGAAGATCTTGAACCCCGCGTAGGCGATGAAGGCGGAGACGAAGGGATTCAGCCAGTTGAGGATCGCGTAGGGCGCGTAGGTGAGGGTGGGAATGCCGAGCGTCCCCGCCATATAGGCCCCGCAGGCGTTCCAGGGGACGAGAGGTGACGTGAGCGTTCCCGCATCCTCGAGTGTCCTGGAGAGCATGCGCGGCTCCAGGCCGAGTTCCTCGTAGGCGGGTTTGAAGAGGCGCCCCGGCAGGATGATGGCCAGATACTGGTCGCCGATGAGGAGGTTCACGGCGAAGCAAGAGGCCAGCGTGGCCGTCACGAGGTTTCCCACGCGGTTCATGTAGTTCACCACCGCGTGGAGAATGACGTGGAGATATCCCACCGCTTCGAGCATGCCGCCGAACCCGATGGCCATCCAGGAAAGGGAGATGGTCCACATCATGTTCTGCAGGCCTCCACGGGTGAGCAGACCGTTCACGAGCTCCGCGATTTCTTCGCCGAAGACCTCCGCGGAGACGGCCCCCTCGTAGCCGTAGTTCGCCGCGGTCATCATGTCGACGAATCCAACTCCCTGGATGACCATGCCGCAGAGGGCGCCCATGACGATCCCCACGAACATGCCCGGCACGGCGGGAATCTTCAGGAGCGCCATGCCGATGACGCACAGAGGCGGCAGGAGCAGCAGCGGATGGATCTTCTGCACGCTCGCCAGAGCCTCCCGGATCTGGTTCACCCGGGTGGGATCGAAGTCGCCGCCGCCGTAGAGCAGGCTCAGAACGATAAAGGCCGCCCCAGCGAGAATCCAGGTGGGTCCCGTGGTGTAGATCATGGCGCCGATGTGGTCGTAGAGCTTGGCCCCGGACACGGCGGGAGCAAGGTTCGTGGTGTCGGACAAAGGGCTCATCTTGTCGCCGAAGTAGGCACCGGCGACGATGGCGCCTCCCGTCATGCCCGCGGGAATGCCGAGACCGGCTCCCACACCGACGAGAGCGACGCCGATGGAGGCCGCCGTGCCCCAGGAGGTTCCCGTGGCGAGGGCGACGATGCTGCAGATGACGTAGGTGGCGATGAGGAAGATCTTCGGCGAGAGAATGGCCAAACCATAGTCGATCATGGTGCTGATGACGCCGGAGATCATCCACACGCCCACGAGAATGCCCACGAGCATGAGAATGAAGAAGGCGGACATGCTGGCGTTGATGGCGGAGACGAATCCTGCCTCCAGGTGCTCCCAGGTATTCTTGAGACGCAGTCCGAGAACGGTGACGAAAAGAACGCAGAGAAAGATGGGAATGTGCGCGTCGAGGCCCAGCATAAGAATGCACACGGTGATGACCCCCGCGATGGCAACCACCACGCCGACGGACTCGGTGAGCGTCGGGGTCTTCCCCTGGCCTCCCCGCTTTTCTCCGAGCTCCTTTTCCTCCTGGTATTCCTGCACTTCCGGCGGCAACTCTCTGGACATGTCTCTTCAGCCTCCCTCTTCTTCTCTTCGGCTCGGGACGCTTTCCCGGCGGAGCAACACGCTCCGCCGGGAAAGCATCCGCTCCGGCGCCACCGAAGCTGGTACGGCGAACTGCGGCGGCGCACCCGGGAAACGCTCCGGAAAGAACGGGATGGAAACGTACTCGCATACAGCCGGGGTCAGATCCCTCCCTTTTCTTCGGCGTAGGTCTCGAGAATGCGGTCGAGTTCCGCATCCACCGAGGCGGAAAGCGGTTCCGGCTCGTGGTGTTCCATGATCCACGCCGCCTTCTCCCGGGCACGCTCCAGGGCATCGGCACGTCCCGAACTCTCCCAGGCGTCGAAGCTGCACCGACGCAGCACATCGGGTTGCCACAACTCCCGCATGTGTTCCAGCGTGTGGGGATCGGTCATGAAATCCCCCCGAGGCCCCACCCGCAGGATGGCCTCCACGGCGAGGGCCTCCGCGTCGGTGGGAAATCCTTCCTTGACGCGGCGGACCATCTCGTAGATCTCGCACCCCAGGACAAGTTCCTCGTAGGAGAGCACCGTGGCGTTCTTCAAAAGCCCCGCGCCGGGCATGAGGTCCGCGCCGCAAAGCGCGGAGGTGTACACGGAGAGGGAATCCTCCACGGCGGACTGCCATCCCGGAGCACGTGCCTCGGTCCCCATGACGCCGGTCATGACGGGAATATTGTAGTGGATCCGCGCCATGGCGATGGTTCCCGCCTGGATCAGGTAGTCCTCGGGACCGTTGGAGGTGACGCCGCCGGACTTGAGATCCATCACGGTGGAACACGAGGCGTACCAGGAGGGACACCCCGGCGTGACACACTGCACCAGCGTAAGCCCTGCGAGAACCTCCGCGTTGGCGAGCACGAGATTCCCCGCCACGGTGACCGGCGCGGTGGCCCCCGAGAGAGGCATGGTCATGATTCCCGTGGGCAGACCTTCCCTCGCAAAGGCGAGAAGCGCCTCGCAGGCACCCCGTTCCAGCGCGAGAGGGCTGGTGACGCTCTCGAAAAGAGAGATGAGCGGGCGGCGGCGCAACGCCTCGCGTCCTCCCGCCACCGCCGCGGCCATGTCGATGACGCCCCGGGCGCAGAAACCGTCCGCCACGGTCATGGTCATGACGTGTTTGGTGGTGTTGCGGAGTTGGCATCGCGTTTCGTAAAGGGGCTGCACAGGCACGGGACAGTCCCGGGCGGTGGCGATGGGCCACACGTAACCGATCTGCTCCAGGTAGTCCGCCATCCGCGTGGCCGTTTCGAGGTCGGCGAGGGTAGTGGGACGGCGGACTCCGGTCTCGAAATCCAGAATTTCCATCCCGTTTCCGTCGAGATTCATGTAGGTGTGACGCCCGTCCAGGAGAAGATCCTCCTCCGGAGTGCGCCCACAAAGGCGAATCACCGAAGGAATCTTTCGCAGGGCACCCTCCACGAGCGTCCAAGGGAAGAAGACCCGATCCTCCTCGACGCGGGCACCCGCCCGGGCGAGGATCTCCCGGGCCTCCTCCGAGGCGATGCGCATGCCCGCATGTTCCAGCACCGTGAGGGAGGCGCCGTGAATGGCCCGGCGCTGCTCCTCCTGAACCAGCACGATGGGAGGATTCCAGTAGCGCGGTATGGGAGCGATGGGCTTTTTGGGGCCGTAGCCTTTCTTCCGTTCCCGTGCCATGGCTTCGCCCAGCCCCCCTAAAGTTCCGTCACCCGATGGATGATCTTCACACCCCGCTTCGTCATCTCCTGGAGGAACCGCTCCACTGCGGGGGCGCAGGTACCCACCGCCTCGGGAGGGTTCACGCCGGGCATGCGCAGGACTCCTTCGGCGATCAGACGCCCCACGATCACGCAGGGAAAGCCCGTGGTCCGGGCCATGGAATGGTAGCCCGTTCCGGGGTCCCGCTCGTCGTAAAGAGCGTATTCCTCCCGAACCTTCTTTCCGTCCTTCTCTCCCGTGACCAGCACATGGAAAAAGGTGAACTCGATCTCGTCGTCCCGGAGCTTCATCTTGGGATAGGCAAGAGCGGCGAAGAGATCCCGAGGCGCCACCTTCTGCCCCTTCACGTCCACCGGATCCGTGTCGAACAGGCCGATCTCCCGGAGAAACTCCATGTCCCGAGCCGTCCCGGGATAGCGGAGGGTAATCTCCTTCACGTTGGGACAGGGAATGGAATCGAGGAGCGACCGGGCACCATCGGTGTAGAATCCCTCCATCTGCGGCACGGAGATGCCGGGAATGTCGAAGGTGAGGAGCTGCCGTCCCGAAAGGGCGGGCTCCTCCACGATCTTCCCGTTTCTCTTGATGCGGGCTGGGCGAACGAATTCCTCCACCAGGTCGTCCGGGGAGAAGACGAGGCGATAGTTGAAGGGGGGCTCGGGATTCTTGGGAAGCCCCGTGACGTAGATCGTCACGTCATCGACGCGGTCGAGCCGTCGGCAGGCGTCTCCGATGAGGATGCTCGACGCGCCGGGGGTGACCCCCACGTCCTCGAAGAGCGTGACCCCCGCTTCCTTGGCGGCCTTGTCCCAGTCGCGATATTCCTCGCCCATGAAGGAAATGTCCGACATGTTCACTCCCGCCCTGATCACCGCACCGATGGCGGCATACCCCATGGATCCCGGCACGGCACCGATGACGAGATCATGCCCCTGTACACCTTCGGTGATGGACGCGGGAGAGGCGAAATCGATCCCCGTCGTGGTCTTCACGGGATTTTTCGCCTTTGCGGCGGCCTTTTTCAGCGCTTCTTCGTTGGCGTCCGCCACGGTCACCTCGTAGGCATCGTCCGCCGCCAGATCAAGCGCCATGACAGACCCCACGAGCCCACATCCCAACACAATCACCTTTTTCTTCACGACAACCCCTCCTGTTCGTGTGTCGAAGGGCTCCAGGTGGAACACCTTCGCTCCCGCTCCCGCTCTTTAGTGCTTTCCTGTCTCAATCTCTATGGATAGTGAAGGACTCCTTCAGGGAAAATCCCCGCTTCCGCAACTCCTCGGCGAAGCGCTTTCCCGGAACGGCGAGTTCCACGGGATGCACGCCCCGGGGCGTCACCCCCTGGGCGTTCAGAATCGCCGTGATGGAGCCATCCCATCCGGTGGTGCGCTCCATGGCGGTGAAACCCGTTGCCTCGTCGTAGTAGTCGATCAGGTCGAGCAGCACCTCCGCCCGGAGCCCGTCCTTTTCGCCGATACCCTTCACCCGGACAATGACGAAATCCCGGTCCTCGGGACGTGCCCGCAGTTTGGGATCGAGCACCCGATGCAGCAGTGCCCGGGGAGAGACCTGCACTCCGTCCACATCGACAGGCTCCTCTTCGAGGAGTCCCGCGTCCATGTAGGCCTTCCACTGGGCGAAGTGCCCCGGCCAGCGCAGCGTCTTGTTCCAGAGCGTCCTGACCTTTCCCTCGTAGGTCCAGGGCATTGTTGACGTGCCGCCTCCGGCGACGAAGGCCTCCATGACGCCGATCTTTCCGCCGAAATCCACCGTCTCGTAATCCTCCTCCAGGAAGGTGGGAACCTCCACCCTTTTCCCGTTCCGGAGGAAATGGGCCACCCCGTAGTACTCGTTGGTGAGGCCCGCGATGTTGAAGGTGAGAATGTAGTTGAACGGAGGCTTCGGATGCTGGTCATTGCCACCGTCCCACATGAGCAGTTCCTCCGTGCGGTCGAGGAAGGTCATGGCGTAGCTCATGAGGGCCGTTCCCATTCCCGGCACCTGCCCGCAGTCGGGCACCACGGCGATTCCCGCCGCCTCCGCGGCGTCGCTGCGCTTCATCTGTTCCCGAACCAGGTCCGTGTTGCCCCCCAGGTCGCACATACAGGCCTTCGCGTCGATGGCAGCCTCCAGAACCGAAGGGTTCAGCCAGTAGGGCACGGCGGAGAGGAAGGAATCCACCGGCTCCAGAAAACGACGGAGTGCCGCGCTATCCCGTGCATCCACCTGGTGGGCTTCCGCGACGGAACGCCCCAAGAGGGTGTTCACCCTCGCCGCGGACCGCACCGCCGCCTCCAGATCCGCATCCCCCACAAGGACCCGATCGGCATCCCCGTTCTTCGCCATGTCATACGCCGCCGCCGTTCCCTGCCTTCCGCCACCGAGCACCGCATACACGAAACCCATGGACAAACCCTCCTTCATTTTTCCGCACTCCCGCCGTTCCGGCAGGTGCGCCTTCCGAAGACCGCGACGATCAACGCTCCTCCGAACGCATGCCAACATTTCCCGGAGCAGAATCCTCCGCTTCGTACACGAAAGACGCATTCCCTCCCCATTTCGCCCGGGAACAACCTCCGCGCTCCGAATTCAGACGAGACGCGCCTCGTACTCCCGGAGAATTTCCCGCACCTCCGCCTCTCCGGGAAGGGGTTCCGGCTCGTGTTTCTCCAACAGTTTTCGTGCCCGCCTCTCCGCCAGGTCCGCCGGAGAGGGACGCCCCGCAGCCTCCCACTCATCCCGGGTGGAGCTTCGATCCAAAACGCGGGGCTGCCAGATCTTGCGCATGTGCGCCAGAGTGTGCTCCTCGGTGAGATAGTTACCCCCCGGCCCGACACGTTCGATCACGGAGAGGGCAAGGTTCTCGTCGTCCACGGAGAGGCCCTCTACGGCCCTGCGGAGGAATCCGAAGATCTCACAATCCAACACCGTCTGCGCCGCGGAAAAGATCGTCGCGCCCTGAAGCAGCCCCGCACCACACATCATGTCCGCCCCGGCGAGAAAACTCGCCATGCCCGAGAGGGCGTTCTCGAATCCCGCCTGCCAGTCCGGCATCCGCGCGCCGGAAGCGAAGGTTCCCACGTTGGCGGGAAGACCGTAGTAATGGGCCAGGGCGCAGCTCGCCATCTGGAGAAGACAATCCTCCGGGCCGCCGCAGGTGACACCACCCCGACGAAGTTCCAGCACGGTGGCGCAGGAGCCGTAGAACGTGGGCGTGCCGGGAAAGAGAAGCTGCTGGAGCGTGATTCCTGCAAGGACCTCCGCATTTCCCTGGGCGAGATTCGCCGCGAGAGTAGCTCCAGCGGTGGCGCATCCGATGGTCATGTTGAGAAACCCCGTGGGAATGCCCGCCTCGGAGAAACAGAACGCCGCTTCGAGACTGTCTCTGTCATAGGAGAGGGGACTGAAACTGCACTGGAAATTCGAGAGGATCGGACGCTTGCGGAGCGCCTCGCGGCCTCCGACGACAGCCGCGGCGAGCTCGATGCTTCCCCGGGCTGCCGTGGGTGTTACCGCCGTCATGGCCTGCACATGTTTGGAGGAGAAGCGAAGGAGCGCCTCTAGTTCGTGGAGGGGCTGTACCGGAGGCGGAACGTCCTGGGCGCTCACCACGGGCCAGAGAAAAGCGATCTCGGGAAGTGCATCGGCGAGGCGGACCGCCGTCTCCAGATCCGCCTTTCGGGAGGGACGCACCGCTCCCGTTTCGGCATCGAGGACGTAAAGACCACTTCCGTCAAGGGTCAGGTATCCTTGTCTTCCGTCCAAAAAGAGATCGTTCTCGGGATTGCGGGCACAAAGCGTATACGTTTTTGGGGCGCTTTGCAGGGCTGTCGCCACGGATTCGGGAGAAAATCGGACACGAAGACTGGGCGAGCCGTTCCACTCCTCCTCCTCGAAAAAGAGGCCTTTTCCCGCAAGAGCATCCCGCCTCTCGGCGGAGAGAGGCATTCTCATCCCTGTTTTTTCAAGAATTTGAAGACTCGCGTCCGAGATACGACGCAACTCCTCCTCGGACAGAACGGTGCTCCGCACTCCCCATCGCGCCGCATGAATCACGCCGAACACCTCCGAATATGTATACGAATTATGTATACCTTCAAAGCCACAATAGCCATTAAAATGCACCATGTCAAGACTTTTCCGGCACGTTCTCTTTTTCGCAATGTGCACCGAACGACATCTTTCCAAAACGCCGAAAACGGACATGTCGCCACCACGGGTGCACCTCGCGCCGGCCCGTACCGAACTGCGGAGCAAAGCACTCCTCGCATCGGGATGCACAGAGCACGGAACAAGGCACTACGTCTTCTTGGAAAAAACGGATCCTGGAGAAGAGCGCGCAGGGACGACGAGGGCGCTCTACGGCGGAGTGCCTGACCCGGGAACAACGCGGACGACACCGCTCTTCGGAAGAGATGTTCGACATGACCTTTCGGAAAATTAAGGAAGAACCTAGCAGATGTAGGAAATCTCTGAATAAGGCTACGTCAGCCCCGCAGGGTGCCTCGCGGAGCGTGATGCCGAGTCAGGGGAAAGCGAAAGATCTTTATTCAGGGCTTCCATAGATTTTGCGCAAGAGCTGTCAGGCACAACGGGGATCTATTCGGTAAGGTAGAACCACGCAGGGAGGTCGATCCCTACGCCGCAAGCGGTGCGGCCTGGGGACGCCTTTGCGGCAATCCGGCAGTGCAGTCACGCCTGACTCCGGAATCTCTTTTCATCGGCATCTGCTACGACGATCCCGACGTGACCGAGGCGGACAAGATCCGCATGGACGTCTGCGTGAGCGTGGACGCCTCCTTTGTCCCCGAAGACGGCATCGAGGTGCAGACCATCGAGGGCGGCGAGTACGCCCGGGTGATCCACAAGGGAAGCTACGACGGCCTGCACGGCGTCTACCGGGCGCTCTACGGAGAATGGATTCCCGCGAGCGGCAGAGAGCCCAAGGAAACGCCCTCCTTCGAAATCTATCTCAACGACTGCACCACCACCCCTCCGGAGGAACTCCTCACGGAAATCCGGGTTCCACTTCGGTAGCAACTCTTCAAAGAAGCGTGTGCGCGGAGGAGCCCCACCACGATACCAGTCACCCTTCGGGTGGCTGGTATCTCTTCTCGGCACGTGTTACCATCGCAGAATGCGGAGCACTCCTTTCGGAGGGGCAACGCCGCTCCCGCCCCTCGCGCTCCAATGACAGGTGCAGCGAAACCATGCAGGAGGGTGCGTTTTCCCCGCCGGAAACATCCGCGACGGAGGCGATGCCGTGAAAAGATACCAGGACGACAACGGATTGCCCGTCTCCTTTCTCGTGGCCTCCTCCGCGGACGATCTGGCCGAGGCGGTCAGAGAACTCCACCTCGACGAGAGCCCTTTCCTCGGCATCGACACGGAAACCACGGGACTCGACCCGATCCGATGCCGGGTCCGCCTGGTGCAGATCGCCGCGCCGGAGCGCCCGGTGCTTTTGGCGGACCTGTTCCGCATCCGGAGCGCGGAGGCGCGGGAGCCCCTGCGGCGCCTTCTGACGGGTAAAGCCGTGAAGATCTTCCAGAACGCCGCCTTCGATCTGGCCTTCCTCGCCGGAGAGGAACTCCCCGTGGCCCCTCCCCTTTTCGACACCATGCTGGCGGCCCAGCTTGCGGCCTGCGGCGAGGACGACGGCAGTCATGGCCTGGGCGCCCTGGCGGCGCGCCATCTCGGCGTGGACCTCCCCAAAGAGCTGGGACGCAGCGACTGGCGCACCGCCTTCCTGTCGCCGGAACAGCTCTGCTACGCCGCACGGGATGCGGCGATCCTGCTTCCCCTCCGGGAGGCCCTCGTGGCCCTCCTGCGAAGCAAGGGACTCGTTGGGACGGCGAAGCTCGAATTCGACTGCGTTTTCGCGATTGCGGAAATGCACGCCACAGGAATGCCCCTCTCCCGGGAGCGCTTCGACGCCCTTCGAACGACTTTGGGGGAGGAGAAGGCCACCGCCCTCAAGGCGCTCCGGGCTGCCCTCGGAGCGCTTCCGCAGCAAGGGCAGCTCTCCCTCTTCGACGACGGCGCTCTGGTGAACCCCGACAGCACGAAGCAGCTCCTCGAAGCGCTCCGGCTTCGGGGCGGCCTTCCGCTGACGGGAACATCCCGAAGCGACCTGGAGCCCTTCGCGGATCATCCCGCCGTGAAGGCCCTTCTGGAGTACCGAAAGATCGCCAAGGCCGCTTCTGCCTTCGGGGATGCCATTGCCGCGCACATTCATCCCGTCACGGGGCGCCTGCACTCCCATTACGCACAGGTGCGCACCCCCACGGGTCGCCTTGCCTGCGCGGCGCCCAACATCCAGCAGATTCCCCGGGAAGCCCGGTTCAGACGCTGCTTCGCCGCGCCGCCGGGCAAGCGCCTCGTCCTTGCGGACTATTCCCAGATCGAGCTGCGCGTGGCCGCGGAAATCAGCGGGGACGCCCGGATGAGAGAGGCCTACCGCTCGGGCGAGGACCTGCATCGCGTCACCGCCTCGCTTGTGACGGGAAAAGCCCCGGAGGACGTGACAAAAGGCGAACGCCAGCTCGCCAAGGCCATCAACTTCGGCCTCATCTACGCCATGGGAGCACGGGGGCTGCAGCGCTACGCCCAGAGCACCTTCGGCGCGGCCATGACCGGAGGCGAGGCGGAGCACTTCCGCTCCCGCTTCTTCGACGCCTATTCCGGTATCGCCGCCTGGCACCGGAAGGAAGCGGAAAATCCCTCCGCGGAGGTTCGGACCCTCTCGGGCAGGCTGCGCCGCATTCCTCCCGGCGAGGGGCTTCCCGGGCGCCTCAACACTCCCGTCCAGGGAACCGCAGCGGACATTCTCAAGGAGGCCCTGGGCAGGCTGCCCGCCGCCCTCTCCGGAACGGAAGCGCGCATCGTCGCCTCCGTGCACGACGAAATTCTCCTCGAAGTGCCCGAAGAGCACGCCACCGTCGCCGCGGAAATCCTGTCGCGCACCATGGAGGACGCGGGAGCCCGCTTTCTTGCATCCGTTCCCGTCGTGGCCGAGGCGGTTGTGGCGGAAAGCTGGGCGGAGAAGTAGGCGCGGAGGGGACTCTTGCGTTTCACCATTGTTTTCGGCGTACCACCCCGAAGAGGTGGAAAGCCTCTGCGGCTTCCGCACAGCAACGGCTTCCGTGCGTCAACGGCCTGCGGAGAGCATCCGCACCGGTGGAAAGAGTGGTGCCGGGCACCTCAGGCTTCGTCGTCGGCGAGCCGGGCCCAGCGCTCGTGATCCTTCCACCCCTCGCCGTTCACGTTGAGATAGCGGGGAGAATACCCTTCCTTGCGGAAACCGCAGCGGCGCACCAGGGCGATGGAGGCCGCGTTTCCCGGCTGGATGTTCGCCTCCAGCCTGTGGAGCCCCAGGTCGCCGAAGGCAAAGGACATGACGAGCCCGATCCCTTCGGTCATGAACCCCCGCCCCGCGAAGGGCGCACCCATGTAGTAGCCGAGATAGGCGCTCTGGAACCACCTCCGCACGATGGCATTGAGGTTGATCACTCCGGCGATCTCCCCCGTGTCGTTCAGGCACAGGAAAAACCCGTCGTCCCGCTCGCCGTCCCGGCCGCGGAGGTAGTCCCGGAAAGCCTCCCCGTCCGATGGAGGATAAATCCAGGGAGCGAGAAACTCCAGGCTCCGCCGCATCAGCGCGAGGAATTCATCCTCGTCCGCCGCGACGGGCCTCCGAAGAAAAACGTGAGCACCCTTCCGCAACCTATCCATGGACATCACTTCCCTTTTCGAAAACCGACACGACCACGAAACAGCAAACGGGCCGTCTCCCGAAAAACCCGGGGACGGCCCGTGCGGCACGAACGACCCTATTCCACCCGGAACTGATCCGCCCCGTCGCTCTTGCGGATCTCCACGATCTTCCGGTCCCGGAGTTCCTTGAAAAGTTTGGTCTGGCTGTTGAGTTTCTTTCCCCGGTACGTGAAGGCCTTGTAGGTGTTCCTGATCTTGTTGCCGAAGGAGGAAAAGTGATGCCATTCATCCTTGGGAAAGGATTCGAGGACGAGCTTGATCTGGCTCGCCTCTTCCCGGGTGAAACCCAGGTCGGAGAGGAACTCCCACTTCTTCCCCCCGGAATCGTTGCTCTCCCGCTCGCGTCCCTTCCGGTAGTCCTCCAGCACGAGCACCGCATCACAGGCACTGTTGAAGATGGGACGCTCCGCGTCGCTCTTCTTCGTGACGAGCCAGACCTCCCTGCCGTATTTCCGGAGCTTGTCCATCACCACGGTGAAATCCGCATCGGAAGTGATGAAGATGTACTGGTCGATCTCGGGGTTTTTCTGGTAAAGGCTCTCGAAGGCTTCAATGGAAATGATCAGGTCTGCGCGGTTCTTTTTGCTCGATTTGGAGAGATGGGGCGTTTCCCTGATGTCGAAATTGAGCTGCAGAAGTTGTTCCCGGAAATTTTTGATGGAGTTGCTGTCCCCGCAGGCCAGCTTGATGGCGTAAACGTTGGTCAGCTCTTCGTCGTCGGACTTGAGGGCGATCTCCTCCAACAGGAGCCGGAGGTCCGTCTCGGGAGAAATGTTCTCCAGGTCGATGTAGATTGCCCGAAAATAGCGCGTCTTCATCATCTTTCCCCTCCCCCGGGGTACGCTCATGGCACATCGCACAAAGAGAACCGGAAACCGATGTCATCGCGGCGGGCGCCTGCAGAAGATGCGCTTCCACGGCACCACGAAAAACTCTTCCGCAAAGCCCCGGTAAAGAGGGCACGGAAAGCGGCCGGACCAGCCGACATGACCTCCACCTCCGAAAAGGACAACGCTGCCTGCGTGAAGAACGCATACACCGCATGCTAACATAAGGGGGAACCACCTTCAAGTGCGGGAGCGCCATCAGTGTAACCGGACACCGCAAGAAAAGGGTAACATGCAATATCTTTCGCAAAATGATCTTGCTCACCAATCGGGGACACACGGCTAAACGGCACACATCACCGCAAAGGTTTCGGGATTCGCGTTCCCGATGGCACTGTGACGGGCAAGATAATAATTGTACACAATTGGAGGTGACAGCGTCGCCCCTCCCCGCTCCTAGGGAGGTTTCCCTCTGGTTTTCCAGGCATACTAGCCGCTCCGGGCGAATCAGTGGAATACGCGGCACATGGTCCGTATCCGGAATCGATCTGCGTGTGCATCGACGAAGGCGTTTCTCATCTCAGACTCTTTGTGAAAGACGCCGCGGCTTTTTAAAGAAATGTCGCGCCGCAGAAATACGGCGGCTTTGGAATTCATTGTACGGTCTCAAGGGAAAAACGGCGACATCCGCGAGTTTTTCAGGGATTCCCTAGCATTTCGGAATGCGGCAGGAGGCTATACTCCCCTTGCTATCCATAGTGCGCCACCTCACAAAGCAGGAGGAGAGCGCCGATGGCGCTCCCCTCCTCTCATTTTCTCCCCGTTGTCAGCCCCTCCGGTTCCCACCCGCACTCTTTCATGGAAAGGGCGGACACGGGGGGTCACTTTTCGAGAAATTCCCGGATACGGCGAAGCCCCTCGGCGATGCGCTCCCGGGAGGTGGCGTAGCAGAAACGCACGTATTCCTGGTCTTCTCCGACATTGCGCGAACCGAAACAGTTCCGGGAAAGCACCGCCACACCCGCTTCCTCCAGCAGTTTTTCCTGGAAAGCCCTGCTGTCGCTCACGCCAAGACGGCGGCAGGCCTCGGTAACGTTGGCGTAGGCGTAGAAGGCACCCCGTGGCTTCTGGCAGACGACGCCGGGGAACGTGGCGAGGGCGTCGCAGAGGAGATCCCGCCGGGCACGGTATTCGGCGACCATGCTGCGGACCGCGTCCTGGGGGCCTTCGAGGGCGGCGATTCCCGCCATCTGCACAAAGGCGGCCGTACAGGAGACGGAGTTGGTGACGAGTTTGGTAACGTGTGCGGCAAGTTCCCGGGGAAGAACAGCGAAGCCGAGACGCCACCCCGTCATGGCGTAGGTCTTGGAGAACCCGTCGAGAATGATAGTACGCTCCTTCATTCCCGGCAGGGAGGCGATGCTCGGCACATCTCCCTCGTAGGCCATCTCACGGTAGATCTCGTCGGAGAGAACCCAGAGATCCTTTTCGCGGGCGATGGCCGCGACGGCTTCGAGGTCTTCCCGGCTTGCGACGCCTCCCGTGGGATTGTGAGGGAAGTTGAGGAGCACCATGCGCGTTTTCGGCGTCACCAGACGCCGGAAGGTCTCGGTATCGAAGCTGAAGTTCTTTTCCTCCACGAAGGGCAGCGGAACGGGAACGCCTCCGGCATAGCGGATCACCGACTCGTAGGTAGGAAATCCCGGGCTCGGCGTGAGCACCTCGTCGCCGGGGTTGACGCAGCACAGAATGCCGCAGAAGAGGATCGGCTTGGCCCCCGGCGTGACCACCACCTCGTCGGGAGAGACATCGATGCCTCGGGTACGTTCCACGTAGCGGGCAATGGCCTCCCGAAAGGGAAGGATTCCCGCGGAGGGGGTGTAATGGGTGTGATTCTCCTCGATGGCGCGGATGCCCGCGGCCTTGATGTGTTCGGGCGTGTCGAAATCGGGCTCTCCGATGGCGAAGCTCACCACGTCCCGTCCGTCCCGCTCCATGCGCTGCACTTTCGAGAGAACGTCGAAGGCGCTCTCTCCCTGAAGGGCAAACACGCGTTCGGCAAATCGCATGAGGTGCCTCCCGTCTCCTTCGCGTTCTGTCGTTCCCGCTTCCGTCTACTCGTACTCCTTGAGCATGGCGTAGAATTCGTCTTCCTTGCCCTTCAGGATGTGGTACACGTGATCGTCCGTGGGGAACTTGCCGGTCTTCACGTCGGACACGTATTCCTTGAAGGCGTTGATCTCGATCTCCGCCACGTTGGCGTACTTCTTGACGAACTTGGGCGTGAAGGCCTGGAAGTAGCCCAGCATGTCGCCGCAGATGAGAAGCTGCCCGTCGCAGGGACCACCCGCGCCGATGGAATAGACGGGAATCGTGAGCTTCTTCGCGAGGAACTGGGTGAGTTCCGGTGGAACCGCCTCGAGCAGAAGCGCGAAAGCCCCGGCCTTTTCGATCTCCAGCGCATCCTCGATGAGATCCCGGGCGCTCGCGGCGTCGCGCCCCTGGGCCTTGAAGCCGCCGAGAGGACCCGAACTCTGGGGGGTGAGGCCGATGTGGCCGATGACGAGGATGCCCGCATCCACGATGGCCTTGATGCGGGTGATGACCCGGCGGCCTCCTTCGAGCTTCACGCAGTCCATGTCCGCTTCCTTGAGGAAGCGTCCCGCGTTCCGAACGGCGTCCTCGTCGGAGATCTGATAGGAAAGGAAGGGCATGTCCCCCACGCAGAACGTGTTCGGTGCACCCCGGCGCACGGCCTGGCAATGACGGATGCAGTCCTCCATGGTGACGGGAATGGTTCCCTGGTAGCCCAGCACGATCATGCCGAGAGAGTCGCCCACGAGGATCATGTCCATGCCAGCCGCCTCGACGAACTGCGCCGTGGGGAAATCATAGGCGGTGACCCACGCGACCTGTTCTCCCGCCTGCTTCATCTTGACGAATTCCAGACGTCCCTTCTTTGCCACGACTTCCATCTCCTTTCAAAGTGTGGAATTTCTCTGTGCGCTTCCACGGCCACATTCTACCCCAAAAGTTCATTCCGTGAGGAAAATATCCTCCGCTTTTTCAAGCGATGCTCCATCCTTGCGTCCGGAAAGCGATGGAGCGCACCCCGGAACAGGAAAACGCCGAAAGGCATCGGGGAAATCGTCTCGGAAGAAACGCGCCCCGAAGCGCTCAGGGATTTTTGCGGGCCTTCAGGATCGCCTCCAGCTTGTCCGCATATGCGGCAATGCGCGGATCGGGATAACTTTCCAGGCTCTTTCGGTATGCCGCGAGGGCCTCTTCCAGACGTCCTTCCTTCTGGTACGCGATGGCCCGCGCCACGAGCGTCTGCGCACGCTCCCGGAGAAGGCGTTCCAGAGAGTCCGCGTAGTCCGCAAGAGCGGCATCCTCGTTGACCGCCAGGCTCTCCCGATACTTGAGGAGGGCCTCGTAGTAGCGCCCCTGCCGCTGCAGGGACACTCCCTCTTCGTATCTCGCGAGAGCGTCCGTCGGCACGGAGGGAGGCGCGGGCGAGGCGTCGCTCCCGGGTGACGTTTCCCGGCTTTTTTCGAGCGCAGCGAGATGCGCCTCCAGCTCCGCGTCGGGGGCGAGAGCCAGGCTTCTGCGGAAAAGGTCCGCCGCGCCGGAGAGGTCACCGGCCTTTTCCTTCGCCGCGCCCTCCTCCCGCAAGGTCAGGGCCATGCGAAGCCGCTCCAGTTCCTCCAGCAGGGGATCGCCCGGAGCATCCTCGCCGGCGGCGACGGGAGGAGCGGTCTCGACCGGCGGCGATACTGACACGGAGGGGGCACCCTCGGGCACCTTCGCGGGGAAGGCGTTCTCGAAGCGCACCAGCGCCGCGGGCGAGGCGGACATGGAACCGGGCCTCTCCTGAAGGATCAGGTCTCCCCGGGGCGTGGCGGCGAGCCCCTCCAGAATCCCGAAGCTCCTCCCCAGCGGAACGACCTGAAGAAACACCCCGTCCGGCCCGTACATCCAGAGTGCCTCCTCCGCGTCGTCAAAGGCGTAGATACGCCCTTCCGCGTCTCCCGCGAGAAAGGTTGGGCGGAAGTACACACCCTCGTCAATGTCCTCCCCGCCGGCTCCGGTTCCGTAGATGCTCCATTCCGCGAGACGCTCCCCCGACGGGGCATGGACGGCGATGCGTTCCGCCCTGACGTCCCCCTCCGGGGCGTAGGCCAGGGCGATCTTTCCTTCCGGCAGGAGCGTCATGGCCCGGAAACCCTGGGGAACCTGAAACCGTGAGAGAACGTTTCCCTCGGGGGAGAGACGGAGAACCCCCGCGGAATTTCCATCGCCGAGGGAGTTTTGTCCGGCAAGGTAAATCTCTCCGCGTTCACTGACCCCAAGATGGGTGACGTAGTTGATTCCCTGCTCTCCGAGCAGTTTGGTGCCCACGGACACCCGGGCGAGAAGCCTTCCGTCCCTGGAGAAGCGCTGCACGTCCCCCGTATAGCCGGAACGATCGTCCGCCACGTAGACGGACCCATCCGGCCCGAAGGCGAGCGCCCTCGGATAGGAAAAGGCGCCGTCCCCCTCTCCCTTGGAACCCCATTCGGCGAGCACGGCCCCATCGGGCGAGAAGAGGGTCACCCTGTAGGCCCGAGAATCTCCCAGGGCGAGCACCCCGTCGGCGGCCACGGCCGGGCCGAAGGTGAACCGGAACCGCTCTCCCTCGGTGCCGTAGGGCATGCGCGCCGCTTCCCGCAGCGGCGGCGCATCCCTGCGGGCAGAGCCGAGCATGTGCTTGATGGTCTCCCGCTCCGCTTCGATGGAAGCGGCGTCACCGCCGAGCATCACCAGGAGAAAGCGCTCCGCCGGAGGATCCCCGGGAAGCGCCGGGGGAGAATCGGCCATTTTGTCATCCTTCCAAGGCTCCTTGCAGATCACGAGGTGTCCCTCCACGGAGCGGGAGACCTCCCCCTTCCGCACGTCGCCGGAAAAGGAGTAGAACAGGGCGGGAAGTCCCGCGACGGTGATGTCCTCCTCCCGCTTCGTGAAGTTCGCGACGTTGTCCTTTTTCGCGCCCTTCTCGATATCCTCCAGAAAGGCCCGATAGCCGCCCTCTCCAGGCGCTTCCATGAGCCCCACCATGACCATCGTCACCGGGCCGTCCGCCCCGGCATCGGGGCGACTTCCTTTGAAAAAACCAACCCCATCCCGCTCCACAACGGGCTTCCATTCCCGAGGAACCGCGAGATAGAGTGCGTTCGCCCACCGGAGCACCATTCCCTCCGGAACGCCCTCTTCCGCCGCAGACGCTCTCCGGGCGACTCCGTCGGCGAAAAAGACGAGGGAACACATCCCCACGAGCAACAGGAGAATCCCCCCCGGCCCCGGTCGCCGGCATGCGCTCTTCCTCGAAACGGTCTCTTTTTTCGGTTCCTTCATGTTTCTTCCCTCCCCGCGAAATATCTCTTCCGTCTCTTTATCGCTTTTCCTCGCAGGCGTTCCACGACCGATACGGGAGGAACAGATCCTTCGCCAAGGTCTTCCTCAGGGAAAAACAGTTTCATGGCCTGCTGTCACTGTTTCTTCAACGGCGCGAACCAGATTCCCACGGGGAAGGAGACGGAAAAATCCTTGTACAGCAACGGCACACCTTCGTCTGCGAAGGGTTTTCCCGTTCCTCGCTCGAAGAAGAGCAGATCGTAGGTAAAGACAACTTCCACACCGAAGGTGTCCGGCGTCGTCTCCTGGGGCGTCCACGTCACAGAGGTCGTGCCGGAGCTTCCTTCCACCTTCGGGCTCAACGCCGTTCCGGTGGTGAAAAACCAATTTCGCACGCTGATCTGGGCGTCAAGCGCTCGGGCGGAATTGTCCTGAACGCTTCCGAAGACCACGGGAATTCGCGGAATCGGCGGCAGGGACACCGTAACGGAGACCGTCACGGGTTTTCCGACTTCCTGATAGCCGCTTCCCAGCACGGCTCGGCTCTGCTGGGCCGTCTCGGGCAGCCCAACGCCGGCGAGCTGCATCATCTTCATCGCCTCCGCCATCTGCGCCTCGTTCAGGGTGACCCCCATCTTCTCCATTTCCTTCTTCATCTGTTCCTTAAGAAAATCTTCCGCCTTGGCGACCTGCCCGGTGAGTTCGGTGAAACGCTTCCACTCGGGGCTCTTCTGGTCGATGCTTCCGGAAAGTCCTGCCACCGAGGGCGTGACGGAGAGAATCACCGAGGGAAGGACCACCGACGGGTCGTTGCCAAGCGGAGAGGCGGTCATCCAGAAGGTTCGGTTCTCGAAGAAGGGGATCTTCTTCGACGCGTCCGCGAGAAGAAGCGTCTCCACGGGCTCGCTCGCGAAGGAGGGGTCTCCCGCGGTGAGCGTGCGCATCCGAACCAGAGCGTTTCTGTTCGGCCCGAGCCCGGGAATGCCTCCGGGCACCTCCAGGGACGTCTCCTCCTCGGGCACCTTTTTCGAAAAGAGTGGGGTCGTCTCCTTCGGGTCCTGGAAAACTTCGACCAAGTAGCCCGCGAAGAGTTCCTGCTTCGCCTTCACGCTCGGCGGCGCCTCCCAGGAAAGACGCACCACCGACTCCTGGGGCGTCGTTCCGGAGGAGAAAAGCCCTTTCAGACGCAGGGGCGGCTCGAGAAGAAAGGCTCTGCCGGGGGAATAGTCGTAGATCCACCCCGACCCGGTCTGTCCCGTGTCCACCAGGCAGAGTTCAACGGGGAGATCGAAGGAGACCGCCGCGGCGATCTTCCCCCCCGAAGCGGTGGAAACGAGTTCCCGAGGAGAGGTGCTCCCCCGCTCCCGGAGAAAGACGTGGCGTCCGTCCGTGGCGCTTTTGTCGAACCACTCCGCGGGAAAGGAGAGGACGAGCCGCGGCTCGGGGGTTCCCGCGGGACGCTTCGGCGGCTGGAGCGCGTAGGCCTGGAACGACCAGGGCTTGATCGCTGCGTCGGCGAACTCCGCGATAGGCGTCGCGTCGAAGGAAAGCGGCGCGAACAAGGGCACCGCCGGATCGAAGACGGTGATTTCCTGGGTCGCCGACGTTCCGTATTTCTTCTCGAAGAGGGTGTTCTTCGGAAATCCCTCCAGAACCGCTTCCTTCACGAATCTGGCGAAGAGCGCCCCGAGTTTTTTCCTGTCGCCGCCGACGAACTTCGCGAAGGCGTCCACCGGGAGCTGGGCGCCTCCCGCGTCGCGACAGGAGGCGAGAAAGAAGTTGTGGTACTGTTCCACCGGCGACGCGCCGCCTCCGGAGGCGCGCACCTCCGCCAGCAGCCACTCCAGAAACCAGGAAAGACCGTAGCCCATGCGTTGAAAGGGTTTCGCGTCGATGGACTGGAGCGTGATGGTCTTTCCCAGACGTTCGAGACGCCCCGGAAGAGGTGGGCCGTCCAGGCCGGTCTTGAGGCGGTTCATGTCCGCCAGATAGTTCTTGACGGTCACGCCGGCCCGGGCCGCGTAGGCGGCCTTCGCCTCCCGCTCCAGCAGCACCGCCGACGCCTCGGAGAGAAAGATCGCCCGGTTGTCGTCGGCGAAATACTTCCTCTGGACGTGGTGAAAATACTCGTGCAGGGCCGCGACATAGAGATCGTCCCTCGGAGAACCTTTCCAGAGGATGAGGTAGGGAACACCCACCCAGCGGATGACCGTCTCGCCGTCGTTCTGGGCAACGGTGTTCGTCACGTACACGTCCACGGGTCCCGGATCGACGAAGCCGCGATTTCCCGAGGTCGTCCCCAGGAGATACGTCCGAGCGAGGGAGAGGGCGCGCCGGATCTCCAATACCTCGTCGGGCACGGCATGCCGCTCGAAGGCGGCGAACCGGGCCTTTTCATAGGCGTTGAGGGATTCCTCCGCGAGACGAAGTGTTTCGGCGCGGATCTTCTCCTGCGCGGCGAGGCCGAGGTTTGCCTCCCGGGCCCGGGCAAGCTCCCGGTCCCGCATCGCCGAGATGTCTCTGACCCGCTGCATGTGCTCTTCCCAGGCGAGCTGCAGGGCCTTCTCGAAGGCCGCCTTGTCCTTGAGCCCCGTCGTTCCGTCCCCCAGTTTGTGGGACCAGGAGAGATCGATGCCCTCCGGATCGGGAGCGAGAAACTTCACGAAGGGCGCGTCCTCCTGAAAGTACTGAGGCAGCTCCGTGGGAGCGCGAACGAGGGGAATCACTACACCGCCGCCGATGAGGGTGCCGATGAGAATGGCCCCGATGATGCTGAAGTGCGTCGCCTGAAAATAGAGCACGTTGTTCTCCCTGCGGTAGGGAAGCACCGTCCAGTCCCGGCCGTCCCGGGAGGTGACGGGGAGCACGAGTCGGAGTTCCGAAAGATCCTCCACGGCAGGCAGCGCGAGGGACATTTCCACGGGCCTGTCGAAGAGGCCTCCTCCGGCGTCGAACTTCCACGCTCCGAGGAGCGGCGCCTCGCCTGCCAGAAGCGGCACCGGCGCGGCCTCGGCCCTGGCGACCCGCAGGGACACGCCGGAAGAAAGGGCACCGGCGGGAACGGTCACGACAGGACCTTCGGGAATGTGTACCGTGGTTCCGCCCTTGGGGACGGATGTCTCCAAAAGAACCGCCCCCTCCGCGTAGACCGGCGTCGGCAGAGGGTCTTCACTCTCGCCGGAGGAAACCGGCGTTGCCGTCACGGAAGGTGGCGCCTCGACGATCCCGGTTTCGGAGGAAAGGACAGGCGCTCCGGGAGGAGCTGTGGCGGAAAGCGCTTCAAGGCGTTCCACCCGCTCCGCCAGGGAAGGGTCCGCAAAGAGCGCCAGGCTTTCCCGGTACGCCGCGAGCGCCTCGGAAAGCCTTCCAGCCTTCTCCGCGTTCTCGCCCTCTTTTCGAAGCGTCAACGCCCGCTCGAGCCGTTCCATCCGCTCCTTGAGGGCACGTCCCTCGGGCGAGGCGGGCGGAACGGATTCGGGAACGCCGGTCGCGGCCATCCCGTCGTCCGACGCGCCGATCCGCTCCCGGAGGGAGGCGACCCGGGCCGCGAGAACCGGATCGGCGAAGAGCGCCAGACTCCGTTCATACAAGACGAGAGCCTTCCGGAACGCGCCGAGCGCTTCGAGACGCTCCCCCTCGTTCCGCGCCGCCAGTGCCTCTTCGAGCAGGGCGATGCGCTCCGTCAGGGACGTGCCCTCCTTTACACCCGATCCGGATACTCCTCCGTCGGCGGGAGCCTCTCCACTCCAGAAAACCACGCCGAGCAGAACGAGAAGGACGAGGATGGGTGAAACCGTGCGGTTCCTCGGCGAAACGAGAAGCGAACCTCCAAAATTCCCGTTCCTCTTTCGCCTCTCCATCTCTCCGTACCACCGGTCCCATTTCAGAAACCACATCACGGCTCTCCACTCCTCTCCGCCGGAAATGTACCACACATCCACAAACCACCGCACCACTGGAACTCATCATAGCAGAACTCCATGCCTTCTGCAGAACAATCTGTAACCTGCACACACCACCGTTTCCACCCCATGGCACCGAACAACACGCCCTGACGGAAGAGCGACTGAGAGGCGCAGGAACACCTCTTCCTTGAGTCTTTTTCTGTCCATCCCAGACCGGTTGGACAGGGAAACGACCAGGCCAGGAGAGGAGAGGCGCGTATCAAATCACTCAGAAATGATCACTTACGCTCACTTTTTATGAAAGATATTGACGGTTTTTTTCGGAAGATCTATCATGGACGCACCATGTTTTCAAGGAGGACAAGCCTATGAGCTGGCTGCAGGACCTGTTCGGCACGGACAAGGCGATCATCGGCATGTGCCACATGCTTCCCCTTCCCGGGGATCCCCATTACGACGCGAAAAAAGGCATGGGATACGTGGTGGACATGTGCCGCCGGGACCTTTCCGCCCTCCAGGAAGGAGGTGTGGACGCGGTCATGTTCTCCAACGAATTCAGCCTTCCCTACCTGACCAGGGTGGAAACGGAGACCGTGGCGGCTATGGCGCGCGTCATCGGCGAACTGATGGGGGACATCCGGATTCCCTTCGGGGTGAACGTCCTCTGGGACGCCCGGAAATCCCTCGACCTGGCTGCGGCCACGGGAGCATGCTTCGTGCGGGAGATCTTCACCGGCGTCTACGCCAGTGATTTCGGCCTCTGGAACACCGACGTGGGCGCGACGGTGCGGCACCGGCGCCATGTGAACGCAGAAGACGTACGGCTTCTCTTCAACATCGTTCCCGAAGCGGCACGCTATCTGGCGGACCGCGACATCGAGAGCATCGCCCGGTCCACCGTGTTCAACAACCGTCCCGACGCCCTCTGCGTGTCCGGCCTCGTGGCGGGTGCCGAGACGGACTCCTCGATTCTCAAACGTGTCAAGGACGCGGTCCCCCAGACGGTGGTGCTGGCGAACACGGGCATGCGCCTGGACAACGTGGAGAAGCAGCTCTCCATCGCGGACGGTGCCGTGGTAGGAACTACCTTTAAGAAGGACGGCGTGTTCGAGAACCCGGTGGACCCCTCGCGGGTACGTCAGTTCATGGAGCGGGTGCGCGCTTTCCGCTCAAAGAGCACAGCCTCCAGCGCCTCCTGAAAGGATTCCGGCAATGAAACTCCGCCGCCCTTCGAGCCTTCCCGCGGAACGCCAGCGAAAGATCCTGGAGAGCATCCATTCCCGGGGAAGCGCGAAAATCCAGCTCCTCTCCAGGCTGCTGAACGTCTCGGAGGCCACGGTGCGCCGGGATCTGAAGGTTCTCACCGCCCGGGGGCTCATCGATCGTACCCACGGCGGGGCGGTTCTTCCCGAGACGAGCACCGCCTTTGAAAAACTCTACGCGGAGAAGCGAACCCAACTCCAGGAAGAGAAGCGCCGTATCGGCGCCGCAGCGGCGGCCCGCGTCCGCGATGGAGAGACCATCATCCTCGATTCCGGCTCCACCACCATCGAGGTGGCGCGCCACCTGACGCATCACAAAAACCTCACCATCATCACCTACGACCTCTTCATCGCCGGCTCGGTGGACTACGACGACACTACCTCCGTCCTCGTCTCGGGGGGCACGCTCCGCCCCGGCTTCAACGTCCTCGTGGGCTCCGAGGCGGAGAACTTCTTCCGCAAAATCCGCGTGAACAAGGCATTTCTAGGGGCCGATGCAATTCACCCCGAGCAGGGGGTTTTCAATGCCACCTTCTCCGAGCACGCGGTGAAACAGCGCATCGTCGAGGCGACTCAGGAGGTGATCCTCGTGGCGGACCATTCCAAGTTCGGCAAAGTCGCTCTCGTGAACGTCTGTCCCCTCGATGCGGTGCACCGCATCGTCACCGACACGGGGCTCGACGAGACCGTGCTTTCGGAGCTGAAACGGCACGGAACGGCGGTGGAACTCGCCTGAGTCGCTCCCGGCGGGAAAAAGCTGCGGCGGTAAAGAGATCCGAAACGCTTGCGGAAAGGGGTGAGAGCGCGGAAAAAAGAATGGAGGGGCAGGAGGCAAAAACGGGACGGAGCAGAGATTTTCCGGAACGCTCCTGCGGCGGAAGCTGTGGGGGAAGCGTCTTCCGGACCGAAGGAAGTTCATCGACGGAAATTCAAGGAGGGAGATTCATGAAACGCATCGCAGTGCTCCTGACAGGTCTGCTCGTGTTCGGCGCGATTCTCGGCGGGGCGCTCTGCGCGTCCGCGGCGGAGACCTACACCCTTGCCACGGTGGTGAAGTTGAGCGGCGTCAACTGGTTCCAACGCATGGAGGAAGGCGTTCTCGCCTTCGGAAAGGCCACGGGGCACACCACGTTCCAGCAGGGACCGGCAAAGGCCGACGCGGCGCTGCAGGTCCAGGTCATCGAGGACCTCATCGCCCAGCAGGTGGATGCGCTCTGTGTCGTCCCCTTCTCGCCGGAAGCTCTCGAACCGGTGCTCAAGAAGGCCATGGATCAGGGAATCATCGTCGTCACCCACGAGGCTTCGAACCAGAAGAACGTGAACTATGACGTGGAGGCCTTCGACAACGCCGCCTACGGCGCGCACTTCATGGACGCCCTGGCGAAGCTCATGAACGAAGAGGGCGAGTACGCCGTCATGGTGGGAAGCCTCACCTCCAAGACCCACAACGAATGGGTCGATGCCGCCATCGCCCGTCAGAAAGAGAAGTACCCCAAAATGAAGCTCGTGGGGGACAAGATCGAGACCAACGACGACCAGCAGACCGCCTACGCGAAGACCCGGGAACTGCTCAAGGCCTATCCGAACCTCAAGGGTCTCCAGGGCAGCTCCGCCGTCGATGTCGCGGGCGCAGGACTCGCCATCGAGGAGATGGGCATTCAGGATAAGATCGCCGTGGTGGGCACGAGCCTCGTCTCCGTCTCCGGACAGTACCTCAAGACCGGCGCAGTGGACATGATCAGCTTCTGGGATCCCGCCGATGCGGGCTACGCCATGAACCAGGTGGCCCTCACCCTTCTCGAGGGGAAAGAGATCACCGACGGCATGGATCTGGGCGTCCCCGGCTACGAGAAGATCATGCTCAAGGGCAAGGTCATCTACGGCCAAGCCTGGGTGGACGTGACCAAGGAGAACATGGACAAATACAGCTTCTAGCATCGAAACGGCATCTCGTTCCGTTCGGGGAGCCTCCTTCGCGGGGCTCCCCGTGAAGGAAAGGACGGTCTTCATGGCGCCAACCCCCTACCTGGAACTGAAGGACATCTGCAAGGACTTCTCGGGAGTCCGCGCCCTGGATGGAGCGAATCTCTCCGTGGCTCCCGGAGAGATCCGCTGTCTCGTGGGTGAGAACGGCTCGGGAAAATCCACGCTCATCAAGATCGTCGCGGGCGTGGTTCACCACGACAGCGGGGAAATCCGCATCAACGGGCACTCCTTTTCGCGGCTGCACCCCATCGACGCCATCCGCGAGGGGATCCAGGTGATCTTTCAGGATTTCTCCCTCTTTCCGAACCTAACCGTGGCGGAGAACATGGCCATGAACACCCTTCTCGCGGAGAGACGCCGCCTCGTGACTCGCCGGCGTATCCGGGACATCGCCGGAGAAGCGCTCTCGCGCCTCGGCGTGGAACTCGACCCGGAAGCTCTTGTGGAGGATCTTCCCGTGGCCTCCAAACAGCTCGTCGCCATCGGCAGGGCGCTGCTCCAGAACGCACGGCTCATCATCATGGACGAACCCACGGCGGCGCTCACCCGGCCGGAGGTGCGGCGTCTCCTGGAGATCATCCGCGCTCTGAAGGAACGGAACATCGCCACCCTCTTCGTGAGCCACAAGCTCGACGAAGTGATGGACGTGTCGGAACAGATCACGGTCCTCCGAAACGGTCGGGTCGTGGCGGACGAACCCAGGGCCGCCTTCGACGCGGCTCGGCTCGTCTTTTGCATGACCGGACGGCGCATCGCCCAATCCCGCAGAAGAGCCGCTCCGGAGAGGACGGACATTCCCCTGCTCTCCCTGAGACACCTGTCCCGCAGGGGAAGTTTCCGGGACGTCTCCTTCGATCTCTGGCCGGGAGAGATTCTGGGCGTCACGGGACTCCTCGGATCGGGTCGGACCGAACTCGCCCTGGCACTCTTCGGCATGGAACCCGCCACGGAGGGAGAGATCCGCATCGAAGGCCGGAAAGTGTCCATCCGGAACATCCACGACGCCCTCCAAAACGGTCTCGGCTATGTACCGGAGGACCGCCTCACCGAGGGACTCTTTCTGAGCAAATCACTCGCCGACAACGCCGCCGCGGGCATGGCACGCCGCCTCGCGGGGCGCTTCGGACTGCTGCCTCCCCGGACGATACTCCGCTTCGGCGAGGACTGGATTCGAAGGCTCCACATCTCCGCGCCCTCGGCGAGCGTCCCCGTGCGAAACCTGTCGGGGGGAAACCAACAGCGGGTCGTCCTGGCCCGATGGATCGCCCTCTCGCCGAAGGTGCTCGTCCTCAACGGCCCCACGGTGGGAGTGGACATCGGTTCGAAATCGGAGATCCACGCCATCCTCGAGGATCTCGCCGCGAAGGGAATGGGAATTCTCATCATGTCCGACGATATTCCGGAAGTGCTGCATAACTGCAACCGCATCCTTCTCATGAAACGGGGCAGGATCGTGGAGGAGTTCGACGGGGCCGCCACGGACGAGAACGAGCTGGCCCGGAAACTGGCGGGATGACCATGCCAAGCCGATGGAACACGCTGTGGAGGAAGAACGAGTTCCTCGTGGGACTCACCATCCTGGGGCTCTGCCTCTTCGTGGGCAGCGTGAACAGCGCCTTCTGGAGTCTGCCTAATCTCTTCGACCTCCTCCGGAGCAGCGTCGTCATGGGCATCTTCGCCCTCGGCGCGCTCGTGGTCATCGTCTCCGGAGGCATCGACGTCTCCTTCACCGCCGTGGCGGTGCTCTCCATGTACATCACGACGAAGCTACTCCTCGCCGAGGGATACTCCGGACCGTTTCTCTGGATCTGTCTTCTCTCCTGCGGCATCGGGCTCTGCCTGGGTCTCGTGAACGCTCTCTTCATCTCCGCTTTCCGGCTCCCCACGCTCATCGTCACCCTGGGTACCATGAGCGCCTTTCGGGGATTTCTGCTGGCGTTCATCGGGAGCAACCACATCTCCGTTCTTCCCCAGGCCATGGTGGCCTTCTCCCAGTGGGATCTTCTGCGGGGAAGAACGCCAGACGGGGTTCTCTACAGCCTGCCCGGAGCGGTGCTCTTTCTCTTCGGGGCCGCGCTGTTCACCTGGGCGCTGCTGCGGTACTCCATGCTGGGGCGGGGCATCTACGCCCTCGGCGGCGACGCGGTGGCGGCGGAGCGGGTAGGGTTTTCCCTCTCCCGCATTCAGTTCTTCATCTACGGCTACGTGGGCGTTCTGGCGGGTCTGGGAGGCATCATCCACACTTCGCTCTCCCGCATGGCCAACCCCTTCGACCTGGTGGGAACGGAGATGAACGTCCTCGCCGCGGTCGTCCTCGGAGGAGCGCGCATCACGGGAGGACACGGCTCGGTGCCGGGAACGCTTCTGGGGGTGGGACTGGTGGTCATCATGAACAACAGTCTGATTCTCCTCGGTGTCCCCTCCTACTGGCAGCGCGTGGCCGTGGGCCTTCTCCTCCTCGCGGGCACCGCGGCACCCATTCTTCTCGCCCGAACGAGAAAGCGACCCCACGCCGGAGAGGAGGAACGGCCATGAAGATACCGCTGCGCTTTCTTCGGGACGAAAACGGCCTGTGGCGCCTGCTCCTGGTGACGGCGGTCATCTTCGCCGCACTGAGTTTCCTCGTTCCCGGACGTTTTCTCAGCGTTCGGAACTTCGCCTCCATGTCCTTCCAGATTCCCGAAATCGGGCTCCTCTCCATCGCCATGATGGCGGCCATGATCTCCGGAGGGATCGACCTCTCCGCCGTGGGAATCGCCAACCTCTCGGGAATTCTTGCAAGTCAGTTCCTGCTGCATTACGCTCCCGAGGGAAGCGGAGGAACCTGGGCGGCGCTCGTCGTGGCGGTTTCCATGGGCATCTCCCTCGCCGTCGGAGCGGGGTGCGGTCTCTTGAACGGACTCCTCGTGACCAGGGTGGGCATTCCTCCCATCCTCGCAACGCTGGGTACCATGCAGCTTTTCTCGGGTCTCGCCATCGTTCTCACCCGAGGGACCGCCCTCTACGGCTTTCCCGACGCCTTTCTCATCCTCGGCAACGGCTATCTCTTCTCCGTGCCCGTCCCCCTGGTGCTCTTCGCCGCGGCGGTGCTTCTCGTGGGAGTGCTCCTGCGCCGTACCTCCTTCGGCTTCTCCCTCTATCTGGTGGGAACGAATCCCACGGCCGCACGATTCGCCGGGCTGGACAACGCGGCGATCCTCGTGAAAACCTATATGCTCAGCGGTGTTCTCTGTGCCTCCGCGGGACTCGTCATGTTCGCCCGGACCAATTCGGCCAAGGCGGACTACGGCGTCTCCTACACCCTGCAGGCCATTCTCGTGGCCGTCCTGGGCGGCACCAACGTGGCGGGAGGCTTCGGCTCCATGGCGGGACTCGTGCTGGCTATTCTCTCGCTGCAGTTTCTCTCCAGCGGTTTCGCCATGCTCCGGTTCAGCAATTTTTCCAAGGAATTCGTCTGGGGGGCGCTGCTCCTCGTGGTGATGGCCCTGAACGTTCTGGGAGACCGCGCATCCCGGAAAACGCAGGGACGAAAGAATGGGACCGCCCCGCAGGCGGGCGGAGAAACGGAGGAGCGTCGATGACATCCGCGACGGTGACCTTGCGGGATTCGCTGCGCACCATGATGCTCACCCCTGCCCTGTCAGGCCGGGAAGAGCGCATGATGCGCCTCATGGAAAACGCGTTCGGCTCTCTTGCGGACCAGGTCGAGACGGACCGCCCGGGCAACGTGATCGCCCGTTTCGACGGCACGGACGCAAAGGCGCCCCGGGTGATGCTCTTCGCCCACATGGACCAGCTCGGCATGGTGGTGCGAAAGATCGACGATGGAGGATTCGTGCGGTTGGAGCGCCTCGGGGGCGTTCCGGAAAAGGTGCTCCCCGGAACTCCCATGCTCCTCGAGACGGAGGCAGGCGAACTTCTTCCCGGCGTGATCGGCCCCAAGGCCCACCACGCCACGCCCCAGGAGGAAAAGAACTCGGTCACACCCTACGGCGCGCTCTTCCTCGATCTGGGGTTTTCCTCCCGGGAGGAAGCCGTCGCCCGGGGAGTGCAGGTGGGGTGCCCCGTGGTCTACCGCCCCCGTTTCGACCTTCTGGGAGAACATCGGGTGGCAGGCACGACCGTGGACAACCGGGGGGGCTGTGCCGTCCTCGTGGAGACCGCCCGCCGTCTGCGCAAGAAACCTCACCGCTGCACGGTCTTCATCGTGGGTACGGTCCAGGAGGAATTCAACCTCCGAGGGGCCATGGTGGCGGCGGAGCAGATCCGCCCGGACATCGCCATCGCCCTCGACGTGGTGGTGTCGGGAGACACGCCGGACCTGAAAGACCGCACGGAGGCGGCACTCGGCGGAGGCCCCGTGCTCGGCATGTACAGCTTCCACGGACGGGGGACGCTGAACGGAGTTCTTCCCCACCCCGCCCTGGTGCGCTCCACCCGGGACGTGGCGGCTGCGGCGGGCATTCCCCTGCAGCGTAACGCCACGGGGGGACTGCTCACGGACCTTTCCTACGTGCAGCTCGTGGGACGGGGCGTCGCTCCACTGGAGTTGAGCTTTCCCGCCCGGTACACCCATTCCCCGGTGGAACTCTGCGACCTTCGCGATCTGGAGGGACTTTCGGATCTTCTGGAGGGGCTGCTTTTCTCCTGGGGCCCCGAAACGGACCTGCGCCGGTAGGCGGGAGGGATTGCCATGGAAGAGCGCTATCTTCTCGGCGTGGACATCGGCACCTACGAATCGAAGGGAGTGCTCGTCACCCTGGCGGGCGACGTGGTGGCCACGGCGGTTCGCCCCCATGAACTGCTCCTCCCCCGCCAGGGATGGGCAGAGCACGACGCGGAACGGGCCTGGTGGGGCGATTTCTGCGCCATCACCCGGGAACTTCTGGAGACCTCCCGCATCGCCCCGGAGCGCATCGCCGCCGTGGGGTGCAGCGCCATCGGCCCGGTGATGCTTCCCGTGGACGAGGCGTGCCGCCCCCTGCGCAATGCCGTGCTCTACGGCATCGACACCAGGGCCGTGGAGGAGATCCGCGAACTCGATGCCCGGATGGGCACGGAGACCATCTTCGCCCGGACGGGAAACGCCCTTTCCTCCCAGTCCGTGGGACCCAAGATCCTCTGGCTTCGAAAACACGAGCCCGAATGTTACGCCAAGGCGGCGAAGATCGTGGCGGCCACCACGTTCCTCTGCGCACGCCTCACGGGACGGTGTATGCTGGACCACTACAGCGCCTCCTGCTTCGTCCCCCTCTACGACATGGCCGCGGGCACCTGGGGAAAGGATCTCTGCGAGGGCATCATCGAGCCGGAGCGCCTTCCCGACATCGCCTGGACGTCGGAGATCGCCGGAAGGATCACCCCGGAGGCCGAGGCGGCCACGGGGCTCGCGACAGGAACGCCCGTGATCGTCGGCACCATCGACGCGGCGGCGGAGGCGGTGAGCGCTGGCGTCACCGCGCCGGGGCAGGCCATGCTCATGTACGGCTCCACCATGTTCTACATCCAGGTGGTGGACCGTCCCGTCCGGGACCGTCGCCTCTGGTCAGCTCCCTATCTCTTCCCCGGCACGTCGGCGATCATGGCGGGCATGGCCACCACAGGGGTTCTCACCCGCTGGTTCCGGGACATGCTCGCCCGGGAACTCGTGGAGGCCGAGGCGAAAGGCGGCGAGAGCGCCTACGGCCGTCTTGCCGCCCTGGCCGCAGCGATCCCTCCCGGTGCGGAGGGACTGGTGGTGCTCCCCTACTTCAGCGGCGAACGAACGCCCCTCAACGATCCCCAGGCACGGGGCGTCTTCTTCGGCCTCACGCTTTCCCACACCCGGGAACACCTCTATCGGGCAGTGCTGGAAGGAGTCGGGCACGGTATCCGCCACCACTTCGACGTGCTGGACGAGATCGACGCCGCGCCGCTCGAGGTGCGCGCCGTGGGAGGCGGAACGAAGAACCGCCCATGGCTCCAGATGGTGAGCGACATTGCCGGGAGGGCGCAGCTCGTTCCCGCCGTCACGCTCGGAGCTTCCTACGGCGACGCCTTTCTCGCGGGACTCGGCACGGGGCTCTTCGCGTCCTACAGCGACATTTCCCGCTGGGTGCGGCGCCTCGAGACGGTCGCCCCGGACCCTGCGCCGAAACCGCTCTACGACAGGGCGCACCGCATCTATCGGGACCTCTACGAGCGTACCAAGGACCTCATGCACGACCTGACGCAGGAGGTCTGACCAAGGGCAGACAACGAAGCGCTTCGGCCACCCGAGGGAGAACCCCGGGCGACCGAAGCGCTTTTTCACGATCCGGCCTTTGCCTCTTTCATCCGTTCCGCTTCGTCCGATCCCGATGTTTCCATCCATACGCCACGTGGCATCTCCGAAAAAGCCTTGCGTCGCATCCCGGTCCCGAAAGCCTTCCGGAGAGGGTTGCCGGACACCGCTTCCTTCCTGCTCCGCAAGGCCTCCGCGCATCTCTCGCGGCGTTTTCTTCAGGGCAGGCCGCTGCCCAAAGACGGTCGCCGTTTCGTCTTGCGTCCTTCCGCCCGGGCCTCAGCCGGCCATGGTGCGTCGCAGTTCCTCCACCGCCTCGTCCAGATCGAGAACCCGTCCTTTCCAAAGGACCCGTCCGGAGCTGAAGGAAAGCCGTTGGAGACTCTCCGCCGCCTCGGCGTTCCGCCCCGACGCAGCCAATGCCTGGGCACGGGCGAACTCCACGGGAACGAAGAGCTTTGTCCGCCCTCCCGCATGTCCCGTTGCGTCCACCACAGTGACCCAATCGAGCTTGAGGGCAGGTCCGAGGGCTTCCCGCACCGCGTCGATGTCCGCCACGTTCCCTCTCTCCGCCGCAACCTCCACGAAGCGGAGTACCGCCGCACCGCGCACCCGCTCGCCGTCGCCGACGAGAAGAGAACGGGCATCGCCGTACCTGGAGAGCAGTTCCTCCAGGCGCGCCTTTCCCCGGTCGTACTCCCCGGCACCGAGATCGGCGAAGAGGAGCAGGCGCAGCGCATCACCCCGAAGCTTGGGGTCCATCGCCGCCAGGGATTTCTCGAGAGCCTTTCCCGCCTCGACGAAGTTTCCCGCGCCGAGAAGCTTCATGCCGTCCTGAAGGACGGAGAAACCCCCGAGCGCCGCAGCATCACGATTCCCACCGCCCTCCGTGTCGCTCCCCTCGCAATTGCAGTCGGCGAAGGCTCCGGAGACGAGAACGACGGAAACACTCAGGATCATCAAAAACAGAAAAAACTTCCGTGCCATAACCCTATCACCCTTTCTCGCGACGACGCCATCGGGCCTGCCCACCAATACGGTCGTCGCCCCGTTTCGTTCTTTCCAGAGCAGTATACGCGCACCATGTCTTTTCCGCCAGAAAAAACACGCGCATTTTGACGAGAAACTCCTTCCTCGGCACACCAAAAAGCGAAAAAAGACGACCCTCACGCCGTCTCGCAACGATTGCACCTCGGCGCAACACCGCGGATAGCCGTTTCTCCGCTCTCATGGTACCATGAATTAGGCTTGGCGAAATCGACCAGAGGTGAGAGTGTGCATATCCTCACGCTTTGCGGTCTTTACTCCTCACGCATTCAGGGAGACAATATGAAGGATGTCGTCCTTTCTTGGCCGGATTTCCGGTCGAGACGAAAACCCGACACGGGGAGGAACAGATCCATGGCAGGTTCTCCACGACTCCGATCAGCAACACCGGCAGTGCGACGTGCCGTCGTTCTCACACCGCTCCTTCTCTCGCTGGGCGTTTTTTTCTCCGCTCCTCCCGCCGAGGCCACGTGCCCTCTCTGTTTCATCACCGCCGGAGCGGGCCTCTTCCTCGCAAGGACCTTCGGACTGGGCATGTCTGTGGTGGGCGCCACCAGCGGAGCCATTTCCGTCGTCTTCGCCCTCTGGATGCATTACGCCACCAAGCGGTACCGCTTTCCCTACCGCCCCGTCGCGCTGAGCTTTCTCTTCGTGCTCCTCAACAATGTTCTCCTCACCTACCCCGGCAGCCTCGCCTCGTTTGACGCCTTCCTCAGCCTCGGCTTCTTCGCCACGGTTTCCGTCTGGGGCTGGTTCGGCGGCGTGCTGCTCTTCGTCGCCCTCATGTTGAGCAAGGCCCAGAAACGTGTGACAGGGCACACCCTCATCCCCTACCAGTCCGTTCTCGTCACCGTGGGAGCTCTCGTGGGCGCGGGAATCGTCGCAGCCCTGGCGGATACCTATCTCTGATCTCCGACCTGCGGAAACAGACCCCTCCGCCGCCCTTGTCCGCAGGAAAACGAAGAAGGAGTTGTCGTCCATGACACAGGAACAGCGTCTCTCGGATCTTTCCGAAACGGAAACCCCCCTTCCTCTCGCCGAAAATCTTCCCGGGGGAAATGTCCCGGAGGAGGAATCTCCCTCTTCGGCCTGGGCGGAGCGGCTCGCCGTGGTCCTTCACAGGCAGGGGTTCGTCGATCTCTCCGCGGGTGAGGATCTCTCCTTCGCTCTCATGAACCTCATCTCCATCGAGGAACATCTCGCCTGCAGCTACGCCAGGACGGACGACCAGGCCTTTCTGGAACTGCTTCCGGAGATCCGGGACATGCGGCGGGACCTCATGAAACAGCTCGTTCGCGAGGGCAACGGCGAGGGATGGTGCATCTCGAAGCATCTCCTCGCCTCGTCCATGAGATTGCTCGAAGTGGCCAACAAGCGACAGGCCGACGGCAAGGAAGCGGCATCGCGGGATCTCATCGACAAGGCCTTCACGCTCTGGTCCCTCTTCTGGACCTTCACGGGAGACGCCCCGGAAGAGGCGGAGGTGACCGGTTCGGGAAGAGCAACCTCCACCCAGCCCAGGGAGACGAAGACACCCCGGAGTTCCTCCCCGAGAAGCGCCGAGGAATTCATTCCCGGCGTCATCGACAAAGTCGCCTTCAGCACCGCCTCCGCCGGGAGCATCTCGTCGGGACGGACCGGAAATGCCACCGGGAAAGCCACCTCGGGCATCACCCGGCTCGTGAAAGCCTTTATCGACTGCTGCCGCGACGGATAGGCGAAAACAGAACACTTCCGGAAAAGACCGAACGGAGGGCATACAAGGAAACTTCGCCGATGCAACGCTACGTCGCACCGGCGGCACCGGCACTTTCCGGGAATGCGCCGAGAGAAGCATACGTACTCCGGAAGTTTTGCCCGGGTTCCCTTTGTGGACAGCGTGTAGTGCACGCGATTGCCTCTGGAACAAAGTACTCGGCATCACTTCGATATTGAGGAGGAATGTTTCCACTATGCCCGTTCGACACGAATCCACCGCCCACGGCGAGGCCATACTCTCTCGCCACCACAATGGAACGGCTTCGCTTCTGTTCGTGTTTGTGCTGCTCTGTGGCCTTCTCCTTCCGAGCGCGCAAACGCTCTCTTTCGCAGCGACATCTCCGGCAACCGAGACGGAAAGGATCTGCGAGGCGGAGCAGCTTCCCCGCCTTGTGGGCAAGGTGGTCAACGTGGGGGAGCGTCTTCCGCGTACCCGCGTCTTCGTCAAGGCCGACGGAACGACGAAGCGGATTTCCACGCTGAGCGAGACACCGCTCACGCTCTATGTCTTCTGGAAAACCGACTGCCCTGTCTGTCTGAAGGAACTCCGGCTCCTTCCCGTGCTCCGGGAACGTTTCGGCACGGATCTCCTCACCATCGTCAGCGTCACTCCCTGGTACGAGGAAAAGGACCTGAAAGCCCAGTTGGGGGGCGCCGCATGGAGGGAAGTCGCCGCGGGACTCGGGACGACCGTGGAATGCCTCGACGCGGACGGTTCCGCCGTCTACGATTTCCGCGTGAGCACCGTCCCCTACATGATCCTGGCCGATGCGGACAACACCTGCCTCACCTGGACGGCAGGCGCCGTCGCCATCGAGGACCTGGTGCGGATCGTCGAGAAATTCCTCCCCAGGTGAACGGACCCTGGGGCAATGCCCCGAAGGAGTGACGAGGCCGCGGAGGAATCCCTCCGCGGCCTCGTCACTCCTTTTACGGAACATCCCCGCTGTGGGGCGAAAACAGCTCCTTCTCGCATACTTCTGAGAGAAGCCCGGAGCCGGAAAAAATCGGAAAACGGCATCAAAACGGTCCCGGAGAGCGGCTCCGGGGAACGAAAAACCGCCTTCAGCAATGTCCTCTTCTTCAGAAAACGCATTTCTTCCTCAGGGCGTGAAAGAAACGTTTCACCGTCGCCGCGTAACGTTCGGGTTCCTCGTCGGGAATCATGTGCCCCGAGCGCTCGAACTCGATGACCTCTCCGAAGCGAAGCAGTCTCTCGTAGCGGGACGCATCCTCTTCGCTCACGTTCGAGGGAATGGGACTCTCCCGCCAGGTTCCCCGCAGAACAAGAACGGGGACGTCGAGGAGAGGCAGCTCGTCCCAGAAAAGGACCTCCCGGGATTCCCGTTCCATGCCGTCCAGCGCGATTCCCCGAATGAACTCCGGAATGGGGCGCCCGAGATGGGTTCGTCCCTTCCACATGTCCGCAGTGCCGGGTTGAGGCGCACTGTGCCGGGCCTTGGAATCGACCAGAACCATCCCCGCCACCCGGGAGCGGTGACGCGCCGCATAGCCGAGCGCATAGCCGACACCCCGGGAAAATCCGAGAAGACACAGGCACTCCGCTCCGGAGGCGTCCACCACCGCCTCGAGATCACCCAGGTGATGTTCCAGGTCGTAACCGCGGCGCGGGGTGTCGCTGTCACCCCGCCCGCGAAAACTCACCGCCACGGCATGGCCATCCACAGCCTCCAGAAGCGGCAGAGCACGCTCCGCGGGCTCCCAGATTCCCGGCGCCACAACGAAGGAGGGCGTTCCCGGCTCGGGTCGCCCCTTCTCCAGATAGGCGATGCGCACGGGCTCGGCATCGGCGGTGCGGCTCAGGGTGGTACGTCGAAAGATTTCCGTCATGCACGTTCCTCCTCGTTCTCCATCTTCGCGCTTCGGCACCGCACAGGATCAGGACGACGCCTCAAGCTCCCGGGCGAGCACCTGGAGATGATGGAGCTCCTCCCGGGTGATGCGCTCCAGCATCTCCTTTCCCCGATAGGAGGTGACGACCTGTCGGAGGCTCGAGTAGAAGACGACGCTCTCCTTCTCCCGGTCCAGGGCGTCCTGAAGAATGTCCCTGCGGGTCGGAGCGTCGCCGGAAAGGCACTTCGGTTCCGCCGAGAAAACCCGCGATCCTGCAAGAACCCGAAGATACGCCGCGGTCTCCTCGTCGGGATCGGTGATGACGAACTCTCCTGCCTCCGTGTCGAAGCCGAGTTCGTAAAAAAAGTCTCTGTGCCGGTCCTCCCAGTCCGCGAGACGGTTGAACAGGTCCGCAAGCGGACCTGGCGAAAGCAGTCCGGCGGCGTTGCGATAGAACTTCGCCCCCGTCTCCTCCAGCGCGATGGCCATGTTACGGAGTTCCTCCGCGGTGAGCGTGAACACGAAGCATCCCTCCCCGTTCCGTACTTTGCCGCCATGATGCCACAATCCACCGGATGGTACAATGACGGCGGTGTCCGCGCGGAAAAACCGACCCCCGGGAAAAAACGCCTCCGTTCCGACAGGCCGCCTCTTCAGGGGACCGGCGAAAACTCGCGCCGTCACCCATTTCAACGCAAGGGAGCCCGACGACGCTTTGACGATTCCGGATTCGTTCTCACTCTCTTCGTTTCTGTTCGTGGACTGGGGGCTCTTCGCCCTCCTCGTCCTGGCACCAGTCGCCCTCTGCCTCTTTCTCCGGAGGAGGCGCCGGTGATGCCTGTTCTGCTGCTGCAGCTGTGCGCCTTCGGCGCCTACACCCTGGCCCTCGTCTTTCTCGCGGGACAGGCCTTTTCCTGGAAGGAGGACCGTCGGCTCTTCTACGTGGGGGGCAACAGGCTCCGTCCGGGCCCCATGGTGGGAACCTTCGTCGCCACCTGGATGAGCGCCGCGTCCATCCTCGGATACACCATGTGGCTCTACACGGACGGCTACGTGGCCTTCACCGGCAGCGTCAACGGCTGGCTCATCGGACTGGTCCTCATGCCCTTTCTCGTCCGCAAACTCCGGATGAGCCGGGCACTCTCGCTTCCCCAATGGCTGGGCGACACCTTCGAAGACCCGCGTCTGCGCGTTCTCTCCGCCCTGTCCCTCCTGGGAGCCTATACGTTCTACATCGTCATCCAGTTCCGGGCCTTCGGAACAATCGTGGGGGCGCTTCTGGACATCAAGATCCTGCTGGCCTCGTCGCTGGTCTACCTCTTCGTCCTCTACACCACCTTCGGCGGCCTTCCCTCGGTGGCCAAGAGCGATGTCCTGAATCTGGCCATCATCACCGGAGGAGTGGCACTGGCGGCTCTGACGCTCCTGAACAGGGCGGGGTCGTTTTCGGCGGTGCACGAGGCGCTCCGACAGACCGCACCGGCCATGCTGCATCCCTGGAATCAGGAATGGAGCCCCCTCGTGACGCTGCTCATGATGCTCTCCTGGGGGCTGGGCGTGGCGGCGAACCCCCAGTACGCCATCCGTCTCCTCTCGGCCCGAACCGCCCGTGACGCCTACACGACCCTGGCGCTCTCGGCCCTCATCATCGGGAGCATCTACGTGGGACTCACGATCATCGGCCTTGCTTCCTTCGTCCTTCTCCCGGGGGTTTCGGCTCCCAGCGACGAACTGGCCTTCACGGATCTCGTCCAGAGCGTGCTCCCGCCTCTTCCCGCCCTCGGGCTTTTTCTGGCGGTGCTGGCCTCGGCGGTGAGCACCGCGAACTCACAGCTCCTCCTCGCCGCGTGCTCCCTCTGTTACGATCTCTCTCCCCGGGAGGGACGCGGACGGGCGGATCTCGTCGCGGAGGATCGGTTCCTCTTCAAAAACCGTCTGGCCATTGCGTTCATCGCAACGGTGGCGCTCTTTCTGAGCCAACTCCGCCTGCCGGGGATCCTGCTCATCGGACGCTACAGTTGGACCGTCGTGGCCATCTGCTTTTTCCTCCCCCTCTACGTGATCCGGAGACCCCGCAGGAAAGAGCTGTTCTTTCCTCTCGCCGCGGCGCTTCTGCTCCACCTGTTCCTCACGGTCGTCCTCGGAATTCTCCCGGAGCTGGCCCTGCTGCCCGCCCTGGCCCTGGAGGGACTACTCTATTTCAGCCCCTGGAGGAGTCTGCGATGAGGCGCCCTCGGTCATGGAGCACGGAAACGCGCATCAAGGCGCTGCTCATGGCGGCGGCCATCGGACTGACGAGCCTCACCGTGGGAACAGCCCTGACCCAGGGATTTCTGGAGCGCGTCCAGGAGGCCCGCATTCTTTTCGACAACACCCGCTCCGCCGCGGAAAATCTCCGCGCCGACCGGACGGAGGTTCTTCTTCAGACCCTGGCCCCTTCCTGGCGAGAGGTGTCTCCGGAGCAGCCGGGGGAGGAGATCAAAAGCGCCGACGGCATGGTCCGCCGCTTTTCCCTGGACCGGACGGCGATTCTCACCGCTCTTGTCTATCATCAGCGTTATGTCCTCGTGGTGGGACTCATCGGATTTCTCGTCGCCGTGGAGCTTGCGGTGTTTCTGGCCTATAGCCTGACCCGCCCCATGAAGATTCTCGCCTGGGGGTGCGAACAGATGCGCTCCGGCCGCTGGGTGCGCCTTCCCCCGCTTTCCCGAAGTCCCTACGAACTGGAGGCGCTGCACGAGGCGTTCAACGAGATGGTGGACAATCTGCAACAATGGCAGAATTTCCAGAAAGAGGCGGCGCGGGTGGAACGCCTCGCGGCCCTGGGCTCCGTCGCCGCCGCGGTGGCCCACGAGGTGAAGAACCCCCTGGCCAGCATGCGCATTCGCCTGGATCTGCTGCGGAACAGTATCTCCCCCCGGGACGCCGAACATCTGGCGGTGCTCGGCAGCGAAGTGGACCGACTGAATCAGACCGTCTCCCAGCTTCTGACCTACGCACGACCGGGAACACCGCTTTTCGGCCCGGTGGATCCGGGGGAACTCCTCGTCTGGACGGAGCAGATGACCGCCTCCTCCTGCAGCGCCGCGAACATCCGACTGCTCCGGGAGGTGGAAGCGGATTGCCCCTCCCTCTGGGGGGACGCGCAACAGCTGAAACAGGTGTTGCTCAACCTGACGCTGAACGCCGTGAGCGCCCAGCCCGGAGGTGGACGGGTCATCCTCCGGGCATTCCGGCACAAAAACGGAATCGCCCTTTCCGTCACCGACGAGGGAACGGGAATTCCCGCGGAGCTGCTCGAGCGGATCTTCGACCCCTTCTTCACCACCCGCCCGGAAGGAACGGGTCTGGGACTTTCCATCGTGCACCGGATCGTCGGAGGACACGGAGGAACCGTGTCGGTGGATACCTCCCCGGAGGGGACAACCTTCACGGTGGTCCTCCCCGCCACCGCCGAACAGGATAAGGAGCGATGACGTCATGGAAGTCTGGATCGTGGACGACGAAAAGAACCTGAACAGAGGATTGGCGGTGGCTCTCGAAAAGGAGGGATACGAGGTCGCCTCGGCCTACTCCCTCGCCGATCTGGAGCGGCTTTTGCAGGAACGGTCCCCCGATGTGGTCCTTCTGGATGTGCGCCTTCCCGACGGGGACGGCATCGGGGCGCTCCCCTCCATCCTCCGGACTAAAAACGACGCGAAGGTGGTGGTGATGACCGCCTACGGCGACTCTCCCACCATCGTTCGGGCAATCCAGGAGGGTGCCTACGATTTCCTCGACAAACCCTTTCCCCTCGAAGCGGTGACGAATCTCGTCGCCCGGGCGGCGGAGTCGATTCTGCTGAAGCGCCGCATTTCGAGGCTGCAGCGGGACAAGACCGTTCCCCTCGTGGGGGACTGCCCCGCCTTGGAAACTCTCCGGGACACGGTGGAACGCATCGCGGAACACCGGGACGTGAACGTACTTCTCTCGGGAGAGAGCGGCACGGGAAAGGAGGTGCTCGCCCGCCTGATTGCCCACGTCTCGGACGACTCCGGGGATTTCATCGCCCTGAACTGCGCCGCCATTCCGGAGTCTCTCCTGGAGGTGGAACTCTTCGGCTCTCGCAGGGGAGCCTACACGGGAGCCTCCCAGGACCGAATCGGGCTCATCGAGAGCGCCGACGGCGGCACGCTCTTCCTGGACGAGATCGCCGACCTCCCCCAGGCTTTGCAGGGAAAACTCCTGCGTTTCCTGGACGACCGCACGGTGCGCCCCCTCGGAGCGACCCGGGAGCGGAAGGTCTCCCTTCGTGTGATCTGCGCCACTGCGGCGGATCTCCGGGAACGGGTGGAAAAGGGGACCTTCCGGCAGGATCTCTACTACCGCATCGCCACCATTCCTCTTTCACTCCCTCCTCTTCGGGAGCGGGGACGGGACGTGCTTCTCCTGGCCGAGACCTTTCTCGCGGAGTTCAACCGGAAACGGGGCGGAACGCTTCGCGGCCTCACCCCCGACGTGCAGGAGGTTTTCCTCCGCTACTCCTGGCCCGGAAACGTGCGGGAACTCCGCAATCTCCTGGAGCGTATCTGCATCCTGAAAAACCCCGCAGAGACGGACATCCGCCTCTGCGACCTCCCGGCGGAGATGGTGGAAGCCCTCTCCCGGGAGCCCTACGGCGCCGAGGAAACGGGCTCCCTTCAGGACCGCCTTGTGGCGGGGGAGCGGACCATCCTGAAAAACGTTCTGGCGGAACACGAGGGCAACCGCACGAAAGCCGCGGCGAGTCTCGGCATCTCCCGCTACGCCTTGTTGCGGAAGCTTCAGAAACACCACCTGGTGTGACCGTGCCCGCTTCCAGAGGAGTAGTACTCCGGCTCGACGCGGCACCGAAACTGACCCTTCTTCCCCTGCCGCTGCTCCTGGGACGTCTCGCTCTCCTGACCACTCCGGCGGGCGATCTCGCCGCCGCGCTGGAAAACCTGATCGGAGAGGATCCGCTCCTCTCGGTCCTTCCTCCTTCCGCGGCGTCCATCCAGGACGAGCACCTCCACGACGAGGAGTTCTGGGAACATCTCGCCGCACCGACAACCCTCGAAGAGCATCTCGCCCTGCAACTGCCGCTGATTCCCGAAGCGGACATTCTCGGAGAAAATGCCGCGGAAAAGCTCTCCCTCTGTCTGGACGGTCGGGGATATCTCGCCGCACCGCCGGAGGAACTGGCGAGAACGCTCGGAGTGAACCAAAAGGATTTTGAAGCACTTCTCCTCCGTCTTCGCGAGACGGTGGAACCTCCGGGGCTCTTCGCCCCGGACCTTGCGGAATGCCTTCTGCTGCAGCTCCGTCGCACGTTTCCAGGCGCTTCGGACCCGCCCCTTCTGCTGCGCTTCGGGCGGGAGGAGCTGGAGCGACGGGACTGGCATTCCCTGCAAAAGCGCCTGGGATGGGAGAAAAAACGCATCGAGGAAGCCCTCGGAATCTTGCGGCGCCTTGACCCGCATCCCGGCAGCTCCTTTTGCCGCCCCCACTTCATCCTTCCCGAGCTGGAACTCCGCTTCGATCGGAAGGGAACGCTTTCCGTGCGGCTTCTGCGGGAAAACCTGCCCCGCCTGACCCTGGACATGGGCATGGCGAGAGCGGCGACGGGGAAGACGGCATCACTTCCCCGCTGCACCCGATCCGCCCTCGGCGCCCTCGCCGCACGGTACCGCACGAAACTGCGCCTTGGATTTCTTCTCGGAGAAAGACAGGAACGGTTTCTCCGGGGCGAGGTCGATACACCGGAGCCGATGACGCTCTCCGAGGCGGCGTCCCTGTCCGGTCTGGCTCCCTCTACGGTGCAGCGCACCGCTTCCTCCACATGGGCCTCCACGCCCCGGGGAACACTCCTTCTTGCAGCGCTTCTCGCCCGAGGCACGGCAGCCCGTCCGGACCTGACCGTCGCGGCCCTTCGGGGCGCCATCCGACGCGGATGGGAAGAGGGAAAGAGCGACGCCGCTCTCGCACGGGAACTGGGCGTTCCACCCCGCACAGTGACCTGGCATAGGCGGGAACTGGGCTTGCCCCGAAGAAAGCGCGCCTGAGCGCACAGCCTCGGCCCTTCCGCGCACGTTTTTCCCGAAGGAAGTCCTGTTCTCCTTGCATTCCGACGCTTCCGAAGAAAGGGCGCATTTCGTGTCGTCTCCGTCGTTGCAGGGATATTCTCCTCCGAAGCGGAGTTCGGCACTGTTTTTTCCGAAATCGGCAACTTTTTTGCTTGTATATCGGGCAGGAGTTCTATCATCTTTTTCCGGAGGTGTTCCTCATGTCCGATCCGACCCGCACTACCCCATCCCAACCCGGCTCCATCGGGGATGCCGTGGCATCCCGCAAGGAAATGCTGAGCGTCCTTCTGGGCGCGGCCTTCCTGATGGCCACCTCGGCCATCGGCCCAGGTTTTCTCACCCAGACGGCGGTCTTCACGGACAAGCTCAAGGCCGCCTTCGCCTTCGCCATTCTCGCGAGCATTCTCATCGACGTGGTGGTACAGCTCAACATCTGGCGCATTCTCGGCGTTTCGGGCATGCGCGCCCAGGACGTGGCGAACCGGGTCATTCCGGGCCTCGGGTATTTTCTCGCCTTCGCGGTCGCCCTGGGAGGGCTCGTCTTCAACATCGGCAACATCGCCGGGGCTGCCCTGGGCATGAATGTCCTCTTCGGCGCCCCCCTCGCTCTGGGGGCGATCTTCAGCGCCGGAGTGGCGATTCTGATCTTCCTGAACAAGGAAATGGGCAAGACCATGGACACCTTCACAAAAATCCTCGGCTTCCTCATGATCGCCCTGGTCTGTTTCATGGTCTTCAAGACCCAGCCGCCCGTCGCCTTGGCCCTCAAGGAATCCATCCTTCCAAGCACCGTCGATTGGATGACCGTGCTCACCCTGGTGGGCGGCACCGTGGGCGGCTACATCACCTTCTCGGGAGCACACCGCATCATCGACGCGGGCATCACCGGCGTGGACAAGGTAAGGCAGATCAGCTTCGGCTCCGTCCAGGGCATCGCCATCACGGGTATCATGCGTTTTCTCCTCTTCCTCGCCATCCTCGGCGTGGTGGCCATGGGCAAACCGCTCGACCCGTCCAATCCCCCCGCCTCGGCCTTCCAGATCGGAGCGGGCATGATCGGCTACAAGATTTTCGGTGTGGTCCTCTGGGCCGCCGCCGTCACGTCCGTGGCAGGTGCCTCCTACACCTCCATCTCGTTCCTGCAGACCCTCTTCCGGGTCGTGAAAACGCATCAGCGCTGGTGGATCATCGGCTTCATCGTAGCCTCCACCACCATTTTCACCACGTTGGGAAGACCGGTGAACCTGTTGATCTTCGCCGGTTCCATCAACGGACTCATTCTGCCCCTGTCGCTCCTCTCCATGCTGCTCGCCGCCCACCGCAAGGACATCGTGGGCGAGCTGTACCGCCATCCCAGATTTCTCACCGCCTCGGGCTACGTCATGGTGGCCTTCACGGCCTGGATGGGATGGCAGTCCTTGAGCAAGATCGTCGATCTGATCCGGTAGAATGGCGTACAATCGGGAAGGAAACGGGACGGGACAGCGGAGAGCACGGCCCCGACCTGAACGGAACAATGACGTAGAATGGGGAGGAGCGGCAGTTGACGTTCTCCGCTCCTCTTCAACGGAAACGAGGTGATCCTCTTGGAAAAAATCGAAGACGCACGTCTCTGCGACGCCGGGGACAGTTGTCTCTTCGTCGAATTCGGCACCACTGTGGACAGAGCGCTGAATGCACGGGTCCAGACATTGAAGAAAGCCCTGGAGGCCCTCTCGCCTTCGGGCGTCGTGGAGACGGTTCCCACCTACCGCTCCCTGGCGATCTACTACGATCCGCTCCGGCTGAAACGCTCCGATCTGGTCGAATCTCTCCGCCTCGCTCTTAGAAAAGGCGGCGAAACAACCGAATCGGGAGGACGGATCGTGATCATTCCCGTCTGTTACGGCGGTGCTTACGGACCAGACCTGGACAATGTCTGCGCCGCCACGGGCCTTTCCCGAAAAGAGGTCATCGCACGCCATTCCGGACGTGATCTCTACTGTTTCATGTTGGGCTTCACGCCGGGCTTCGCCTATCTGGGCGGCATGGATGAAGCGCTCGCCACGCCACGGCTCGAGAATCCCCGAGCACTCATCCCCGCGGGCAGCGTGGGCATCGCGGGAAAGCAAACTGGAATCTATCCCATCGACAGTCCGGGAGGATGGCAGCTCATCGGCAGAACTCCTCTCGCCGTGTTCGACCCTTTGCGGACGCCGCCCATCCTCATCGAGGCAGGTGACTGGGTCCGCTTCGAAGCTGTGGATGAGGAGACCTTTCTCTCCATTCAAGCCGAGGCCAGAGCGGGACGCTTCGTCCCGAGGACGGAGAAAAAGGAGGAAAAGAGCCATGGCGCTTCGGCTTAGGGTCCGGTCGGGGGGACTCCTCACCACCGTGCAGGATCTGGGACGCTGGGGATACCAGGCCATGGGCATGCCCGTGGCGGGAGCCATGGATCCCGAATTCTTCCAGATCGCCAACATTCTCGCGGGCAATGCTCCGAACGACGCCGCGCTGGAGGTAACCGTCCTCGGACCGACGCTCCTCGTGGAAGGGCAGGGCGCCGTGGCCGTCGCCGGAGCGGATCTGGGCTTCTCTCTGAACGGACGAAAGGCGCCCCTGATGACGAACCTTTTCGTGCGGGAGGGGGACGTGCTCTCCTTCGACGGAACCAGGGGGTCGGACACCTCCACTGCAGGAGGCGGGTGCCGGACTTATCTCGCCTGTTCCGGGGGCATCGACGTTCCCGTGGTCATGGGCAGCCGCTCCACCTATCTCCGCGCCCGCATCGGCGGCTTCGAGGGGCGCAACCTGAAAGCTGGAGACCTGCTGTGCTGCGGCGAGGCGCCTCCGCTTGCGGAACGGACGTTCGACTTCTCCTGCCCCGAGCGCCTCCGCCCTCACCGGGACCTTGAAGCGCCCCTCCGGGCGGTTCCGGGACCACAGGACGACGCCTTCTCCGAGGAAGGGCTCCGGCTCTTCTTCGAGTCCGCTTACACGATCTCCGAACAGTCGGATCGCATGGGCTACCGACTGGAGGGACCGAGCATCCCCCACCGGGAGGGCGCGGACATCGTCTCCGACGCCATTCCCCTCGGAGCCGTTCAGGTGCCGGGGCACGGCAAGCCCATCGTGATGCTGGCGGATCGCCAGACCACGGGAGGGTACACGAAGATCGCCGTGGTGGCCACGGCGGATCTGGCCGTTCTGGCCCAGCGCATGCCAGGCCAGGGCGTGCGTTTCGTCCGGGCTACCCCGGAGGAAGGGGCCCGGGCGCTGCAGGAGAGGGCGAATCGCCTGGCGGAGCTTCTTCTCCTCCGTTCGACGTACCGGAGCCGTCCGAAAGCTGCGCCCTTGCAGGTTTCGCCGACTTCCGGCGCATGGCGGATGACTGTGGAGGGCAAGAGTTACGACGTTTCCTGGCAGGAACTGTGAACCTCCGAAAGGAAAGGACGTGATTGTGCACATGCCTCGCATTGACCTGAACAGCGATCTCGGCGAAAGTTTCGGTCCCTGGAGGATGGGAATGGACAGGGAAGTCCTGGCCTGCGTGACCTCCGCCAACGTGGCGTGCGGTTTTCACGCGGGAGACCCCTCCTGCATGGTCCGCACCGTCAAGGCCGCCCGGGAGGCGGGCGTGGCCGTGGGAGCCCATCCGGGCTATCCGGACCTCGTGGGCTTCGGACGACGGAATCTGGCCTGCACACCCGACGAAGTCTACGCGGACTGTCTGGTGCAGATCGGCGGTCTCGCCGCAGCCTGTCGCGCCGCCGGCGTTCCCCTGCAGCACGTCAAACCTCACGGTGCCATGTACAACCAGGCCGCTAAGGACGCTTTCCTCGCGGAGGCCGTGGCCTGGGCGGTGCGGGACGCCGCGGAGGGCCTGATTCTCCTCGGGCTGGCAAATTCACTCTTCGAGGAGGCTGCCCGAAAGGCGGGCATTCCCTTCGCCGCGGAGGCCTTCGCGGATCGGAGCTACCAAGCGGATGGATCGCTCACACCCCGGAATCGTCCGGGAGCGGTGATCTCGGACCCCGACGAGGCCGCCGCCCGGGTGCTCCGCATGGCCACGGAGGGAACGCTGGAGACCGTGGACGGCACGATCCTGCACCTGCGTCCCCACTCCATCTGCCTTCACGGGGACAACCCCGAGGCGGTGGCTCTCGCCGCGAAGATACGCAAAGCACTCGAGGACGCCCATGTCACTGTGACCCCCCTGAAGGAGGT